>JADZDN010000250.1 GCA_020851015.1 Alphaproteobacteria bacterium | reverse complement strand
GGCCGCGTGGAATACGTCTCGGCCACCGACAAGGAGGCGCTGCAGGCCTTCCAGCTCTGCTCGCGCCTCGAGGGCATCATCCCCGCGCTGGAGCCGGCGCATGCGCTGGTGGAGGTCGCGCGCCGCGCGCCGAAGCTGCCGAAGGACCACCTGCTGGTGGTCAACCTATGCGGCCGCGGCGACAAGGACATCTTCACCGTCGCCGACGCGCTGGGGGTGAGGATATGAGCGCCGCCAACGGACGACTGCAGCAGCGCTTCGCGGCGCTGAAGGCGGAGGGACGCGCCGGGCTGGTGGCGTTCGTGACCGCCGGCGACCCCGACCCGGCCGCCGCCGCGAAGATCCTCCACGGCCTGCCCGGCGCGGGCGCCGACGTGATCGAGCTGGGCATGCCCTTCTCCGACCCGATGGCCGACGGCCCGGCGGTCCAGGCCTCCTCACTGCGCGCGCTCAAGAACGGCCAGACGATGAAGAAGACCCTAGCGATGGTCAGGGCCTTCCGCCGCCAGGACGACGCCACGCCGATCGTGCTGATGGGCTACTACAACCCCATTTACACCTACGGCGCCGACAAGTTCCTCGCCGACGCCAAGACGGCGGGCGTGGACGGTCTCATCATCGTCGACCTGCCGCCCGAGCACGACGACGAGCTTTGCGTGCCGGCGATGAAGGCGGGGCTGAACTTCATCCGCCTGGCGACGCCCACCACCGACGACAGGCGCCTGCCGGCCGTCCTGGCGAACACCTCGGGCTTCGTCTACTACGTGGCGATTCTCGGCATCACCGGAACGCGCTCGGCGGCCGCGCAGTCGATCGCGGCGGCGGTCAAGCGCCTGAAGCGGCACACCCCGCTGCCGGTCGCGGTCGGCTTCGGCATCAAGACGCCCAAGCAGGCGGCCGAGGTGGCGCGCGTGGCCGACGCGGCGGTGGTGGGCTCGGCCATCGTGCAGATCGTGGCCGACCATGTCGGCAAGACCGGCAAGGCCAAGCCCGGCGCGGCGGCGGCGGTGCTGAAGCAGGTGTCGCTTCTCGCCAAAGGCGTGCGCGGCGCGCGGCGCTAGGATCGGCTCGCGATGAACTGGCTTACCAACTTCGTCCGCCCCAAGATCCGCGCGCTGGTCAGCAAGACCGAGACCGCGGACAATCTGTGGCACAAGTGCCCGGGCTGCGGACAGATGCTATTCCATCGCGACCTGGACGCGGCGCTGTTCGTGTGCGCGAGCTGCGGCCACCATTTGCGCATCGACGCCAAGCGGCGCCTGGCGATGCTGTTCGACGAAGGCAAATTCCAGCGCATCGAGTTGCCTAGGACGCCCGCCGACCCGCTGCGCTTTCGCGACCAGAAGCGCTATGGCGACCGGCTGAAGGACGCGCAGTCCCGTTCGGGCGAGAGCGACGCCGTGATCGTCGCGCACGGCACGGTCGGCGGCATCCAGACCGTCATCGCGACCTTCGAGTTCGGCTTCATGGGCGGATCGATGGGGACGGCGGTGGGCGAGGCGCTGATCGCGGCGGCGCACCTGGCCGAGCTGCAGCAGGCGCCGATGATCGTGATCCCGGCGTCGGGCGGGGCGCGCATGCAGGAAGGCATCCTGTCGCTGATGCAGATGCCGCGCACGGTGATCGCCGCCGGCAAGCTGCGCGAGGCGGGCCTGCCCTACATCGTCGTGCTGACCGACCCGACCACCGGCGGCGTGTCCGCCTCCTTCGCCATGGTGGCGGACATCACGATCGCCGAGCCGGGCGCCGTCGTCGGCTTCGCCGGCGCGCGGGTGATCGAGGAGACGATCCGCGAGACCCTGCCCGAGGGCTTCCAGCGCGCGGAATACTTGTTCGACCACGGCATGGTGGACATGGTGGTCCGGCGCAAGGACCTGCGCACCACCCTGGCGCGCGTCCTGGGCCTGCTGCTGCGGCGCGAGCCGAGCGCCGAGGTGCTGCCTTTCGCCGAAGCCGCCGCCGAGCCCGCGCCCACCCCAGGGGCACCAGCGCCGGGCGAGTGATGGTGGCCGCCCCCGCCCGCCGGCCCGTGCGCAGCGACGAGGTGCTGGCGCGGCTGTTGACGCTGCACCCCAAGCTGATCGACCTGTCGCTGCACCGCGTGCTGCGCCTGCTGGGGCGGCTCGGCGATCCGCACAAGAGATTGCCGCCGGTCGTGCACGTCGCCGGCACCAACGGCAAGGGCTCGACCGTCGCCTATCTGCGCGCGGCGATCGAGGCGTCGGGCCGGCGCTGCCATGTCTACACCTCGCCGCATCTCGTGCGCTTCCATGAGCGCATCCGCCTGGCCGGCAAGCTAATCGGAGAAGACGCGCTGGTGGACGCGCTGGAGGAATGCGAGCGCGTCAACGCCGGCGAGCCGATCACCTTCTTCGAGATCACGACCTGCGCCGCCTTCCTGAGCTTCGCGCGCGTGCCGGCCGACGCGGTGCTGCTGGAAACCGGCATGGGCGGCAGGCTGGACACCACCAACGTGATCGACCGCCCGGCCGTCACCGCGATCACGCCGATCTCGATGGACCACATGGATCACCTGGGCGACACGCTGGCGAAGATCGCGGCCGAGAAGGCGGGCATCTTCAAGCCGGGCGCACCGGCGATCCTGGCGCCGCAACCGGCGGAGGCGCAGGGCGTGCTGGAGGCGCGCGCGGCGGAATTGCGCGCGCCGCTCTACCGCGCCCACGTCGAATGGCGCTGCCGGGCGACGGACAAGGGGATGCGCTACGACAGCACGCGCTTCGCCTTCGACCTGCCGCGGCCCGCGCTCTTCGGCGCGCACCAGATCGTCAACGCCGGCACCGCGATCGCCTGTCTGGAGATGCTGGACGCCGTTCCGGTGCGCGAAGCCGACATCGCCCGCGCGATGCGGACGGTGGAATGGCCGGCGCGGCTACAGCGCCTGCGCCGCGGCCCGCTGGTCGAGATGCTGCCGCCGGGCTGGGAGCTGTGGCTGGACGGCGGGCACAACGCAGGCTGCGGCGAGGTGCTGGCCGAGGTCGCGCGGGGCTGGCGGGACCGGCCGCTCCACCTGGTCTACGGCATGCTGAACACGAAGGAGCCCAAGGGCTTCCTGCAACCGCTGGCGCCGCTGGTGGCGGGCTTGCAGGCGGTCGACATCCCCGGCGCGCAGGCAACGGTATCGGCCGAGCAATCGGCCGCCAACGCGCGCGCCTGCGGCATCGCGGCCGCCCCCGCCGCCGACGTAACCGCGGCGATCAAGGCGCTCGCCGCCGCCGGCCAGAGTCCGGCGCGCGTGCTGATCTGCGGCTCGCTCTATCTCGCGGGCGTAGTGCTGGGCGAGAACGACTAATCTTTGTTTCATTCGCGCGGGGTCACCCCCACCCCAGCCCTCCCCCGTCGAGGGGGAGGGGGAAGAGTGGAGAGCACGATCTTCGATTTGTCCCCTCCCCCCCTTGGGGGGGAGGGTTAGGGTGGGGGCTTACCCGTGACGCGCCTCGGACTCGCCGAGCAGTTCCAATAGCCAACCATAGGTCTTCCGGCCGATCGGGAAGCTGGCCTGGCGGAAGCCGCGCAGCACCAGCGGATCGATCTCCGGCGCGATCAGGCGCAGCGTATCGATCAGCAGCGGCTGGTCGAGATAGGAGCGCAGATAGCGCAGTTTGACGCTGGGCCGCACGCGACCCGACGGCATGTCGTACCAATAGGGATCGGGCTTGTCGGTATCCGGCCGCGCGGCCGAGCGCACCTCGCAATGCGCGTAGAGGCCCGGGCGCATGCGCGGCCGCCCCTCCAGCTGCTTCTTGGTGCGGGAATCGACGCCGACGCGGATGAAGCCCCGCTGGCCGCGGGCGAAATGACGGGCCTGGTGCGGCGGCACGCCCCAGCTATCGTCGCGCGTGCCGCTCAGCAGGAACTTGTCGATCGCCCAGAGTCCGGGATTGCTGCAGAAGATCCAGTAGCCCTCGTAGACGAAGGCCACGGCCGCACGGGCGTCAGGCGATCGACTGCTCGACCCACTGGTAGAGGGCCTGCTTGGGCAGCGAGCCCATGCGGGTCGCCACCGGCTTGCCGTTCTTGAACAGCATCAGCGTGGGGATGCTGCGGATCTGGTACTTGCTGGCGATCGACGGATTCTCGTCGATGTTCACCTTGGCCACCGTGACCTTGCCCGCCATGTCCTTCGACATGTCCTCGAGCGACGGCGCGATCGCGCGGCACGGACCGCACCATTCGGCCCAGAAATCGACCAGCACCGGCTCGGCCGACTTCAGCACGTCGGAATCGAAGGAGGTCTCCGTTACTTTCCTGGGGGTCATGGCGAAGTTTCCGGTCTTGGTGAACGCTATTGGTACATATCTAGGGAGCCTACCCGGCCAGCGTCAAGGCGGCGCGACGCCGCGCGCCCGCGAGGGGTCGAAGCGGTCGAGCAGCGCATCGGGCAGCGCCATCGCGGACGGCCCGTCCGTCCATAGAAGCACGGCCTTGACCGCCCGGCCGGGATAGACCGCCGCGATCGCCGCGCGATAGGCCGCCATCTGGCGCAGGTAGATTGCCGACACGTCCTCGACCCGCTTGGGCGGCGGACGATTCGTCTTGTAATCGACCACCAGCACCTGGTCCTGCTGCACTACGATGCGGTCGATCTGGCCGGACAGGATGCGTCCGCCCACGCGGCCGACGATGGCGGCCTCGGCGCGGCTGCCGGGCGCGAACAGCGGCGCCAGGTCGGGATGCTCGATCACGCCCAGCGCGGCCGCGGTGATGTCGGCGCGCGCCTCGGCCGCCAGGTCGCGACCAAGCCGGTCGGCAAGCTTCGCCGCGGCCGCGCGCCGGCGCGCCGGCGGCAGTTCGGGCAGGACTTGCAGCAAGCGGTGGATCAGGCGGCCGCGGCGGAAGCGGCGCTGCTCGGATGCGCCGATGGGCGCCAGCACCGGCGGTTCGCCCTCCTCCGGTTCCGGCGCGGACGGAACCAAAGGCCGCGGCGGATCGGGCTCGGGCGGCGGCAGGCGACGTGCCCATTCCGGCAGGGGCGGCGCGTCGGCCGGCGCGACGGCCGACGCGCGGTCGACCGGCTGGTCCTTCTGCGGGCTGTGCAGCCGCAGCGCCAGCCCTTCCCACCCCTGCTCGGGAAAGGCGGGATCGAGCAGCGGCGCGGCCTCCGCGAGGCGCTCGGCCCCGCGTTGGACCAGCCTGTACCAGCTGTCGTCGCGCGACGCGACGCGGCCGCGCCAGCCGGTCACGATCAGCCGGTCCTCCGCGCGGGTAAGCGCGACATAGAGCAGCCGACGATATTCCTGGTCCAGCGCCGCCCGGCTGGCCGCCCGCGCGGCGGCGGCGACCGGATCGGCCATGGCGACGCGCGGCGTCCAGATGGGCAGCCCGTCCTCGGACCATTTCACGCTGTCCAGGTCCTTCGGCGTCTGTGCCGTATCCGGCAGGATGACGATCGGGGCCTGCAGGCCCTTGGCGCCGTGCACCGTCATGATGCGCACCTCGTCGCGGCCGGTCTGGTCGAGGTCGCGCTTGATCTCGGCCGCGCCGGCATGCAGCCACGTCAGGAACCCCTGCAGCGAAGGGGGATGCGCGCGCTCGAACGCCAGCGCGGCGGCGAGGAATTCGTCCAGCGGATCCGCCGCGTCGGGCCCCAGGCGCTTCAGCAGGTTCGCGCGCCCGCGCCTGGCGCTCAGCACCTCGGCATAGAGCGCGTGCGGCGACAGGAAATCGGCGCGCTTCAGCAGCCAGTCGAGTTCGCTTAGCGCCGTGGCCTCCGGACCTTGCGGGTACGCCGCGGCGCGGGCGTTGAGCGCCGCCCACAGACTGCCCGGGCGCCCCTGCGCGAGGGCGAAGAGCTGGTTCTCGTCGAAGCCGAACAGCGGCGACTTGAGCACGGTGGCGAGCGTCAGGTCGTCGTCGGGCAGGAGCAGTGCCTCGCCCAGCGCCATCAGGTCCATGACCGCGAGCTGCTCGGTCAGCACCATGCGGTCGACGCCGGCGACCGGCACCTGGCGCTCCTTCAGCGCGCGCACCAGCTCGCCCACCAGCGCGTCGCGCCGGCGCACCAGGATCATGATGTCGCCCGGCCGGATCGGCCGGTTCCGCGACAACAGGGTTTGCGGGGTCTTGATCCAGTCGGCGACCCGATCGCCGATCAGATCGGCGAGCCGCGCGCGCGGCTGGTCCACGAAGCTGCGCTCGGTCGGCGGCGCCCAGGCCTCGGGCTCTTCGTCGCCGATCTGCGCGGCTACCGGCCACAGCTCGACCAGCCCGGCATGCGCGGCGCGGTGCGCGATATGCTCCAGCGCGCGATCCGGCGCCGTCACGCCGTTGCGCGCGGGGTCGAGGGCGAAGACCGCGTCGACCAGCGCCAGCACCGGGGACGTCGAGCGGAACGAGATCGCCAGCGCCTCGTCGCGCCAGTCGGAACCCGCCGCCACCACGCGCCCGGCGAAATGCGCGCGCATCGTCTCGAACGCGCGCGGGTCGGCGCGCTGGAAGCTGAAGATCGACTGCTTGGGGTCGCCGACCGCGAAGACGGTGCGGATGCCGTCGCGCGCGCCGATGCCGGCGAAGAACTCCTCGGCCAGCGCCTGCACGACGCGCCACTGCTCGGGATTGGTGTCCTGCGCCTCGTCGATCAGGATGTGGTCGAGCCCGCCGTCGAGCTTGAACAGCACCCAGGGCGCGATGTCCGGCTGCTCCAGCAGGCGGCAGGTCGCCTCGATCAGGTCATCGTAGTCGAGCGCCGCCGCCTCGTGCTTGGCGCGCTGGTAGCGCGCGAGCAGCGCCGCGCCCAGCCGCGCGATCGCTTCGGACGCCCGCGCCACCGCGAAGCCGCGCCGGCGCTCCGCCAGAACCAGCAGGCGCTGCGCCTCGGCCTTGAGCGCCGTGATGGCGGCAGGCGCGGCGTCCTCCACCGCCTTGGTCGCCAGGCGGGCGCGTATGCCGCCCTTGTCGGTGAGATAGGCGCCGGTATAGGGCTCGATCGCCTGAGCGCGGGCCGCCGCCGCCTTTGCCAGCCAGTCGGCAATCAGCTGGCCGCGCTCCGCGTCCGTCTTGCTGCCGGCGAGGAGGGCGCGCGCCGACACCGCCAGCGCGGCGCGGTCGAACGCCGCCTCGGCGCAGGCCGCTTCCACCAGCGCGCGCTCGTCGGCCACCCCCTCGACGCCGTGGCGCCGGCGCAGGGCGGCGGCGACGCCCTCGATGCCGCCATGGGCAACGAGCGCGCGGGCCAGGCGGCCGCGTTCGCGCGCCAGCAGTCCCATCAGCTCGGCGAAATCGTCCTCGTTGACCAGCTCGGCGATCAGCCGCAGCGGATCGCCCAGCGCCGGCGCGGCGGCCTCGGCGCGCAGCAGCGCGTCGCGCGCGCCCTGCATCAGCTCCTCCGCCGCCGCCTCGTCCAGCACGGCGAAATGCGGCGCGATGCCGGCCTCGAGCGGGACGCGCTGCAGCACCGACTGGCAGAAGGCATGGATCGTCATGATCCTGAGGCCACCCGGCGCGTCCAGCACGCGCGCGAACAGGCGCCGCGCGCGCGCCAGCATGGCCGCGTCCGGCGCCGCCGCATCGAGCCCGCGCATGTCGTCCGCCAGCGTCGCGTCGTCCGCCACCGCCCACGCGCCCAGCCGTTCGGCGATGCGCGCATGCATCTCCGCCGCCGCGGCCTTGGTGAAGGTCAGGCACAGGATGCGCGCGGGCGCGGTGCCGGCCAGAAGCAGGCGCAGCACGCGCGCCGTGAGCACCTGCGTCTTGCCGGTGCCGGCCGAGGCTTCGACCCACACCGAGGCGGCGGGGTCGATGGCGCGGCGCTGCGGGTCGGTCAGCCGCTCGCTCACGCGTCGTCCTCCGACACCGACCATTCCTGCACGCGGGCGAGGTGCGCGTAGTCGGAATAGCGCGGCGCGAAGGCCGCGCGCGGAATCGATTCATAGGGCGTCGCCGGATCGTCGTAGCGCGCGACCAGCCGGCCGAGGCCCGCCAGTGCCTGGGCCGCCAGCACCGCCGGATCGCCGGCGATCGGCCTGACCTGCCCCGGCTCGATGCCGCCGGTCAGCCGCCACACCTCCAGCGCCGCTATCGGCCCCGCGGGGATGCCGGCGAACCCGCCCGCCGCGGCGATCGCCGCCTCGAGCGGGAGCTGCGGCGCGAAACCCAGCTCGACATGCTTGGGCGCCGGCGGCTGGCCGGTCTTGTAGTCGATGATCGCGATGCCGCCCGTCTTCAGCCGGTCGACCCGGTCGGCCGTGGCCGTCAGCACGAACGGCCCGGCCGGCGCATCGATCGCCAGGCGGCCGCCGCGCTCGGCGAAGCTCTCGGCCAGGAACGGCCGGCGTTCGCGCTCGCGCTCGATGAACCAGGCGGCGGCGCGCAGGAAGCGCGGCCACCAGAACGCCATGATGCCCGGGCGCAATTCCGCCATCGGCTTGAACACCGCGCGGCCGATGGCGACGAGCTGTTCCAGCGCGTCCTCGGGCAACGGTCCGGGGCAGCGCCGCAGGAACGCCTCCAGCGCCGCATGGATGATCTGGCCGCGATCGGCGGCCCCGGGATCGGCATCCAGGTCGTCGAGCCGCCGGAGGTCGAGGATGTAGCGCGCGTAGATCGCGTAGGGGTCGCGCATCCAGGTTTCGATCCGCGTCGCCGACAGGCGGCGGGGCCGCGCCGCGACCGGCGGGCAGGGCGCCGGCCGCGTCACCGGCCGCACGCGCGCGGGCCAATCCAGCGCCTGCTGCCAGTCGAGCCAGTGCCCCGCGGGCAAGTCGCGCGCCTTGTCGCCGGCGCGCAGGACGGTTTCCAGCCGCAGCAGCCAGCGCGACGCCACGGTCGGCGTGCCTTCCACCCGCGTGGCGCGGGTCAGGATGACCTCGGGTGCGAGGAACCCCTCGGCGAAGTCGTGCGCCGCCAGGCCGATGCGGCGTTCCAGCGCCGGCAGGCCGAATTCCTGGCGCATCGGGCGGCTCATCCAGGGATCGTCGGCGGGATCGGCCGGCCAGGTGCCCTCGTTCAGGCCGCCCAGCACGATACGGTCGGCCTGTTGCAGGCGCGCCTCGAGCGGCCCCCAGATCGCCAGGCGCGGATGCTGGCCGCGCTGCGGCCTTACCGCGCGGCCGGCGAGCAGGCGCGCGAAGGCGAGCTTGTAGGCGCGGCCGTCGATCGCCGGGAAATCCGCCACCGCCAGCAGCGCCTCGTCGAGCGCCCGCGCCAGCGCCTCGCTGGCGTCGCCCAGCCGGAGCGCGCCGACGCCGTCCGGGCCGGTCGCCAGCGCCTCGGCGAAATTCCAATGCGCGCGGATCAGCTCGGCCAGATCCGCCTGCCCCGCAAGCAGCGCCGCGAAGGGTCGCGCGGCGCGATCGAGGTCGCCGACCCAGTTGACGAGCGCGTCGTCGCCAAGATCGCGCAGGGTGCCCAGGATACCGGCGAAGCCCGGTGCGGGGCGCGGGCCACGCAGCGCCTTGATCTCGAGCCGACGGGTCAGGCCGCGGAATTCCTCGCGCGACCGCCCGCCCTGGGCCAGCGGGTGCTTAAAGCAGGCCAGCAGCGGCACGGGCGCCGCCTCAGCGTCCATCATCGCGGCCACCAGCCGCAGGAACACGCCGGGCGGCGTGGCGAGCAGGTCGATGCCGGCGGAATCGTCGATCGCCACGCCCCAGCGCTTGAGCTCGATTGCGACGCGGCGCGCCAGCGCCCGGTCGGGCGTGACCAGCGCCGCCGTGCGGCCGGGACACTCCAAGACCTCGCGCAGCATCAGGGCGATCGCGGCGGCCTCTTCGCGCGGGCCGGGACAGTCGACGCGCCAGACGCCCTTAAGCGCCGCGCCGGAGGCCGGGGGCAGATCGCGCCAGGCATCGGTCGACTCCGCCGGGCGCATCGCGGTCGACAGCAGCGCCGCGCGGGCGGGCCGCGGCGCCGCCACGCCCGCCGGCCAGTCGGTCACGTCCGCGGGCGCGACCGCGAGCTTGCGCAGCAGCAGCGCGATGGCGTGCTGGGGATGCGCGGGGTCGTCGCGGATCGCATCGCCGTCGGCCGCGATGGCGGCGCGGTCGAACCCCGGCAGGATCACCGCGCCGCGCGGCAGCCCGGCCACCACCGCCATCAGCTCGGCGGTCGCCTTCACGCTGCCGGTCGAGCCGGCGATCAGCACGCGTCCGGCCGGCGGATGGTCGCGCCACCGCGCGGTCAGGCGCGCGAGCAGAAGGTCGCGCCGCCGCGCCGGGTCGATCACCCCCTCCTCTTCGAGCACTTTTGGCCAATGCGCCGTGACGATGGCGAGGAAGTCGAGGGTCTTCTGCCAGTGCAGCGCGAATTGCGCGGGCGCGAGCGTCGCAAGCCGCGCGAAATCGCAGCGTTCGGTATGCGCCTGGTCGAGCAGGCGGGCGAGCTCGCCCGCCAGCGCGAAGGCCTGGTCGCAGGATGCGGGCGCGTCGGGCAGCTTGAGGATCATGCGCGCCAGCAGGGCCAGCCGCCGCGGCTCGCCGATCGCCGGCGGCAGCTCGGCCTCCTCGGCGAAGCCGGTCCCGTCGCCGGCCAGGAGATCGGGATCGGCCTCGTCGACGTCGCCGACCGGGCGCAGGACCGGCAGCAGCATCGGCCGGCCGTCGCGACGGCGCAGGAACGCATCGGCCGCCGCGCGTACCGCACGCCGGTTCGGCAACAGGATCGTCACCTCGCCGAGGGCGAGCGGGTCGTCGCCGCATTCCGCGGTGACGCCGCGGGCGAGCGCGTCCGCGAACCCCGCGCCGAGCGGCACCGCGTAAACACCAGTCACCGGCGTTGCTCATCCTTCGACAGGCTCAGGATGAGGTCCTCATGCTGAGCTTGTCGAAGCATCTGCCTACCCGGCCTTGGCCCGGCGCAGCGCCGGCGGCACGGCGCGATTGGCGATGGCGAGCCCGGACGGCGTGCCGATGTGGAACCAGACGCCGTCATGCACCAAGCCGTGCAGGCGGCCTTGCTGCTCGGCGCGGTCGTAGAGCACGTTGAGCGAGAAGCGCTGCGGGTCGCTTTCGAGGAACAGGCGGGGATGCAGGATCTGCACGCCGGTGAACAGGAACGGCGCGATCTCGCGGCGCTTGCGCCGGCGCAGCCGCCCCCTGGGCGACAGGAAGAAATCGCCGCTGCCGTCGTAGTCGTCGGTCTTGGCGACCGAGTTCACGAGCAGCAGCGCATCCATGTGCTCGTCGTCCCAGGCGTCTGCCAGGCGCTTCAGCGCGGGTCGAGGCCCGTCGAGCCAGGTGATGTCGCTGTTGACCACGAAGAACGGGCTGCTCCCGAAATGGCTGAGCGCCCGGCGCACGCCGCCGCCGGTCTCGAGCAGGTCGTCCTCGCGCGAGATCCGGATCGCCGGCCGGCCGCGGCTGTTCAGGTGCCGCTCGATCATCGCGCCGAGATAGTGCACATTCACCACCGCGTCGGTGACGCCGGATTCCTGTAGCCGGTCGAGCGCACGGTCGAGCAGGGTGCGGCCCGCCACCTCGATCAGCGGCTTCGGCAGCTTCTCGGTGATCGGGCGCATGCGCAGCCCCAGGCCGGCAGCCAGGACCATGGCGTGCTTCGGCATGCGGCTCATGCGGCCAGGCTCCGCGGCACGGCGCGCAGGCCGGCCGGCACGTGACGATCGAACCAGGCGCGCAGCGGCGCAAGGGCAGGATGCTTCAGGTCGTCCTCCAGCAGCCGCCAGACCCGCGGGATATGCGCGAGGTAGACGCGCTTGCCGTCGCGCACGCAGAGCCGCGTGAAGATGCCGACGATCTTGGCGTTGCGCTGCGCCCCCATCACCGCGTAGCTGGCGGCGAAGGCGGCGCGGTCGCTCGCGGGGAATGCCGCCTGGTAGCGCCGGTAGAGCGACGCCGCGAGATCGCCCGCGACGTCGCGCCGCGCGTCTTCGAGCAGCGACACCAGGTCGTAGCTGGCCGGGCCGATCACGGCGTCCTGGAAATCGAGCACGCCGCAGGCCGCAGTCCCCGTCCGCCCGGAGACCAGCATCAGGTTGTCGATGTGATAGTCGCGCAGCACCAGCGTGTCGGGCACGCCGCGCGCCACCGGCAACAGCCCGCGCCAGAGGTCCAGGTATTCCTCGCGCAACCCGGCGGGGGTCGCGCGGCCGGTGGCGGCCGGCAGGAACCAGTCGGTCAGCAGGCTTGCTTCCGTCAGCAGGCGCTGGTCGTCATAGGGCGGCACGCCCTCGCCGTCGGCCGGCCGGAAGCGCCGGCGCAGTTCGACCAGCAGGTCCGTCGCCAGCCGGTACAGCGCCCCCTCGTCCTGGCCGCGGGCCAGCAGGCGCGTATAGGTGTCGTCGCCGAAATCCTCGATCACCAGCATGCCCTCGGCCGGCGCCTCGGCCAGGATCGCCGGCGCGCTGAAGCCCAGCCTCGTCAGCAGCCGTGCGATGCGGACAGAGGGCCGCACGTCCTCCTTGTCCGGCGGCGCGTCCATCAGCAGCGCGCGCCGGCCGCCGAGGAACAGCCGGTGATAGCGGCGGAACGAGGCGTCGCCCGGCAGGGCTTCGCGCCGCGCTTCCTGCCAGCCGGCGCGGGCGAGGAAGCCGTCGGCGATGCGCTGGCGGTCAGGCGACATGGTCGATCCGGGCGCGCCACGCGCCGTGGGCGGTCAAGCTCGCCTGCCGCGCTCCGGGCCGGTCGGGCGCCGCGTAGGCCAGCGCGATCTCCAGCCGGTCGCGCGGCAAGAGAAAGCCCAGGCGCTCGGGCCATTCGATCAGGCTGATGCCCTCGGCCAGCGCTTCGTCGAGGCCCAGCTCGATCGCGTCGTCCGGCCGCGCCAGGCGATAGAGGTCGAAATGCCAGACGGCAAGCCTGCCGAGCCGGTAGGTCTGGACCAGGGTGAAGGTGGGGCTGGGCACCTCGCCCGGCGGCGCCACGCCCTGGCGGCGCGCCAGGGCGGCCAGGAAGAACCGCGCGAAAGCGGTCTTGCCGGCGCCGAGCGGACCCGCGAGGGCGATCACGTCGCGCGCGCGGGCCTCCGCCGCCACCGACGCGGCGAGGCGCTGCGTCGCGGCCTCGTCGGCCCGCGCGATCGCGCGGGTCGCGGGCGGGGCTTCCATGGCGGCGGAGGGGATCATGCGCCGCCGGTTCTAGCGGTCGCGGCACGGCGGTGCAACGCCGCGAAAAGCCCGTTCTGCGCAAGGGGTTGCATGGGGGCCGCCGGCCTACCATGGTATTCCCTCAGCATCCGCAAGCCGCGGGAGTCGCCATGTCCTCCTCCGTCGAGAAAGCCGATGTCGCGATCATCGGCGCCGGGCCGGTCGGCCTGTTCGCCGTGTTCGAATGCGGCATGCTGAAGATGCGCTGCGCCGTGTTCGACGCGCTCGACGCACCGGGCGGTCAGTTGACCGCGCTCTATCCCGAGAAGCCGATCTACGACATCCCCGGCTATCCGCGGATCGACGCGGCCGCGCTGGTCGGGAAGCTGGTGGCCCAGGCCGCGCCGTTCCATCCGATCTATCGGCTCGGCCAGCAGGTCACGTCCCTCGCGCCCACGGCCGACGGCGGCTTCCGCCTGGCAACCGGCGACGGCGCGGCGATCGAGGCGCGCGCCGTGATGATCGCGGCCGGGGTCGGCGCCTTCGGCCCCAACCGCCCGCCGCTGACAGGCATCGAGGCGTACGAGGGCGGCGCGGTGCGCTACCTGGTGACCAGGCGCGAGGAGTTCCGCGGCAAGCGGGTGGTGATCGCGGGCGGCGGCGACAGCGCGGTCGACTGGGCGCTGTCGCTGGGCGAGATCGCCGCCAGCGTCATGGTCGTGCATCGCCGCGACAAGTTCCGCTGCGCACCCGAGAGTGCCGCGCGGCTGAAGGCGATGGCCGCCGCCGGCAAGGTCGAGATGGTCGTGCCCTACCAGCTCGACGCGCTGGCGGGCGACGGCGCGCGGCTGGAAGCGGTGATCGTCAAGTCCTTGGACGGCGCGACGCGGCGGCTGGAGGCGGATTTCCTGCTGCCCTTTTTCGGCCTGGCGATGACGCTGGGGCCGATCGCGGGCTGGGGGCTGAACCTGGAGCGCAACCACATCGCGGTCGACCCATCGACCTGCGCGACCTTGACCCCCGGCATCCACGCGGTGGGCGACATCGCGACCTATCCGCGCAAGCTGAAGCTGATCCTCACCGGCTTCGCCGAGGCCGCCCAGGCCGCGCACGCCATCCATCCCCGCGTGCACCCCGGCGAGGCGCTGCACTTCGAATACTCGACCAGCAAGGGCGTGCCGACCGGCTAGGCGGCGGCCCGCGGGCGGAACAGCAGATCGAGATACTGCCGGAACTGCTGCGACTGGCGCTTCATCAACTCGCGGTCCTTGAACGCCATGCCGAGCACGAAGGCGCCTTGGCCAGTCTGGCCGGCCGCGCGGCGAGGGCCGCGGGCGAGGCGCTGAAGTGCCCCAGGACCGACGACGCCGGGCGGCTCGACGACCGGATGCTGGATGATATCGGCCTCACGCGCGGACAGGTCCTGCGTCCCGGATTCCACGGGCTGCCCAGGCCGTAGCACCGGTCCGCGAGACGATGGCGATCGGCGCCGGTCGCGGTCCCGATCGAAATCGGCCAGCGAACAAGAAGCGTGCGATCTAGAGCCGCTCCACCGCCGGCGGGGGTGGCTCGGCCGCGCCGGCGATGGCGTGGAACAGCTTTTCCACCACGGCGGGGTCGAGATCGCGGGCGATCATCACCAGGCGGGTGCGGCGGTCGCCGCTGGGCCAGGCCTCCAGCATGACCGGCGGATGGAAGACGTGCTGCACGCCGTGGATCACCACCGGCCTGTCCTCGCCCGCCACGTTGACGATCCCCTTGAGCCGAAGCACGTCCTGGCCGTGGCGCATCAGCAGCGTATCGACCCAGGTGGCCAGCGCCTCCCACACGATCGGCTGGTCGTGGTTGAAGCAGAAGGCGCGGATGCGGTCGTCGTGGCGGTTGACGTCCAACGCGTCGTGCGCGTGCCCGTGATGGTCATGATCATGGTCGTGATCTTGGCCGTGGCCGTGGCCGTGGCCGTGGCCGTGGCCGTGAGCGTGAGCGTGAGCGTGATCATGGCCATGCGCGTGGGCGCCGTGCTGCTCGTAGGATTCGGCCTTGAGCCAGGCCTGAACGTCGGAGGTCTTGGTCTTGGGGTCGTAGAGCCCGGCATCGAACAGCCGGTCGGGCGCGATCTGACCATGCGACACGGCGAAGACCGGCGCGCCCGGGTTCAGCCGGCGCAGCCGCGCCTTCAGCGCCTCGACCTGGTCGGCGCGGGCGATGTCCTGCTTGGTGAGCAGCAGCCGGTCGGCGACCGCCGCCTGCTTGACCGATTCCTGGTGCTCGTCGAGCTGGCGGGCGCCGTTGACCGCGTCGACGGTCGTCACAACCCCGTCCAGGCGGAAGCGCGCGGCCACCAGCGGATCGTTCATCAGCGTGTGCAGCACCGGCGCCGGATCGGCCAGGCCGGTGGTCTCGACCACCACGCGGTCGAATTCCGGCACCTCGCCGCGCACTCGCTTCAGGTACATGTCGCGCAGCGCGTTGACGAGGTCGCTGCGCACCGTGCAGCACAGGCACCCGCTGCTCAAGACCACCATGTCGTCGCTCGCCTTGGCGACCAGCAGGTGGTCGAGCCCGATCTCGCCGAATTCGTTGATGATGACGGCGGTCTTGTTCATGCCGGGATGCTGCAGCAGTTCGCGCAGCAGCGTGGTTTTGCCGCTGCCCAGGAACCCGGTGAGGACCGAGATCGGCAGGCGCTCGACGGTCTGATTGGAACGGTCGGTCATGTCTAAGCTTAGCAAAGGACGGTGACCCCGCAACCCCGGCGGGATATGATCGGCCGATCCGCCGACCCGCTATTGCGGGCGCCGGACCCGGGAGGGATCCCATGGCGAAGTTCAAGACCTACGACAAGGGCGATGCGCTGCCCGAGGACTATAGGAAGGCGCTGCTCAACCTGATGTCCTTCCAGGCCGATTCCGAATATGCGGGCGGCCAGCGCGTGGCGGAGAACATGCAGTACGCGCCGCGGCCCGAGGAAGCCTATCGCCTGTCCAAGAAGGTGATGGAGGAGTTCGGGCACGCCTACTACGTCTGGAGCCTGATGGCGGACCTGGGCGTGGACGTGGACGCGCGGCTGCGCGAGCTGGTCGAGCATCCGGACAATCCCGATCCGAAGAAGGTCAACGTGATCAACGGATTCCGGCGCGAGAACTGGTCGCCGATGTTCCGCGACTGGGCCGATGTCGGCCTGTTCTCGACGGTAGTGACGCCGGCCGCCGTGGCGTTCCTCGGCCAGTACCGCGAGTGCTCGTACCTGCCCTGGGCGCGCGTCAACGTGCGCATCCACAAGGAGGAGCACGGGCACCTCGCCTTCGGCGTATGGGCGTCGAAGCGCTGCATCGAGTTCGGCGGCGAGGCGATGCGCGCGGACATGCAGTCGCGCGTGCCCAAGTTCATGCGCATGGGCCTGGGCTTCTATGGCCGGCCGTCGAGCGGCGACAAGAAGTCGCAGATGTTCGACATCTACTACGAATACGGCATCAAGGTGCGCAAGCCAGAGGAGCTGCAGGCGGAGTACCTGGAGCTGGTCGCGGCGCGGCTGAAGGAAGTGGGGCTGGAAATGCCCCCCGACGTGCAGCCGGACTACGACATGCGCGTGGGCTACGCGCTGGACAACCCGGTCGCCGCGGAATGAGCCGGAGCGTGGCCGCCGCCGCGCCGCGCTTTCCCGATCCCCTCGTCGAGGAGCGCCACGGCATCCTGGCGCGCTATGGCTATCGCCTGGACCGCGGCGGGCGCGCGCGCGACTGGCCCGGCATGTGGACGCTGCTGCAGGGCGATTTCGCGACCAGGGGACGGCCCGAAGTCATGGGCTTCGAGCAGCTGTCGCCGCGCCAGCAGGAGGCCGCGCGGGTCTACATGCGCCGGCGCCTGGTCGCCGACGAATTGCTGGACGCCTGCAAGCAGGCCCATGTGGACCTGCATCTGAGCGGCATCGCGCCGGAGCTGGTCGAGCGCTACGCGATCGCGCGCGATGCCTACGAGGACGCGGTGATGGAGTTCAGCCGGGCGCGCGAGCAGCTCGACGCGCTGTTGCCGAAGGGCGGCGCGTGATGGCGCGGGCAAGCCCGGCCAGGAACCCGATCGAGATCGCCCAGCTCGACCACGTGGTGCTCCGCGTGCGCGATCCCGCCCGCGCCATCCGCTTCTACCGCCAGGTGCTGGGCTGCGCGGTTGTCCGCCGCCGGCCCAAGCTGGGGCTGGTGCATCTGCGCGCCGGCAGCTCGATGATCGACCTGGTCGACCTGCAAGGGCCGCTCGGCCGCATGGGCGGCGCGGCGCCGCTGAAGAAGGGCCGGCGGAACATGGATCACCTGGCGCTGCGGCTCGCGCGTTTCGACGCCGCCGCGCTGCGCGCGCATCTCGCGCGGTTCGGAATCGCGATGGGCGAGCCGCAGCGCCGCTTCGGCGCCAAGGGCGACGGCCCGTCGGTCTATATTGCCGATCCGGAAGGCAATGTCATCGAACTGAAAGGACCGGCAAAGATTAAATAGTTGACACAATTAAGTTATTGCCGCCTCGCCCTGCCATGTTATCGTTTTCCTAGAAGCCGGTCCGGCCACCTTAACGCCGGCGCCAGCCGCAGGGACGCTTCAAAACAAAAAATCAGGCCGGACGTGGACGTCAATCAACTCATCGCCGAGTACGGCGCCTGGTTCTATCCGATCACCTTCGTTCTCACCTTCCTCGAAGGCGAGACGTTCGTGATCTTTGCCGGCGCCGCGGCACAGCAGGGGCTGCTCAATCTCTATTGTCTGATCGCGGCGGCCTGGGCCGGCAGCTTCGCGGGCGACCAGTTCTATTTCTTCGTCGGCCGCACCTGGGGGCCGAAGCTGGTGGACCGCTTCCCGCGCTACCGCCCGCCGGTTGACGTCGCGCTGGGCTTCCTGCGCAAATACAATACCTGGTTCATCCTGAGCTTTCGTTTCATCTATGGCATCCGCAACGTCAGCTCCTTCGCGATGGGATTGAGCGGCCTGCCCTGGGGGCGCTTCCTGGTGCTCAACTTCGTCGCCGCCGGCGTATGGGCCTGCGCCTTCGCCGGCAGCGGCTACATCCTGGGCAAGGCCTTCTCGGCGCTGCTGGGCGATCTGGCCGAGAGCTTCGGCCTCGTCATGCTCGGCATCTTCCTGGCGATCGTCTCGGGCGTCGTCATCATGCACAAGCGCCTGCAGCAGCGCGAGGCGGCGCTCCTGCGCAAGAAGCTGGCCGAGGACCGCGAACGCGAGGAACGCGACCGCGCGGCCTAGCTCTTGTTGCAAGACTCATCCTTCGACAGGCTCAGGATGAGGCTTTTCTCTTGTTCCTCGTCCTGAGCTTGTCGAAGGACGCTTCCCCTACCCCTTCGGCCTGAGGTCGATCACGCGCTTGGCCTTGCCGATCGAGCGTTCGATCTTTCCGACCTCGGCCATCGTGACCGCGGCCGTCACGCCGATCGAGGATTTGATGTCGCGCGCCAGGCGCCGGGCGCATTCGCGCCGCGCGTCCGCGTCGCCGGCAAGGTCGGCGCGCGGCTCGACCACCACGGTCAGCGTGTCGAGCCGGTCCTCGCGCCGGACTTCCAGCACATAATGGGGCGCCAGGCGCGGGTCCTTCAGGATCAGTTCCTCGATCTGGCTCGGGAACAGGTTGACGCCGCGGATGATCAGCATGTCGTCGCTGCGCCCGGTGATGCGGTCGAAGCGCCGCATGCTGCGCGCCGTGCCGGGCAAAAGGCGCGTCAGATCGCGCGTGCGGTAGCGGATGACCGGCAACGCCTCCTTGGTCAGCGTCGTGAACACCATTTCGCCGAACTCGCCGTCCGGCATCACGGCGCCGGTCGCGGGGTCGATGATCTCGGGATAGAAATGGTCTTCCCAGATCACCGGCCCGTCCTTCGCCTCGACGCACTCGTTGGCCACGCCCGGCCCCATTACCTCGCTGAGTCCGTAGATGTCGACGGCATCCATGCCGGCGCGCGACTCGATCTCCTGGCGCATGGCCTGGGTCCAGGGCTCGGCGCCGTGGATGCCGACGCGCAAGGAGCAGTCGCGCGGGTTCATCCCTTGGCGCTCCATCTCGTCGACGATCGCCAGCATGTAGGACGGCGTGACCATGATGATGTCGGGGCGGAAGTCGCGGATGAGCTGGACCTGGCGCTCGGTCATGCCGCCGGACATGGGGACCACCGTGCAGCCCAGCCGCTCGCCGCCGTAGTGCGCGCCGAGCCCGCCGGTGAACAGGCCGTAGCCGTAGGCCACGTGGATGACGTCGCCCGGCCGTCCGCCCGAGGCATGAATCGAGCGCGCGACCAGCGCCGCCCAGTTGTCGATGTCCCTTGCGGTGTAGCCGACGACCGTGGGCTTGCCGGTCGTGCCGGAGGAAGCATGCACGCGAACGATCCGGTCGCGCGGCACCGCGAACATGCCGAAGGGATAGGTCTGGCGCAGGTCGTCCTTGGTGGTGAAGGGAAACCGCGCGAGGTCGGCCAGCGTCGTCAGGTCGTCTGGCCGCACCCCGGCCTTGTCGAACTTCTGCCGGTAGTGCGCGACGTTGTCATAGGCGTGCCGCAGCGACCATTTCAGTCGCTCGAGCTGCAGCGCCGCGATCTCGTCGCGGCTGGCGACCTCGATGCGGTCATAGGGCGTGCTGGCCATGCCCTTTTCCTCCCATCCACGCGGTGTTTGACCCGCGCACGCGTTCTTCGACAGGCTCATCCTTCGACAGGCTCAGGATGAGGAGACGGTTACTATTCCTCATCCTGAGCCTGTCGAAGGATGAGCCTGTCGAAGGACAACGTGCCGGTCACATGGTCTCCGCATCCTCCACCACCTTGCCTTCCAGCCGCCGCGAATGGCCGCGGAACAGCGCGATGGCGCGGCCGTTCTGGTCGCTGACCTGGATGTCGTAGACGCCGCTTCGCCCCGCGATGGATTTCTCTTCCGCCACCGCCGTCAGCGTGTCGCCGCGCTTGGCCGGCGCGGTGAAGACGATGTTGCAGCTCGCCGCCACCGCGGGGTGGTTGTAGGCGTTGCAGGCATCGGCGAAGGCGGTATCGGCAAGCGTGAAGGTCAGCCCGCCATGGCAGATGTCGTGCCCGTTCACCATGTCGGGCCGCACGGTCATGGTCATGCGCGCGCGGCCCGGGCCGATCTCGACCAGCATGATGCCGAGCATCCGCGCGGCGTGGTCGCGCGCGTACATGCCGCGCCCCACGGCGTCGGCGATGCGTTGCGCGCGGGCGCGATCGGCCATCAGGTGCCCGTGAACCTGGGGGGGCGCTTGCCCATGAAGGCGGCCACGCCCTCGCGGTAGTCGTGGGTGCGTCCGGCTTCGCGCTGCAGCGTCGCCTCGAGCGCGAGCTGCTGCTCGAGCGTGTTGGCCGGCGAGGCATGGATCGCGCGCTTGATCAGCGCCAGCCCCTTGGTCGGCTGGCTGGCGAGATGCCGCGCGAGCTTGCCGGCCTCGTCCATCAGCTTGTCGTCGTCCACGACCTTCCAGATCAAGCCCCAGTCGGCCGCCTGCTCGGCCGAGAGCTTGTCGCCCAGCATGGCCAGCCCCATGGCGCGCGCCGTGCCGGCGAGCCGCGGCAGGATGTACGTGCCGCCGGCATCGGGGACCAGGCCCAGGCGGCAGAACGCCTCGATGAAGCTGGCGGAACGCGCGGCCAGCACGATGTCGCAGCCCAGCGCCAGGTTGGCCCCGGCGCCCGCGGCGACGCCGTTGACCGCGCAGACCACCGGCATCGGCAGCGCCCGCAATCCCATCACCAGCGGATTGTAGAGCGAGGCCAGCGTATGGCCGAGGTCCGGCGGGGCCGCGCCGTCGCCCATCACGCGGTCGCTCAGATCCTGCCCGGCGCAAAAGCCCCGCCCGGCGCCGGTCAGGAGCAGGCAGCGCGCCGTGCCGCCGTCGCACACCTGGCCGATAGCGTCGCGCAGCTCGCGATGCATTTCGGCGGTGAAGCTGTTGAGCTTGTCCGGGCGGTTGAGCGTGATGGTCGCGACCGCGCCGTCCGCCGTGAACAGGATCGTGTTGTAGGCCATGAACCGACAGGTCCTCCTGCGCGATGTTCTCAGGCCGGCGGGGCGGCGAGCCCGATCCGGGCCAGCCGCACCGTCATGTCCGTATGCCAGGTCCGCAGCATGGTCGCATTGTCGCGCTGCCGCAGCCCGTAGCGCCGATAGAGGTCGAAGCGGTCGGAGTCGACGCGGCCGAACGTCGCCGTGACGCGCGGGAACCAGTATGCCACCGCCAGCTGGGCATCGACGGCGGGACGGTGATTGTCGATCAACTGCACCAGGGCCGTCTCGCCCAGCCGCGCGTGCTCCGCCTCACGCGGCACGATCTCGGCCATCGTGTCGGCCAGCGGCGCGTAGGAGCATCGGGCCAGCTCGCCGAGCTGCACGGCCGACGCCGTGCCCATCAGGAAGTTCAGCGCGATCGCGTCGAGCCAGCCTTCGAGCGGGTAGTGGAATACGTTCAGCCGCTTGTCGCCGCCGACACGGCGGTTGCCGAGATCGAGGAAGCGGTCGAGCCGCGCTTCCCAGGAATGCGAGCGCACATAAAGCCCCGGATCGACGCCGAAGCGCTTCATCAGCGACAGCACGCGCTCGGCATGGCCGAACTTCTCGCTCACGATGCGGGCGGCCACCGCACGCGGGCGCAGGCCGGGCGCGTGGTTGATGAAGGGGGTGAAGCCGGCGGCGCCGGCCAGCTCGGAATCGACGAACACCGCCATCAGGCGGAGCAATTCGCCGCGATAGCCGGGCGGCAGCGCGTCGCCCGCATCCAGCCGCTTGCCGGCAGCTATCCCGGCAATCAATTCCTGATCGTTCAAGGCTTCACTCCCCCGCCTCCGCTACTGCCGGCGCGGCGCTGCCCGGGAAAAATAGACACATCCCCCGCAGGTTTGGTATCGGAAAATCCGTGACGGACATCCTCATCATCGTCGGCACCGAGTCGGGCAACAGCCAGATGGTGGCCGATCTTCTGAAGGAAGAACTTTCCAAGCAGCGACACGGCGTCGAAGTGATGAACCGCGGCGGCGCCACCGATGCCGACTTCGCGCGCCGCGACGTGGTGCTGGTCTGCTGCGCTACTCACGGCGACGGCGAGTTGCCCGACAACATCATTCCGCTGCACGACAGCCTGAAGGCGACGCGGCCGGACTTGTCGCACCTGCGCTACTGCGTCATCGCGCTGGGCGACCAGACCTATCACGACACGTTCTGCTTCGCGGGCAAGGCGATGGACGCGCTGTTCGCCGAGCTGGGCGCGCGCAAGATCGGCGAACGGCTGGAGATCGATGCCTGCACCCAGCCCCTGCCCGACGAGGAGGCGCTGGAATGGGCCAAGGAATGGGTGACGCTGCTTTGAGGAGCCGCCCTATCGTCGGGTTGTCGCGACATCCTATAATGGCGGTGTCGTTGCGAACCCTGGAACTGCCCTGCCCATGACCGATGCCGCGCCTCTGCCGGCGACGCCGACCGCCAGCGACTACGCGCTGGAGCAGCAGATCGGCCACCTGCTGCGCCGGGCGCACCAGCGCGCGACGGCCATCTTCCTGGCGCGGATCGGCGAGCCGGAGCTGACGCCGACGCAATGGGCGGCGCTGGTCAAGCTGCGCGATACCGACGGCGCCTCGCAGAACCATCTGGGCCGGCTGACGGCGATGGATCCGGCGACCATCCAGGGCGTGGTGCGCCGGCTGGAGGACCGCAAGCTGATCGAGCGCGCCGGCGATCCCGGCGACCGGCGGCGGTCGCTCTTGAAGCTGAGCCGCGAGGGCGCGGCGCTGGTCGACCGGCTGAAGGCCAACGCCACCGCAATCAGCCGCGCCACGCTGGAGCCGCTGGATGCGCGCGAACGCGCGGAGCTGCTGCGGCTGCTGAAGGCGTTGGCCTGACGAAGCGGCGAAGGGCGCGGCCCCTTGCGCGGACCGCGCCCTTCTTTTTTCTTCCGCGGCGGTTAGTTGTATGTGCGGTCGAACCGGCCGGGCGCGCGCAGCGGCGCGTGCACGCCGTAGCTGCGCTGGTCCCAGGCGTCCTTCTTGCACGCGTCGCGCTGGCCCGGGTCGGCGATTTCGTTGCAGGCGCGGATCGCCAGCGCGAGCTGCGAGGCGGTCGCGCTGTTGGTCGCCTCGGGCGGCGCGGCGGCCATGGCGGTGCCAAAAGTCGCGAGCAGCAGGGCGGCGGATAGAGCGAGGCGCATCATGTGTCCCTCCATTGATGGATGGTTGGCAGGTCGGATCTAGGGATGTGTCGGAGACGCCCATCCTCGGCGCTTCCGCGGGCAACTATGGCCGCGGCGGACGATCACGCGGATTCACGACGCGGTCATTTCGCCTGCCCGGCGGACGCAGGCGTCATGCGTCGCCGGCGTGCCGCTTCCCCTTGATCGCCTCGGACTTGACACTATGCCGCAATTCGGGCGTAATCATACGTGTACGAACAATATTCGTCCGGCAGGGGGCGGCGAGGGTTGGCGTATCTGCGCCCGCATAGCATCGAGGAAGCGGTCGGCGCCCTGGCGGCGCGGCCGCTCGTCGTGCTGGCCGGCGGCACCGATCATTTCCCCGCTCGGGTGGGGCCGCGGCCCGAGGAAGACATCCTCGACATCTCGGCGATCGCCGAGATGCGCGGCATCGCCGAGGACACGCGGGGCTGGCGCATCGGCGCGCTGACAAGCTGGTCCGCCATCGCCGAGGCGCGGCTGCCGCCGCTGTTCGACGGGCTGAAGCTGGCGGCGCGCGAGGTCGGCGGCGCGCAGATTCAGAACCGCGGCACGGTGGGCGGCAACCTGTGCAACGCCTCGCCCGCCGCCGACGGCATTCCGCCGCTGCTGAGCCTCGATGCGGAGGTGGAGCTGGTGTCCGCCGCCGGCGCGCGGCGCCTGCCGTTGGCGGATTTCGTCCAGGGCAACCGCCGCACGGCGCGGCGCGGCGACGAATTGCTGCGGGCGATCCGCGTGCCCCGGCCGGGTCACGCGGCGCGCGGCGATTTCCTGAAGCTGGGCGCGCGGCGCTACCTGGTGATCTCGATCGCGATGGCGGCGGGCGTGATCGAGCGTACCAGCGAGAACACGGTGGCTTCGGCCCGGATCGCCGTCGGCGCCTGCTCGGCATCGGCCCAGCGCCTGCCGGCGCTGGAGCATGCGATGCTCGGCGCGCCGATCGACAAGTCATTGGCGATGCGCGTGACGCCGGCGCAGCTGGGCGTCCTGGCGCCGATCGACGACATCCGCGGATCGGCCGGCTATCGGCGCGAGGCCGCGTTGACGCTGGTGCGCCGCCTGGTCGGCCGGCTGGCCGCGGCATGAACGCGCCGATCCGCTTCCGCCTGAACGGCGCCTCCGTCGCGGTGACCGCGCCGCCGAGCCGCCGCCTGAGCGACGTGTTGCGCCTCGATCTGGGCTTGACCGGCACCAAGGTGGGCTGCGAGGCCGGGGACTGCGGCGCCTGCACCGTGCTGGTGGACGGGGTTCAGGCCTGCGCCTGCATGATCCCCGCCGCGCAGGCCGAGGGCGCAACGATCGTCACCGTCGAAGGGCTGGCCGAGGACGGGCGCCACTCGGCCTTGCAGCGCGCCTTCGCGCGGCACGGCGCGGCCCAGTGCGGGATCTGCACGCCCGGCATGCTGATGGCCGCCTCTGACCTGTTGCAGCGCAAGTCGCGCCCGACCGAGGACGAAGCGATGGACGCGCTGGGCGGCGTGCTGTGCCGCTGCACCGGCTACCGCAAGATCGTCGAGGCGGTGCGGGACGTCGCCGCCAACCGGCCCGACGCGCCGCCGCCCGCGATGGGCGAGGCGGTGGGCGCGCGCATCCAGCGCGTGGACGGGATGCCCAAGCTCGACGGCACCGAGCGCTATGGCGACGACGTGGCGCCCGGCGACGCGCTGTGGCTGCGCGCGGTGCGTTCGCCCCACGCCCGCGCCACCTTCACCCTCGGTGACACCGGGGCGCTGCACGCGAAATACCCGGGCCTGGCGCGGGTGTTCACGGCCAAGGACGTGCCGGGCAACAACGGCTTCGGCATCTACCCGACGATCAAGGACCAGCCGGTGCTGGCCGACCGCCAGGTGCGCTATCGCGGCGAGGCGGTCTGCGCGCTGGTGGGCGACCGCGCGACGATCGCGCTCATCCGCGACGACGAGGTGCCGATCGCCTGGCAGCCGCTTGCGCCCGTCACCGGCTGCGCCGCGGCAAGGGCCAAGGACGCGCCGGCCGTCCACGCGCACCTGCCGGACAACGTGCTGATCACCGGCCGGGTGGTGCGGGGCAATGTCGAAGCGGCGCTCGGCCGGGCGGCGGTGACGGCCGAGGGCGCGTGGGAGACCAGCTTCGTCGAGCACGCCTATATCGAGCCCGAGGCCGGCTACGCGCGACGCGTGGGCGACAAGCTGGAGATCCATGCCTGCACGCAGCAGCCCTTCGCCCATCGCGACGAGCTCGCGCAGGTGATGGGCCTGCCGCCCGAGCGGGTGCGCTTCATTGCCAGCGCGGTGGGCGGCGGCTTCGGCGGCAAGCTGGACCTGTCGCTGCATCCCCTGATCGCGATGGCCGCCTGGCACCTGAACCGGCCGGTGCGCTGCGTCTACACCAGGCCCGAGTCGATGGCGTCCACCACCAAGCGCCATCCCGCCGAAGTGCGCGGGCGCTGGGGCGCGGACAAGGACGGCAACCTCGCCGCGATCGACTTCGACGGCGACTTCAACACCGGCGCCTATGCCTCCTGGGGCCCGACCGTGGCGACGCGCGTGCCGGTGCATGCCAGCGGCCCGTACAAGGTCGGCGCCGCGCGGGCGCTCGCGCGCGCTGTTCACACCAACGAGCCGCCATCGGGCGCCTTCCGCGGCTTCGGCGTGCCCCAGGCCGCCGTGCTGCACGAAGGCCTGATGGACGAGCTGGCCGACAAGCTCGGCATGGACCGCCTGGAGTTCCGCTGGAAGAACGCGCTGCGCGTGGGCGACGCGACCGCTACCGGCCAGGTGATGGAGCACAGCGCCGGGCTTGCCGCCTGCCTCGAGGCGCTGCGCCCGCACTGGAAGCGGCTGCGCGCGGAAGCGGCGGAGCACAACCAGCGCGCCGGCAACGGCCACGCGATCGTCAGGCGCGGCGTCGGCATCGGCTGCATGTGGTACGGCATCGGCAATACCGCGCTGTCGAATCCCTCGACCATTCGGCTGGGCATCGCGGCGGACGGGCGCGTGACGCTCTACAACGGCGCGGTGGACATCGGCCAGGGTTCGACCACCATCCTGCAGCAGATCGCCGCCGACGCGCTGGGCATTCCGGTCGATCGCATCGCGCAAGTCGTGGCCGACACCGACCGCACGGAGGACGCCGGCAAGACCTCGGCCTCGCGCCAGACCTTCGTGTCGGGCAAGGCGGCCGAGCTGGCGGGGCTCGACCTGCGGGATAAGGTCTTGCGCCTGGCCAACGCGGGCCCGAAGGCACGCATCGCCATCGACCGCCACACCCTGCGCGTGCGCGACGGCGAGGCCGAGCGAACGGTGGACCTGTCGTCGCTCAAGCCCGAGACGCCAGGCGGCGACGTGCTGACCGGCCGGGGACGGTTCGATCCGCCCACCAAGCCGCTGGACGCCGACGGCCAGGGCGTGCCCTACGCCACCTATGGCTTCGCCGCGCAGCTCTGCGACCTCGAGGTCGATGTCGAGCTGGGCACGGTCAGGCTGCGCCGCTTCGTCGCCGCGCACGACGTCGGCAGGGCCATCAATCCCACCCTGGTCGAGGGACAGATCCATGGCGGCATCGCGCAGGGCATCGGCCTGGCGCTGATGGAGGAGTACATCCCCGGCCGCACCGAGAACCTGCACGACTACCTGATCCCGACGGTGGGCGACGTGCCGCCGATCGACGTGATCCTGATCGAGGACCGCGAGCCGCTGGGTCCCTATGGCGCCAAGGGCATCGGCGAGCCGGCGCTGGTGCCCACGGCACCGGCGATCCTCGGCGCGATCCGCGACGCGACCGGCGCCGTTTTGCGCAAACTGCCGGCCCTGCCGCACCGCGTGCGCGCGGCGATCAAGGCCGCCGAAGGAGGCACTAAGCCATGAGCGATGTGCAAGCCGCCGAAGCCGCTAGGGCCGACGACGGGCTGATCCGCTGCGACGCCTGCCCCGTGCTGTGCCGCATCCGCCCGGGCAAGACCGGCGCCTGCGACCGCTACGCCAACGTGGACGGCGTGCTGACCCGCACCGACCCGCTGGTGCTGTCGCAGCGCGCGCTCGACCGCGACGGCAAGATGGTGCCGTTCTTCGAAGGATCGCAGGCCTGGGCCGGCGAGATCGCGCCCCGCGCGCCGGTGTTCGTGACCGGCGTCGGCGCGGGCACCACCTATCCCGACTACAAGCCGGCGCCCTTCATCGTGTCGCAGAACTATGCCGGCATCGACACCGTTACGGTCGTGACCGAGGGCATCTTCAGCTACTGCAGCGTGAAGGTGAAGATCGACACCGACCGCCATGTCGGGCCCGAGCAGGCCACGGTGAAATGCGACGGCGAGCCCGTCGGCCACGTGATGACCGCCGAGTACGGCTCGCAGATGCTGTCGCTGGGCGGCGTGCGCCACTTGACCGGCGGCGGCAAGCGCGAGGGCACCGTCACCTGCGAGATGATGCTGAACCTGTGCAACAAGCAGGCGGTGAAGCTCGAGGTCGAGGGCGGCGGCAAGCTGACGATCCAGGCCGGCAAGCCGCCGGTGATCGACGGGCATCAAGAGGAACGGATGCGCGTGGGCTGCGGCTCGGCCACGATCGGCATCTTCGCGCGGCAGTGGCGCGACCATGTCGACGAGGTGATCGTCGTCGACGACCACATCACCGGCGTGCTGACCGAGCATCAGGCCGGCCGCTATCTCGACATGAAGCCCGCGGGCATCCGCGTGCGCGGCCGCCGGTCGACCCCCGGTCGCTATTTCCAGGTGGCACATCCCGGCTCGGGCTGGGGCGGCACCGACGTGACCGACCCGCTGACGATCATCGAGAAGATCGACCCCAAGACCGCCTGGCCGGGCATGCGCCTGCTGATGGTCAGCACGACCGGCGAGGATTCGGCCTGGTTCGTGCTGGACGACAAGCTGAAGCCCGTGCCGGCCGCGATGCCCGCCCCGATCACCAAGGTGGTGGAACGCATCGGCGAGAACTGCGAGCCGGCGCTGTGCACCGTGCTGTTCATGGGCGGGGCCGGCGGTAGCCTGCGCGCGGGCGTGACCGAGAACCCGGTGCGCCTCACCCGCTCGGTGCGCCAGAGCCTGACGCGCGTGACCTGCGGCGGC
>JADZDN010000249.1 GCA_020851015.1 Alphaproteobacteria bacterium | reverse complement strand
GATGTCGTTGAAGGTGCAGCCCGCCCCGCGCATCGCGACCGCCCCGATCGCGAACAGCAGCATCAGCCCGGGGTCGGGCCAGCCCTGGCCGGCCAGCGCGCTGCCCCACCAGCAGGGGATCAGAAGCAGCCAGGTGCCGATCGGCCGGTCCAGCCGCGCGAGCCGCAGATAGGGCCGCGCGCAAGCCGGCGCCCAGCGGTCGGTCCACCCGTGCTTCGGTATGTCGCTGGCCTGGGTCATCCGGCGCCCCGCGCCTCCTGGTTCGACAAGCTCACCATGAGGCTACTTCTTAGTTCCTCATCCTGAGCTTGTCGAAGGATGAGCTTGTCGAAGGATGAGCTTGTCGAAGGATGGGCTTGTCGAAGGATGGGCTGGGGATTACCGCCGCAAGGCGCGGGTCTGGAAATCCTGCGGCAGGTCGAGCGCGTTGGCGTCGTTCTCGTCCACGACCTGGCACATGCAGCGCGCCGGTGTGTTGTTGCCGCGCGTGCATTTCTCCAGCGCGTCCTGGCGCGGCGGGGTGCCGACCGCGCCGGGCGGGATCCACGAGCTGGCCCAGCTTCCCACCCGGATCGCATCGGGCGACCCGCCCGACCAGTCGATGCAGGCCGCGATCGCCTTCGGCCGCGGCGCGGCGCGATAGTCGTTGCGCTTGCCCTGGTCGGTGCCCGTCGCGACGGTCTGGCCGAGCAGGATGGTGATCACCCGCTCATAAGAGCGCTGGCGCAGTTCGCTCGCGGAAGGAACCGGCGCCGCCGCTTCCTGGGTATAGGGCGAGGGGGGCGCAGCGGCAGCCACAGGCGCGGCAGCAGGCGGAGCCGCAGGCGCGGGCGCAGGGGGAGCCGCAGGCGCAGGCACGGCCGCGGGCCTGGGCGGAGGCGCAGCCGCGGCGGTCTGGGCGCGCTTCAGGTCGGCGATGCGGCGCTTGGCCAGGCCGGCGAAGATGCCGTCGGGGAACTGACGCAGATATTCCTCGTAGTCGCCGGGATTGCCGCTCTTGCCCATCGTCTCCCAGAACGCGACCTGGGCCGCCTGGCTGTTGGCCGGCGCGGGGGCCGGGGCCGGCGTCGCCGTCGCCGTCGCGGCCGGGACGTTGATCGTCACGTTCAGGTTCAGCACCAGGTCGCCGGTCAGCGACGAGGATTCCCAGGGGGTCTGCGCGCCCTGCGTCGCCTCGAGGACGGTCGAGCGCACGCGCTTGAACAGTTCCTCGACGGTGAGCCCGGGCTGCTCGATGGCGCGGACCAGGCTCGCCGTGTAGGGGCTGTTGGCGCCGCTGCCGTCCACCGCCACGGTGCCCGGCGCGGTGGAGTAGGCGATCAAGGTTCCGCGCGCCGCGTCGATGGCGGCCAGGCCGGCGCCGGCGCCCCGGCGCGCGGCCATGAACGGGTTGTTGCGGCAGGCATCGAGGATCACCACGTTGGCTCGGTTGCGCGCCTCGGTCATCTGCTCCAGCACCAGGTCGACGTCCACGGCCTGCACGCGGACCGAGGCCTCGGACGGCAGGCTGGCGTCGAGCGGCACCAGGTAGTTGTGGCCGCGCACCTGCACCCCGTGGCCGGCGTAGTAGAACAGCCCGACCCCGCCGGCCTTCAGCTTTTCGCCGAACTCCAGGATCGCGTCCTCCATCGCCTTCTTGCCGGCGTCGACGCGCTCGATCACCGTGAAGCCCAGCTTGCGCAGGCTTTGGGCCACGGCGCGGGCGTCGTTGGCGGGATTCTTCAGCGCCTGCTTGTCATAGGCCGCGTTGCCGATCACCAGCGCCAGGCGCGGCTCTCCGGTCGCGGCGGATTGCGCTTGGACAGGCCGGGCGACCGCGACGAGGAGGCCCAGCAGGGCGAGGGCGGCAACGCGCATCATGGCGGCGAAGCGTGCCATCAGGCGCCACCTCTATCAAGGTCGCTACGTTGCCGGAGCTTTCCTGTTCTTGCAGGGCGGCGGCAACCCCTTGCCTGGCGGCACGCGGCCAGGCGACGGCGTCATCCCTCCGCCGCCGGCACCTTGCCGCCATGGGCGAGCGACCAGCCGTCCGGGTCCTTCAGGTAGGCGCGGATCTCGGCGATCGCCTTGGCGTCCAGCAGCCGGTCCGCCTCGGCGGCGGCCACCACGTCGGCCCAGGTGGCCAGCGCGTGCAGCGTCACCCCGGCGGCGGTCAGGCGCTGGATGCCCTCGGGGAAGATGCCGTAGTGGAAGATGACGAAGGCGTGCGCCACCTTGGCGTCCGCCTTGCGCAGGGCGTCCACGAACAGCATCTTGCTGCCGCCGTCGGTCGCCAGGTCCTCCACCAGCAGCACCCGCGCGCCGGGCGGGAATTCGCCCTCGATCTGGGCATTGCGCCCGAAGCCCTTCGGCTTCTTGCGCACGTAGAGCATCGGCACGCCCAGCTCGTCCGACAGCCAGGCGGCGAAGGGAATGCCCGCGGTCTCGCCGCCGGCCACGAAATCGACCGATTCCGCGCCTACCTTGCGCCAGATCGTTTCCGCGCCCATCCGCATCAACAGCCGCCGCGCGCGCGGGAACGACACCAGGCGCCGGCAATCGACATAGACCGGGCTGGCGCGGCCGGAGGTGAAGATGAAGGGCTCGTGCGGGCGCAGGTTGACGGCCTTGACCTCGATCAGCAGGCGGGCGGCCCTTCTGGCGATGTCGGCGGCGGCCGGATCGGCGGGGGTGGCGTCGGCGGGGGCGGTCATCGGGACTTCCCATTCTGGCTGGCGACGCTGCCGTCATAGAAGCAAACCCGGTCCGCGACAATTGTCCGTGCGGCCGAACGCGACGGACCCGAAATCGCGACGCCACGCGTCGATCATGGATGGGTTTCGCGCCCAGGACGTTTATGGTGTGGGTGCTCGCTTCGCGGCCGCGCCATCGCCGGCCCGGGAGGACTGGTTCCGGTGATTTTGACCCGCCGCCATGTGCTTGGTCTCGCCGCCGGCTGCGCCGGCGCGGCGTGGTCCGCGCGGGTGCGGGCCCAGGCCGTGCGCGCGCCCGATGCCCGCTTCTTTCGCATCGGCACGGGCGGGCTGGGCGGGCTCTACTACCCGATCGGCGGGATGCTGGCGCTCGCGATTTCCAATCCGCCCGGCTCGCGCCCCTGCGACAAGGGCGGAAGCTGCGGCGTGCCGGGCCTGGTCGCGGTGGCGCAGTCCTCGCACGGCTCGGTCGCGAACATCAAGGCCATCGCCGCCGGCACGCTCGATTCGGGCTTCGCGCAGGCCGACATCGCCTATTGGGCCTATAACGGCAGCGGCGTTTTCCAGGGCCAGCAGAAGCTCGACCAGCTTCGCACCATCGCCAACCTCTATCCCGAGCATCTGCACCTGGTGGTGCGCAAGGGCGCCGGCGTCGCCACGCCGCACGACCTCAAGGGCAAGCGCGTGTCGATGGACGAGCAGGGGTCGGGCACCCTGGTCGCCGCGCGGCTGATCCTCCAGGCCTATGGACTCAAGGAGACCGACGTGCAGGCGGCCTACATCCCGGCCGACCAAGCGGTCCAGCGCATCAAGGACGGGACGCTGGATGCGTTCTTCTTCTTCGCCGGCTATCCCGCCCCGGCGATCAGCGAACTGGCCGAGACGGTGGCGATCGACCTGGTGCCGCTCGCCGGCGCGCCGGCGCAGGCGCTGCGCGAGAAATACGGGTTCTTCGCCCAGGACATCGTGCCGATCGGCGCCTACAAGGGTGTCACCCGCACCGACACGCTGAGCGTCGGGGCGCAATGGATCGTCGCGGCTGGCGTACCGGAACAGCTGGTCTACGACATCACGGCGGCGTTGTGGAACGAGACGACCCGCCAGCTGCTCGACAAGGGCCCGCCAAAAGCCAAGCTGATCCGGCTCGAAACGGCGCTAACCGGCGTGGCCGTGCCGCTGCATCCCGGCGCCGAGCGCTACTACCGCGAGGCGGCGGTGCTGAAGTAGGTTCAAACGTGCTGACGACAACGGCGGGGCGCTTCTTCGTGGCGGTCTGGCTGGTGAAAGGGAGCGGCACCAGCACGATGTCGCCAAACTCAAAGGGCATCGTAGGCGTCGTCTTCCGGATTGCTCCAGACCGCCGCAAAAGACCGTTCGCTGGTGGCTGCGGCGGCCTGGGTTAGCGCGCGTCCTTGCTCGCGCTGGCGGATGAAATCGACAAAATCGTCGACCTCGTCCACGCGGTCAGGCGGCAGCGCCTTTATCTTCTCAATCAGCGATTGCGGGTCTATGGGCATCAGGCATTGTCTCAGTTTGAATTTCTTCGCGTAAGTGCCCTGAGAGCTTGAAGCCTCTCCTTGGCTGCCTGCCGAATCTGAGGAAGAGCAGCCGCCTTTCTAACTATGGCTTCCTTCGGTTTTCGGACGCCCTTTAGCGCCAATACAGACCGCGCCAACACGATGGCTTCTGCCTGGATATCCTCGTTTTGAATATCTATCGCGGCGGAGAGACGACTCTTCTCTTCCTCCTCCAAGACACAAAGTGACTGCTTGCAGCGCGGATCATCACATTCGCCCTTAAAGGCGCAGGGCAGCATTCGCCATTTAGGCATCGAATGTCGCCTCCCCGACCCGAGAATACTACTATATTCCGATGCCCAAGGGACCCCAAGGCCAGAAGCGCCCCGCCGACGTGATCGGCAATGCCCTCCATGTCATGCGGAGCGCGACGGGCAAGTTAAGGACAGTGCAGTCCACAAGAAGAGCGCCAGGAAACACCCAGCAAAGAAAGCTTCAATTAAGGCCGGGCAACGCTAGTTGGCCTTCTGGGGGAATTTGCATCCTGTCGGCCAGCAGTTGATAGGGATTGGGCGCGCGCGTGCGGTCGCGACATTTTTCGCGGATTTCTTTCAACACTTTTGACGCGACGTAGTAGCGCCCGCGTTTTTCACCAACTGCTTCCAAGAGACCAAGGTCAGTAAGCTTCTTTAGGTCGCGACTTGCAATGACCTCGGAAATTTCATGGTCAGTGCGGTATTTGCTATTGCGCACCTTGTATCCAAATGTCGCGTCCATCAACGCTGTCTGCGAACGTTCGGAAAGACCACGCGCCGTGGCGATCTTTTCAATTTCATCCCATGTTCGGCCGACTTCGGCGCTTCGCTTGATGAGCGTCGCAGCTTGTTGGAAGTGAGCAATCAAGCAAAATCTTACCCACGGCAATGCGTCGTTTTCAGGATGCCATGATCCCTGTCCAACCTGGGCAAGGATGTCGTAGTAGGCTTGGGTGTTACGCCCGAGCCATTCTTCGATACTGCAAAATGTCGGCGCTAAAATGCCGTCATGGGCAAGTACCAGTGTTTGAATTGCGCGCGCCATTCGGCCATTCCCATCTTTGAAAGGATGAATCATTGTTAGGTTGAGATGGGCGAGCGCGGCACGCACCATTGGCGGCATGTCTTGCGGGTCGTCGATTTGTCCGACCAGCTCGGCCATCAGATTGGGCACTTGGGCTGCGTCCGGGCCTTCGTAGACCCGTTCCTCAGTTTCTTCTCTGATGACGAAGATTTGTCCGGGTCGCCATTGGCCTGGAAGCTTTGTTAGGTCGTAGTTGAGCATCATGTAGTGAAGACTGCGGATGAGCTGCAGATTGATCTCGAAATGCGGATCGTTATGGGTCCGCATGATGTAGGTCATCGTCACTCGATAGGCGGTTAGTGCGCGCGCAGATTCTTGCTGAAGAGTTTCTGGCTTTTCGTCGTCAATGATCGCGACTGCCTCGGCTAAATCGGCATTGATTCCCTCGATACTGTTGGACCCCTGCATCGCGCGCGCAAACGTATTACGCCGCAGGAACCCGGTCCACCGACCAGGGTTCTGATTGATCTGATATTTCAGTATGTTGCGCTGTTCATTAACCAACTCGATAACCGCAAGGTCGCTGGCATTAAGCTTTGGTGGCAGGAAGATCATGTCGGCTATCCTGTTTAATATCGTCGTTACGACTATATATAATTATCTTTCCGACGGAGCCAATCCATATTTCCCACATGAACAAATTGCCAACCAAAGCCCGTGCCCATGTGTCAACGTCGCACGTCGAGCGCAGCAACCTGTCCACGCGGATCCATATGCGGCGGTTCACCCGGCTGGCGAACGCGCACGGCAAGAAATTCGAGTGCCACTGCCACCTGGTCGCGCTCTACACCGTCTGGTACAACTTCGTGCGGAGCAACAGTGCAGTGCGGATGCCCCCGGCCATGGCTGCCGGCATCGCGACTAGCCCGATGGCGATGGCCGATATCGTGGGCTTGATCGATACGGCGGAAGGCCAGGCTAAGAGAAGCGCGGTCCTTACCGGGAAAATTCTAACTGAGCCAGTACCCGTTGCCGCCGGCGCAGCCGGTCAGGCGTCGGCCGGGCGTTCCTCGGTGAAGAAGCCGCGCAAGATGGCCGCGATCGCCTCGCTGCGGGTGAGCGCGTGCGGGCGGCGGAACTCGTCCAGCGCGTCCGACAGGTTCTCCGGCAGGTAGATGCTCATCACGGTGGAAGCCTGGTAGCGGGTCTTGGGCCGGCGCAGCAGGACGCCGGCGGAATCGTTCTCCGTGATGGTGTGCAGTCTGAGCGCCATGGACCCCGATCCTCGTCGCCTCGATCCCCTGGCCCGCCCCCGCGGCCCACGAGATGTCGTAGGCACATCAATCTCCAAGCATAGATATGGTATCACGTCCGGATTCGCGCGGCCAAGCAAATAGTGCGGGGGAATCAACGCCGGCCGAACAGGCGTTCGATGTCCGCGAGCTTCAGCTCGACATAGGTCGGCCGGCCGTGGTTGCACTGCCCGGAATGCGGGGTCGCCTCCATCTGGCGCAGTAGTGCGTTCATCTCGTCGGCGTTCAGTCGCCGCCCCGCGCGCACGCTGCCGTGGCAGGCCATGGTGCCCGACACCGCTTCCAGCCGCTCCTTCAGCGACAGGTGCCCGTCCATCTCCGCGATCTCCTCGGCCAGGTCGCGGACCAGGCCCTGGGTGTCGAGCTGGCCCAGCATGGCCGGCGCCTCGCGCACCACGACCGCGCCGCGGCCGAAGCGCTCGACCACCAGCCCCAGCTCGGCCAATTCGTCGGCGCGCTGCAGCAGCCGCTCCGCCAGGCCCTCGCCCAGCTCGACGACCTCGGGGATCAGCAGCACCTGGCGCTGGACGCCGCGATCGGCCAGCGCGCGCTTCAGCCGCTCGTGCACCAGCCGCTCGTGCGCGGCGTGCTGGTCGACGATGACGATGCCGTCGGCGGTCTGGGCCACGATGTAGGTCTGGTGCAACTGTCCGCGCGCCGCGCCCAGCGGGAACTGCTCCGGCGCCACGCTCGCATCGGCTGGCGGGGCGCTGGCACCCGGCAGGGCGTTGAGGCCGGGCAGGGCCGCTCGGTCGCCGGGTCCCTGCCAGGCCGCCAGCTCCTCGCGCATTGCCTGCGACGGCCGCGACACCTGGGGCCATCCCGGCGCCGGCGCGGCGGCACCGGCGGCGCCGGGCTGGAACGCGCCGAGCGCCGCCTCCGCCACGGTGGTCGAGGCCTGGTGGCCCGCCGCCGCCAGCGCCTGGCGCAGCGCGCCGACGATCAGCCCGCGCACCAGCCCGGCATCGCGGAAGCGCACCTCGGCCTTGGCCGGATGCACGTTGACGTCGACCAGTCCAGGATCGATCTCCAGGAACAGCGCGACCATCGGGTGGCGGTCGCGGGCCAGGAAGTCCTGGTACGCGCCCCGCACCGCGCCGTTGAGCAGCCGGTCGCGCACCGGCCGGCCGTTGACGAACAGGTATTGCTGCTGCGCCGTGGCGCGGTTGAGGGTCGGCACGCCGGCATGGCCGGTCAGGCGCATGCCCGGGCGCTCGGCGTCGATCTTCACCGCGTTGGCCGCGAAGTCGCGTCCCAGCACGGCGGAAAGGCGGCTCAGCCGCGCATCGAACAGGTCGCCGGTGGCGGCCGGGTAGCGGCGCGCGGGCCGCCCCTCCTCGACGATCGAGAAGGCGATGGCGGGATGCGCCATGGCCAGGCGCTCGACCGCGTCGACGGCGTGCGCCAGCTCGGTGCGCGGCTCCTTCATGAACTTCAGGCGGGCCGGGGTGGCGAAGAACAGGTCGCGCACGGCGATTTGCGTGCCCAGCGGGCCCGCGGCCGGCGCCGGCTGGCCGACCCGGCCGCCCACGACGTCCAGCCGCCAGGCCTCGTCGGTCGCCGCGCCGCGGTCGCGCGGGCGGCTGGTGATCGACAGGCGCGCGACGGCGCCGATCGACGGCAGGGCCTCGCCGCGGAATCCCAGGGTGGCGATCGCGTCCAGGTCGTCGCGCGGCAGCTTCGAGGTGGCGTGGCGCTCGACCGCCAGCAGAAGCTCGTCGCGGGTCATGCCGCAGCCGTCATCGGTCACGACGATCGACCCGACCCCGCCGTCGCGCAGCACCACCTCGATGCGGGTGGCGCCCGCGTCGATCGCGTTCTCGACCAGTTCCTTGACCGCCGCGGCCGGGCGCTCGATCACCTCGCCGGCGGCGATTCGGTTGATCAGGGTCTCCGGCAATCGCCGCAGGGGACCGGGCGCGGCCGAAAATCCCGCGCGGCGCGGGCGCGCGGCAGGTTCCACGGAGGCCGTGAGGTCGGGTGGAGCGGGCACGGGCGCGATCATATCAGAGGGCAGCGGTGGAACGTATCACGGCCGCGATGATTGCTTCGGGGGGGCAGGGCGGACCGGGCCGGGCGCCTTGAGCCGAGCAGGGGAAAGGACCATATTAACAATAGCGCAAGGAGCAGCGACGCAGGATGGCGGCGCGTCAAAGGAGCGGGACGATGCGCAAGCAGGCAGGCACCGGCGAGGGCGGCAAGGCGCTGACATTGGCGGCCGCGGCGGCGTTCGGTCTGGGCGCGTGGATGGGTCCGATCGCGGCGCAGACTCCGCCTCCGCCCGCGGCGAGGAACCAGCCCCCGGTTTCCTGCCAGACGATTGGATCCACCACCTATTGCAAGGACGGCACGCAGTTCGAGCAGACCCAGGCCTCGTCGCCCAGCTCTGCAGCGGCGGCCGACGGCAAGCCGGCGGTCCAGAATATCGGCCGCTCGGGCCCGGTGCAGTACCAGCGCGACGACCTGCGCGTCTTCAGCGTCGACGACCGGCTGCGTCGGCTGGGCGAGAAGCAGCAGCAGGCGCCGACCGGCCAGCAGGAAGCGCCCAGCACCTATAGCGGGCGCAACTGCGGCAAGTTCACGACCAGCGTGATTTGCGACTAGGCGGGGCGTTCAACCGGCCGGACGGCCCGGCGGCGCGGTCGGCCCGGTCGGATCGCACATGAAGGTCGTCAGCGAGAAGCGCTGGCCCTTGGTGACCGGCAGCGCCTCGTGCAGCAGCGAGCACGAGAACACGCAGGCCGTGCCGGCTTCCATCCGGTAGTGCGCGCCGCCGTACTCGGGAAAGCGCAGCTCGCCGCCGTCGAAATCGTCGTTCAGGTTCAGCGAGATCGCGAAGCGGCGGTGGCGCGTGCGCGGCGAAAGATTGTCGCGATGCAATCCGAAGAAATCCTGCCGCGTCGCGTCGTAGCCCTGCACGATATGCGCGTCGAACCCGTACGGGCCGCGGAAGGTGAACGCCTTCAGCACCTCCGGCGCGATGCGCCGGTTCAACGTGGCGCTGACGCGCTGGTGAAGCGCCGGCTCCTTGACGATGTGGTCCTGGCTCTTCTTGCGGCCGTAGAGCAGCGCGTCGGTGCTGCCGGACACGCCCATTTCCCGGTGGTCCGCCTGCCACGCGGCGATGAGGTCGCGGCACAAGCCGGCGTCGAACGCGTCGGGCACCAAGAGGATCGGCGGCGTCGTGCCGGGCCGCACCGGCGGCTGAGGCCGCCAATGCGCCTTCAGCCATTCGAGCGCCCGGGCCGGCCAGGTTTCCGGTGCGCCCTCGCCCAGGGTCGCCAGCACGCGCTGGTTCGCGTCGATCACCACCGCCTTCAACCCGGCCGCCTCGCCCGCGACCGGAAAGGCCGCGTTGGCCTTGCCTTCGGCGTCGACGAATACGGGGAACGGCAGGGTGCCGCCGGCGGCGGCCTGGACGAGGGCGGTTACCCGCGCGGGCGGGCCGCGCAGCACCGCGAAGATCTCGACACCCAGCGCGGCGAAGGCGCCCGCCTGGCCCGCCAGCGCGCGCAGCGCGGCTTCCGCGCCAGTATCGCCCGCATCGGCCAGCAGGACCAGTCCGGGCGCGCCCTTGGTGAAGTCGTAGAACAGCCGGAAGGCGCCGCCCAGATCGGGCAGCACGAAATTGGCGACGCGGTCGCCGCGCTCGAGAAGGGGAACGGCCATGGCCGGGCAGAATCCTAGCCGCGCGGCCCCGCGTCAACGCCGCCGAGCGCCGCGCCCCGCGACGACGAGGACGATCGCCGTTCCCAGCCCCCAGGCGCCGTTGACCACCAGGCCGCGCCAGAGATTGGCGAAGGTCAGCGCCTGGATCGCCTGGCCGCGCAGGGGCGTCAGGACGAATCGGCCGAACAAGGTTGGCGCGATCGCGCCGAACACCAGGCCCGCCAGCACGAAGGCCCAGCCGCGCGCGGGAAGCCAGGGCCGGAGCAGCGCGAACACGATCCCCCACACCCCGCCCCAGAAGGCCAGCGAGACGACGCGCGGCACGCCCAGCGGCGGGATCGGCTGCATGTTGTAGGGCGCGTTGCCGCCCAGCCCCACGGCCTGCAGCAGGCCGACCACGGGCTGGTGGAACAGCAGGACCGCGAGGAAGCCCGCCACGAAGCCCAGCGCCAGGCCGGCCGCGCGGTTCATCGGCTAGTTCGTCGTGCCGAGATTGGCGGGGTCGCCGACCACGACCACGGTCAACTGGTCGGGATCGTAGAGGCGCCGGGCCGCGCGGCGGGCATCCTCGATCGTCACCTTCTCGATATAGGAATTGCGCTTGTCCAGGTAGTCGATGCCCAGGTTCTCGGCCTGGATCGAGACCAGCATGCGCGCGATCCGTCCGGTCGAGGAGAGCTGCAGCGCGAAGGAGCCGGTCAGGTAGGTCTTGGCGTTCTTGAGCTCGGTCTCGGTCGGGCCTTCCTCGCGCAGTCGCCGCCAGTCCGCGCGGCTCAGGTCCAGGCTCTTGGCCGCCGGGGAGTTCTCGGTGCCGACGGTGCCCAGCACCAGCCCGGCGCGGCTCATCGTCGACATGTAGCTGGTGACGGAGTAGGCGAGCCCGCGCTTCTCGCGCACCTGCTCCATCAGGCGCGAATTGAAGCCGCCGCCGCCCAGGATGTAGTTGACGACGTAGGCGGCATAGAAATCGGGATCGTCGCGCTTGATGCCGAAATGGCCGAAGGCGACGACGCTCTGCGGAATCGGGCGGCGGATCACCGTGGTGGTGCCCGGCGCGCTCGCCTTGGCTTCGGCCACCGCGCCGTTGGTGCCTTCCGCCGGCAGCCGGCCGAAGGCGCGGTCGAGCAGCGGCTTCAATTCCTCGGGCGTGATGTCGCCGACCACGCCGACGATCAGCCCGTCGCGCGCGAACCGCGCGCGGTGGAAGGCGATCAGGTCCTCGCGCGACAGGATCTTCACCGACTCCAGCGTGCCGCGCGACTGCCGGCCATAGACATGGTCGGGGAACAGCGACTGCCACAAGGTGCGCGCGGCGATCGACTGCGGGTTCTCGGCGTCGCGCTGGATCGACGACAGGATGCTGCCGCGCACCCGCTCCAGCGCCGCCGCCTCGAAGCGCGGCTCGGCCAGCGCCACGGCCAGCATGTCCACCGCCTCGTCGCGCCGGTCGGCCAGCATGCGCATGCCGACATAGAAGCGGTCGCGGTCGGCCTCGGCGCTGAACT
>JADZDN010000248.1 GCA_020851015.1 Alphaproteobacteria bacterium | reverse complement strand
GCGCGACCCGCGTGGCCTACGACGTGGCGCTGTGCGTCAAGGCGGGCGCCGACGTGATCGTGCTGGACGGCATGCAGGGCGGCACGGCGGCGACGCAGGACACGTTCATCGAGAACGCCGGCATTCCGACGTTGCCGGCGGTGCGCCTGGCGGTCGACGCGCTGAAGGAACTCGACATGCACCGCAAGGTGCAGCTGATCGTGTCGGGCGGCATCCGCACGGGCGCCGACCTGGCCAAGGCGATGGCGCTGGGCGCCGATGCCGTGTCGATCGGCACGGCGGCGCTGATCGCAATGGGTTGCAACAAGCCCGTCTATCCCGAGGACTACGCCAGGCTCGGCACCGCGCCCGGCTTTTGTCACCACTGCCACACCGGCAAGTGCCCCGTGGGCATCACCACCCAGATCGACGAGTTGCAGGCCCGGCTGCCGCCCGAACAGGGGGCGCGGCTCTTGCGCAACTATCTCTCGACGATGGTCATGGAGGCGCAGACCCTGGCCCGGGCCTGCGGCAAGAGCCACCTGCGCAATCTCGAGCCCGAGGATATGGTGGCGCTGACCGTGGAGGCGGCGGCCATGGCGCGGGTGCCGTTGGCGGGAACGGACTGGATACCCGGACGCTAGGCCGATCCGGGCAAGGGTAAGGGCAGGGGCAAGGGGACGGGGGATGGCGATCGATCTGGCGAAAGTGGCGAAGGACAAGAAGCTCCGCTTCTTCCTGATCTCCTTCGTCGATCTCTACGGCGTGCTGCGCGCCAAGCTGGTGCCGGCGCCGGCGATCGGCGAGATGCAGAAGGCGGGCGCGGGCTTCGCCGGCTTCGCCACCCACCTGGACATGACGCCCGCCGACAGCGACATGTTCGCGGTGCCCGATCCCGAAAGCCTGATCGTGCTGCCCTGGGACAGCCAGGTCGGCTGGCTGGCCGGCGACCTGTGGATGGACGGCAAGGAGGTCGCGGCGGCGCCGCGCGCCATGCTGAAGCGCCAGATCGCGCAGGCCGCTAAGCAGGGCTGGCGCATGAAGACCGGCGTGGAATGCGAGTTCTTCCTGATCCAGCCCGACGGCGGCGCGATCTCCGACCCGCGCGACGTGCAGGCCAAGCCCTGCTACGACCAGGCGGCGCTGATGCGCCGCTACCCGGTGATCAGCGAAATCCTCGACGGCATGCTGGGGCTGGGCTGGAAGCCCTACCAGACCGACCACGAGGACGCCAACGGCCAGTTCGAGATGAACTGGGAATACGATGACTGCCTGGTGACGGCCGACCGGCACGTCTTCTTCAAGTACATGGTGAAGACGCTGGCCGAGAGGCACGGGGCGCGGGCGACCTTCATGCCCAAGCCCTTCACCAACCTGACCGGCAACGGCTGCCACGCCCATGTATCCCTGTGGGATAGGGCGGGGGCCAACAACCTGTTCCTGGACGCCAAGGGCGAACTCGGCCTGTCCAGGCTCGCCTACCAGTTCCTAGGCGGGGTGGTGCATTCGGCCGAGGCGCTCTGCGCGCTGTTCAACCCGACGGTCAACAGCTACAAGCGAATCAACGCCCCGGTTACGACCTCCGGCGCCACCTGGTCGCCCAACGCGGTGACCTTTGGCGGCAACAACCGCACCCACATGGTCCGCATCCCCGATGTTGGCCGGTTCGAGCTTCGCCTGGCCGACGGGGCGGCGAACCCCATTTGCTGCAGGCCGGGCTGCTGGCGGCCGGGCTGGACGGCATCGCCCAGGGTCGCGATCCCGGCAAGCGCAGCGACCTCAACATGTACACCGAAGGCCACAAGCTGAAGGAGGTGCGCCGCCTGCCGCTCAACCTTCTCGATGCGCTGCGCCAGTTCGGGGCCAGCGAGGTGCTGCGCCAGGGCTTTGGCGAGGGGGTCGTCGACAGCTATGTGAAGGTGAGGCTGGAGGATTGGGACGCCCACCAGCGACATTTGAGCGCGTTCGAGTTTCAGCGCACCGTCGATTGCTGACCGTCCCGGCTTGAAGCCGGGGGAAATCCCCGTGTACCTTGGCGCCGTCCGGGCCGGACAGGCGTTCGCGGCGGGCGCTTGCCCTTGCCCCGACGCCGGGATCCGCCCGCCGGGAGCGCGCAAGCGTTTGCATAGGAAGAGCAATCCGATCCCTGGCTATATCGGCCCGGCACGCCCGGAGGCGGTCGCGAACAATCCTATGTTCCGATGACGCAGCCGGTCTTCGACCCATCCCTGTTCAAGTACATCCTGCGCTACAGCTGGCGGGCGCAGCTTTTCATCGTCTTCGTCACGCTGGCGTCGCTGCCCTTCTACTACGCGTCGCTGGACGTGCCGAAGCAGATCATCAACAAGGTGCTCGACACCGGCCACCGCGATCACCTGCGGCCGCCGGCCTTCCTCGGCATCGAGCTGGACCTGTTCCACGGCGACCGCTTCAAGCTGCTCGGGTTTCTGTGCGCCATCTTCCTGTTCTTCACGCTGGTGAACGGCGGGTTCAAGCTTTACATCAACGTGCTGAAGGGGCGGCTGGGCGAGCGCATGTTGCGTCGCCTGCGCTACCAGCTCTACGACACGATCCTGCGCTTTCCGCTGCCGCATTTCCGCAAGACCTCGGAAGGCGAGATGATCAACATGATCACCGCCGAGGTCGAGCCGGTCGGCGGGTTCATCGGCGATGCCTTCGTGGTGCCGCTCTACCAGGGCGGGCTGCTTTTCACCGCGATCTTCTTCATCTTCATGCAGGACTGGCGCATGGGCCTGGCGTCGGTCGTGCTCTACCCGATCCAGGGCTACGTGATCCCCAAGCTGCAGCGCCGGGTGCGCCTGCTTGGCAAGGACCGGGTGCGCGAAATGCGCAAGGTCAGCGAGCGCATCGGCGACACGGTAAACCTGGCCCGCGAGATCCGCGCCCACAATACCGTCGACTACGAGCGCGCCGACTATTCCGACCGCATGGGTCGCGTCTACACGATCCGTTTCCGGATCTACAACCTGAAGTTCTTCGTCAAGTTCCTGAACAATTTCTTGACCCAGATGACGCCGTTCCTGTTCGTCTCGATCGGCGGCTACCTCGTGATCGAGGGCCAGCTGTCGGTCGGTGCGCTGGTGGCGGCGCTGGCGGCGCAGAAGGACCTGCTGTCGCCCTGGAACGAGCTGCTGAACAACTACCAGATCCAGCAGGACTCGCAGCAGAAGTACGAGCAGGTCGTGACCGCGTTCAACGTCGAGGGACTGATGCCGGTCGAGGCGCCGCCGGAGCGGGTCGAGCGGCTGGCCGGCGACGTGGTGGCGCGCGACGTGTCGGTCGTCGACGAGGACGTGACCCTGCTGGAACGCCTGAATTTCGCCGTGTCGCTGGACGAGCGGGTGGCGGTGGTGGGCCCGACGGGCAGCGGCAAGGACGTGCTGGCGCAGCTCGTCGCCGGGCTGGTCAAGCCCAGCAGCGGCTCGCTCAAGATCGGCGGCAAGGAGATCGTCGACCTGCCGGCCGCCGTGCTGGGCCGCCGCATCGCCTATGTCGGCGGCGACGCCGGGATGATGTCGGGCACGCTGGGCGACAACCTGCACTACGTGCTGAAGCACCGGCCGGTGCGGCCGCCCGAATTCGCGCCGAACGACGCGGCCCTGCGCCGGCGCGCGCTGGCCGAGTCGGCGATCGCCGGCAACTCGGTGGACGACGTGGCCGCGCAGTGGATCGACTACGAAGCGCTGGACGTCGGCGACGAGGAAGGGCTGAAGCGCGAATCGCTGGCCGCGCTTGCCTGCGCGGACATGATGGACGACGTCTACCAGCTCGGGCTGCGGGTCAACATCGACGCCAAGGCGCAGCCCGACCTCGTGTCGCGGCTGCTGCGCGCGCGCGCCGCGATGCGGGCGCGCCTGGCGGAACCGGCCAATGCCGCGCTGGTGGAGCCGTTCAATCCGCAGAGCTTCATCATGAACGCGACGCTGGCGGAGAATCTTTTCTTCGGCACGGCCGACAGCCGCGTTTTCGACCCGGACAACCTGGGCGGCAATACCTATGTCCGCTCGGTGCTGAAGCGCACCGAGCTCGAGGACGAATTCGCCGACATCGGCGTCACCGTGGCGGGCAACCTGCTGGAACTTGCCGGCGACCTGCCGGCGGGCAATACGCTGCTGGCGGAATTCAGCGTGATCCGCATCGAGGATCTGCCGCAGTTCCGCCCGGTAGTCGACAAGGCCAGGCGCGACGGCACCAAGGCGCTGAGCGGCGACGAGAAAGCCATGGTGCTGTCGGTGCCGTTCAAGCTGGTGCCGCTGCGCGACCGCCATGTCACGATCGGTCCGACCTTCAAGGAAAAGATGCTGCAGGCCCGCCGCACCTTCGCCGACGGCCTGCCATCGTCATTGAAAGGCAGGGTCGAGTTCTTCGATCCCGAACGGTTCAACTCGGCGTTGACGCTGCGCGACAACATCCTGTTCGGCAAGGTCGCGCTGAACCAGGCCCAGGCGCCCCAGCGCGCCAACGCGATGATTACCGAGGTGATCGCCGCGCTCGATCTGCGGGATACGATCGTCGAGGCTGGATTGGCCTTCCACGTGGGCACGCGCGGCTCGCGCCTGTCGGCGGCGCAGCGCCAGAAGCTGGCCATCGCCCGCGCGCTGCTGAAGAACCCCGACCTGATGGTGCTGGCCGACGCGACCACCGCGCTCGACGCCGCCAGCGACGCGCGCCTGCTCGATGCCGTGCTGAAGCGGCTCGAGGGCAAGGGCGTCATCTGGGCGCTGCAAAAGGCCGGCGCCGCGCGGCGCTTCGACCGCGTCTTGGTGATGGCCGACGGCAGCGTGGCCGAAGAGGGGAGCTATTCCGATCTTGCCGGCAACGGCGGCAAGCTCGCCGCCCTCGTGAAGGCCGAGTAGGCCGGCCTCAGCGCGCCGACATCAGCGTGCTGACGATCATCGCCGAGCCCCCCTCACCCAGCTTCGGCTAAGGGGCTTCGCCCTTAAGCCTCCGCACCCCTCTCCCCCCGCTGCGCGGGTGGCTAGGGAAGGATCGAAGAAACCCTCGCCCGCCGCAGGCGGGAGAGGGAGGGGCCCATTGCGGAGCAATGGGAAGGTGAGGGCCGGCGCGGTCGGACCGGAAAGCATGAAATCGGCTACCGCCCGACGGCGTATCCCTGCATCCCGCGCGGGTTGGCGGCGGCCTTGAGACGGCCGTCGGGCTCGCGCGCGGCGGCCGATACGCGGCCCAGCGCCCATTCCCCGCGCTTCTCGACGATGTGGCCGCGGCGCTGCAGCTCGGTCAAGGTCGCGGCGGGCAGGCGGTCCTCCACGCCGATCACCGCCGGCTTGGCGGCGCGCGGCCAGAACGAGCTCGGCACGTGCTCGCTGTGGAAATGCGGCGCGTCGATCGCCTCCTGCAGGTTCAGGCCGTGGTGCGCGTGGCGCAGGAACACCGTCAGCGACCACTGCTCCTGCTGGTCGCCGCCGGGCGAGCCGAAGGCGATGTAGGGCTTGCCGTCGCGCATCGCCATCGACGGGGTCAGCGTGGTGCGCGGCCGCTTGCCGGGCGCCAGCGCGGAAGGCGAGGCGGTGTCCAGCCAGAACATCTGCCCGCGCGTGCCCAGGCAGAAGCCGAGCTCCGGGATCACCGGCGAGCTCTGCAGCCAGCCGCCGCTCGGCGTCGCCGAGACCATGTTGCCGTGCTTGTCGATCACGTCGACATGGCAGGTATCGCCGGCGGTGACGCCGCTACGCTGGACCGTGGGCTCGCCCGCGCCGGCCGTCGATCCGGCCGGCTTTAAATTGCGCGCGGGCGGATCATCGCCCGCGCCATGCCCCGTGTGGATGGGCGAGCGCGCGACCGTGGGCTCGCCGATCGACCCGTCGGGAAGCGTCGCGGGCGCCTGGCCGCTCAGGATCGGTCCGCCGAAGCCGGGGATCGAGCCTGGCCGCAGCTCGTGCGAGGCCGTGTCGCCGATCAGCTTGCGGCGCTGGTCGGCATAGGCCTTGTCGAGCAGCTTCTTTACCGGCACGTCGACGAAGTCGGGGTCGCCGTAGAAGGCCTCGCGGTCGGCCAGCGCCAGCTTGAACGCCTCGACCATCACATGCACGAACTCCGGCCCGTTCGGATCCATCTTGCCCAGGTCGTAGCCCGCGAGCAGCGCCATCGCCTCCAGCATCGACGGGCCCTGGCTCCACGGCCCGCATTTCAGCATCGTGTAGCGGCCGTACTCCAGCGCCAGCGGCTCCTCGTAGGTGGCCTGCCAGCGCGCCAGGTCGCCTTCCGTCATCAGGCCGCGATGGCGCCGGCCCGAGGCGTCCATCACCTCGTTCTTGGCGCAGAACCGGCCGATCGCCTCGGCGACGAAGCCCTGGTACCAGGCGCGCCGCGCGGCATCGATGCGCTTCTCGCGCGATCCGCCCGCGGCCTCGGACTCGCCGACCACGCGCTGCCAGGTATCCGCCAGGCGCACGTTGCGGAACAGCGTGAACGCCTGCGGCGGCTTGCCGTC
>JADZDN010000247.1 GCA_020851015.1 Alphaproteobacteria bacterium | reverse complement strand
CAGGAGATCATCTTCGCCGGGTCGATGGCGATCGTGCTGTTCCTGATGGCCAGGCTGCTGCGCGAATTGCCGCCGGAGCGCGCGCGGATGCTGGTGGGCACCGCGATCATCATCTTCATGTTCCGCGCCGTGCCGCTGCCGGGGCCGGGCGCCACCTGGTTCCAGATCGACGTGCTGGGCTTCGACCAGCAGTTCCTGGCGATCCTGGAGTTCATCACCTCGCTCTTGACCCTGGTCGGCATGATCCTGCTGCGGCCGCTGATGGCCGCGCGCTCGATCGCCTATATCGTCGCGCTGCTGTCGATCGTATCGAGCCTGCTGCTGCTGCCCTATGTCGGCCTCTACTACGGGCTGCACCACTGGACGGCGGCCTGGACCTGGGGGATCGTCGACGCGCGCTTCATCGCCGTCATCGACACGGCGATCGAATCGCCGCTGGGCCAGGTGTCGATGATCCCGATGCTGGCCTGGATCGCCAAGAACGCGCCGGCGAACCTGAAGGCCACGTTCTTCGCGGTGATGGCGTCCTTCACCAACCTGGCGCTGTCGGCGTCGAGCCTGGGCACCAAGTACCTGAACCACGCGTTCGTGGTGACGCGCGAGGCGCGCGATGCCGGCGGCGCGGTGACGACCCCGGCCGACTACACCGAGCTCGGCTGGCTTCTGATCGCGGTCGCGGCGATCGGCATCGTCGTGCCGCTGGGCGCGATCTGGATCGTGCAGCACACGCGGTTCAGGACCAGCGAGTAGCTCTCGGGCGGGCGCTTGGCGGCGTCGCCCTGGGCCTTGTCGTGGTTGATCCACAGCGCCGCCTTGTACTGCGCCAGCGTGTCGGCGATGCGCTGCATCGACGCGACGGTCTGCTCCTTGCCGGTGTTCATCGACGGGACGCGGCGGTTGTCCCAGTTGTCCTTGAAATGCACCGCGTCGCCGCTCAACAGCACGTAGCCGGTGTTCTTCAGGTGGACCAGCAGGCACTGGTGTCCCGGCGTGTGGCCGGGCGTGGAGAGGATGCGCACCGACCCGTCGCCGAACACGTCGAGGTCGCCCTCGAGCTTGCGCACGGTGCGGTCGGCCGAGAAGGGGAAGCTCTTGTCCGGCGCGAAGGACCAGTCGTACTCGGCCTTCTGCATCAGGACGGTGGCGCCGCCGAACAGGTCGACATTGCCGACATGGTCGCCGTGGGTGTGCGAGATGCCGACCCACTTGACGTCGGCGAGCGGCACGCCGACCTGCTGCATCTGCTCGGCCAGCGTCTTCGGGCGCCGCCAGGTCGACAAGGGCGACACCAGCCCGTCGGGCATGCGCGCCACCGCGTCGGGAACGCCGGTGTCCCACAGGAACCAGCCCCGCGGGTGCTTGATGAGGTAGCAGTTGTCGCGCACGTCGAGCGGCACGCCCACGTTGACGCCGGGCGACCAGCGCGACTGGTCGTTGCCGCGGCCCTGGCCGCAATCCAGCACGTAGAGCTTTTCGATCGTGGCGACGCTCTGCGCCGGCGCCGGCGCGGCCCATAGCGCGATCAGCAGGCCGGCGATCGCCGGTATCGGTCGCATGGTTCCTCCCCCTTCGGTCCCGCGAAGCTTAGCGGCGTCCTGGCCGCCCCGAAGTGACAAGCGCGTGAGGAAGGCGTCAGGCGGGGCGGCCGGCCGCGAAGCGCACCCCGGCCAGGATCAGCGCGAAGCCCAGCACGTGGTACAGCATCAGGTGCTCGCCCAGCAGCAGCGTGGCCAGCAGCGCGCTGTAGATCGGCGTGAGGTGCAGGAAGGCGCCGGCGCGGTTGGCGCCGATCAGCTCGACCCCGCGGTTCCAGAACAGGAAGCCAAGGATGCTGGGAAAGACCGCCACATAGACGACCGACAGCAAGGTGATCCCGTCGGCGCGGAACGGGAAGCCGCTCGCGGCCTCCCACAGATGCACCGGCAGGGTCGTCAGGCCGGAGACGAAGGAAAACGCCCAGATGAAACTGAGCCAGTGCATCGGCGGCTTGAAGCGAAGAAAGGCGCAGTAGACCGCCCACACCGCCATGTTCGCCATGATGATCAGGTCGCCGACGTTGAACGCCAGCCCGTGCAGCACGTCGGGGTCGCCGCGCGTGACCACCACCAGCACCCCCAGCAGCGACACGGCGATGCCGCCCATCTGCACCGGCGCCAGGCGGTCGCGGAACAGCAGCGCGCCGGCGGCGGCGATCATCACCGGCGCCAGCGAGTTCATCACCGAGACGTTGAGCGCGGTGGTGTATTGCAGCCCCAGGTATTGCCCGGCGCCGAACACCGCGCCGCCGGTCAGCGCCAGGAACGCGATCATGCCCAGGTTGCCGCGGATCGCCGGCCAGTCGCGCCGCACATGGCGGTGCGCGAAGGGCCACAGCACGATCGCGCCCACCAGCCACCGCGCCATCGAGATGCCGAAGGGCGGCACGTGGCCGGCAATGGCCCTGCCGAGAATGTGGTTGCCCGACCAGAACAGCGCGGTCAGCGCCAGCAGCACATAGGCGTTGCCCGCGAGGCGCGCCAGCGCGCCGTTGCGCTCGGTCGTCACGGCATCTTGTCCAATCGCGCGGGGGACGGTCGAGGATCAGACGCGCGTACCGCACTTCGCGCCGGGGGTCAATGCACGCGCCCGCATGGCGGTCAGAACGAAACCACGAAGGCGAGCGAGGCCACCAGCAGCGCCGCGAAGACCAGGTTGATCGCCCGGTTGCTGCGGGGATCGCGGAACCGCCGGGTCAACGCCGCGCCGGCGTAGAGCCAGGCCAGGTTGACCGCGGCGACGATCAAGGCCAGCACCGCGATCTTGGCCGCCACGTCCAGCGCCAGCCGCCCGCGCAGCAGCACGAAGCCCGAGAACAGCGCCGCCATCGCGGCATAGCCCTTGGGATTGACCAGCGACAGGAACACGCCGCCCGCGAAGCTGGGCCGGCCGGCGTCGTCCGCGCCCGCCGCCAGCGGCGGCGCGGTGGCGATGCGCCAGGCGAGGTAGACGAAGTAGGCGACCACCAGCGCGCTCACCACGGGCTTGGCGCCCGGCAGCGCCAGCAGCATGCCGACCACGCCGCTGGCGGTGATGCCCATCACCCCCAGCATGCCCGCGCCGATCCCCGCCATGTAGCCGAGGCAGCGCCGCGCGCCGAACGCGGCGCCGGAAGCGGCGAGGCTCAAGGTCGCCGGACCCGGGCTACCGGCCAGCGCCAGCCCCGCGAGCACGAAGCCGAGCAAGCCCTCCATGGCGGTTCTCCACCCACCCGCGCCGCCACGGTCATGCGCCAACGGACGCGCCCCTGTCTTGAACGATCGTGCATCGCACTGGACGCTCGTCGCCCCGCCCCGTAGCATCGCCGCCCGCACCACGCATCGCCAATAGCCGGGAGGGCAGCTCGCCGCTGCGCAATGCCATGCCCCATTCCGCTCTCCTGCGAAAGCATGCGCTGAAGCGTGTTCTGGTCACCGCCGGCATCCTGGCCCTGCTGCTGCTGGGGTTGCCGCTGGCGGTGTGGCTTGACCTTCGCAACCTGTCCGACCGCGTGCTGCGCCAGCACGCCGAGCAGCTCAATACCGCGATCACCGGCATCCGCGCCTTCTACGGCCAGAACGTCGTCGGCCGCATCCTGGGTGCGACCACGCCGACCAAGGTCGTCCACAACTACAAGGACATCGCCGGCGCCATCCCGATCCCGGCCACGATGTCGATCGAGCTGGGCGAGGTGATCAGCAGCAAGGAAGGCAACATCCAGTACCGCTTCGTGTCGGACTATCCGTTCCGCGACCGCCCGGCGCACAAGCTGGACGCCTTCGAGCGCGACTCGCTGGCCGCGCTGCGCCAGCGGCCCGAGCAGGTGCTGTACCGGGTCGAGGGGTCGCTGTTCGACCGCCAGGTCCGGCTGGTGGCGCCGGTGATCATGGGCGAGGCCTGCGTGCGCTGCCACAACGTGCACGTCGAGAGCCCGAAGAAGGACTGGAAGGTCGGCGACGTGCGCGGCATCCAGGAGATCGAGATCCGCCAGCCGATCGCCGCCAACATCTTCGCGTTCCGCTACCTGCTGGGCTACATGGCGATCGCGGCCGCGGTCGGCGTCGGCTTCATCGCCGTGCAGCACCGCCAGGCCGTCGCGATCGGCCGGGCCAACCAGGAGCTGGAGGAGACCAACAATTTCCTGGCGGCGGTGTCGATGAAGATCGCCAAGTACCTGTCGCCGCAGATCTACAAGGGCATCTTCAGCGGCCAGAAGGACGTGGTGATCGCAACCGAGCGCAAGAAGCTGACCATCTTCTTCTCGGACATCAAGGATTTCACCGCGACCACCGAGCGCCTGCAGCCCGAGGACCTGACGCAGCTCTTGAACGAATACCTGACCGAGATGTCGCGCATCGCGCTGAAGCACGGGGCGACGGTCGACAAGTTCATCGGCGCCGCGATGCTGGTGTTCTTCGGCGATCCCGAGACCCGCGGCGTCGCCAACGACGCCAAGGCGTGCCTGCACATGGCGATCGAGATGCAGCGCAGCCTGGTGGAGCTGAACGCGAGCTGGCGGCACCGCGGCGTCGAGCAGCCGTTCCGCGTGCGCATGGGGATCAGCACCGGCTTCTGCAACGTCGGCAATTTCGGCAGCAACGACCGCATGGACTACACGATCATCGGCGCCGAGGCGAACCTGGCCGCGCGGCTGCAGTCGATCGCCGAGCCGGGCGAGATCGTGCTGAGCTACGAGACCTACGCGCTGGTGCGCGACATCGTGCGCGCCAAGCCGCTTCCGGCGATCAAGATGAAGGGCATCAGCCGCGAGATCGTGCCCTACGCGATCGAGGGGCTGTTGAACCAGGTGGGCCAGCGCGCGGCGGTGATCTCGGAGCACGCCACGGGGCTCGACCTGTTCGTCGACACCGAGGTGGTCGACGACGCGGCGCTCGAGCGGGCCAAGCAGGCGCTGCAGGACGCGATCGGGGCGCTCGACGCCCGCCTCGCCGCGCGGACGCAGCCGAAAGCGGCGTCCTAGGCCAGCACCGCCCGGCAGAGTTCGTCGAGCGCGGGGGCATCGATCGGCCGGGCGTTGCGCGCGAGCATCGGCTTGTTCTCGGGCCACAGCGTCGCCTCGGCAAGCCGCGGCGCGTCCTTTGGCGTGAGGCCGAGGTCGGCGAGCGAGAGGGGCACGCCGACGCGCCGGATCATGCCGTCATAGACCGCGGGCAGGCGCGCGGCGAGCATGGCGTCGTCGCCGATCCCCGGCCCGCCTTCCAGCCCCATGGCGCGGGCGACCATCGCGTGGCTGTCGGGCGCCGCGGCCGCGTTGTCGGCCAAGGCCACGCGCAGGCACAGGCCCACCGCGCGGCCGTGATGGATGCGCCCCAGCGCGGCCAGGCCGTGGCCCATCGCATGGGCGATGCCGGTGCCGGCCTCGTCGATCGCCATGCCGGCGAGCGCGGCCGCCACCTGCATCGCGCCGCGCGCGCCGACATCGCCGGGCATCTCGACCGCGCGGTCAAGATTGGCGGCGATCAGCCGGATCGCCTCGAGCCCCATCGCGCGCGCGGGCGGGTTCGAGCCCTGGACGGTCACCGCCTCGATCGCGTGCACCAGCGCGTCGATGCCGGTGGCGGCGGTGACCGGCGCCGGCAGGCCGGTCGTCAAGGTTGGATCGAGCAGCGCCAGGTCGGCGCGCAATTCGTCGCCCCAGGCCCAGACCTTGCGCCCCGCCTGGTCGGTGAAGACGGCGGTGCGCGTGGTCTCCGAGCCGGTGCCGGAGGTCGTCGGCGCCAGCACCAGGACGGGCCGCGCCGTGGGCAGCGGATTGGCGCAGAGCGCGTAGTGCGCGGCCGGTTGGTCGGCGCCGGCGACGGCAGCGGCGAACTTGGCGACGTCCATCGCCGAGCCGCCGCCCAGGCCGACGACGGCGCCGCATCCGCGCGCCATCGCGGCGGCGGCATCGATCGACTGGATCAGCGGCTCGCCGCGCACCTCGGCGAAGAGCTCCGCGTCGTGGCCCTTGGCCCGCAGCGCATTCCCGGCGCGGCCGACGATGCCGGCCGCCACGACCCCGGGGTCGCTGACGACCAGCACCCGGGCGCGCGCGCCCGCCAGCCCCGCCACGTCGTCGCCGAGCGCATCGATGCGGCCGGGGCCGAAGGCGAGCCTGGTGGCGCCGGCGAAGCTGAACGCGTCAATCATGGTGCCGATCCCAAGCGGGTGGAGAGGCGGGGCCGCGGCGGCGGCGGGGTCGAAGCGTCCCGCACCCGCCGCGGCGATCGGGAATAGACAGTTTCCCCGGCGGCATCAAGCATCCGCGCGCCAAAGGGTGGAACGCACCCGCGCTTCGCGCGTTCCCCCTGCCGGTCTTCCGCAGCGAGGCGACAATCCCATGGTCATCAACAGCATGGTGCTGCAGCCCCTGGTCGCGTTCGTCGCCGGCATCCTGATCCTGCTGATGCCGCGGCTGCTCAACTACATCGTCGCCATCTACCTGATCCTGGTCGGCGTCGCCGGCATCTGGCCCCACCTGATGCTGCGCTGACGCAAGCCCGTCACGCCGCCGCGGCGAAGGTCTTGAAGGCGGCGATCATCCCGTCGACGGCGGCTTCGTAGATGCGCTTGCCCTTCTCGGGCGTGGCGAGCGACGGGTCGCTGCCGATGCGCCCGTCCGCGAAGCGCCGGCGATAGTCGGCCGCGCCGAAGAAGCGGCCGGAGGGCGGCAGCGCCGGGTCCAACTTAACGTCCTTAACGTGCTCGGGGAAAAGATAGTAGGTGAACGCGACCTCGGAGGGGGTCGCGTGGCTGCCCTCGCGCCCGGCGAACATCTCGCGCGAGGCCGACTTGACCTGCTCGCACTCCCACCAGTTGGCCAGCGTGCAGCGCGGCTCGGGCCGGTTCGAGCGCTGCGCGCCAGCGCCGGCGGTGGCGGTGTAGCCGGCGTAGATCTCGTAGAACGCGGCGTTGGTGGTGGCGACGTTGCCGCCATGGCCGTTGATGAAGAAGAAGCGCTGGAAGCCGTGGCCCGCGAGCGTGTTCACGTAGTCCTGGATATAGGCGATCATCGTCGACGGCCTGAGCGTGATCGTGCCCGGGAACTGGGTGTGGTGCACCGCCATGCCGACGTTGATCACCGGCCCGACATAGGTGCCGGTGGCCGCCCCGACGCCGTGCGCGACCGCCTCGGCGGTCAAGGCATCGGTGCCGATATGGCCGTTGGGCCCGTGCTGTTCGGTCGAGCCGATCGGCACGATGATCTCGTTGCGCGACTTCAGGTAGTCCTCGATCTCGAGCCAGGTGGCGAGCTGCAGGCGCATCAGTTTCGCCCCCGCGCATCGCCGTTCAGCGCCGCCCGGCCCAGCGGGGTCAGCACGACCCTGGACTGGACGGCCCGCGGCACGCCGGCATTGTCCATGCGGATCAGGCCCTGGCCCAGCGCGTCCTCCCATTCCGACAGGCGGGGACAGGAGGTCCGCCAGGCTTCCATCGCCTCGGCGTAGCTGCGCTCGCCGCCTTCGATCCAGGCGAGGAACTGCCTCATGTTCAGGCTGACGGTTTCGGGCATGCGGGTGGCTCCTGTGCCAGCTAGTTCGTCGCACCATCTTGTGCCCCGCGCCCGGACTGTCAATAATCCCCGCAAGCCAGAACCGGCACGGCCAAGCGCCGGCCCGCCAAGCCCGATTGCTAGGGGAGCGAAAGCACCGCCATGTCCGACGAACTCTTCGCCGTTTCGCCCGAATGGTCCAAGCGCGCCTGGATCGACGCCAAGAAATACGAGGAGATGTACCGGCGCTCGGTCACGGACCCCGACGGGTTCTGGGCCGAGCAGGCCAAGCGCCTGGACTGGTTCAAGGCGCCGACCAAGATCAAGGACGTGTCCTTCGAGGGCAAGGTCCATATCCGCTGGTACTACGACGGCGTGCTGAACGTCTCGCACAACTGCCTTGACCGCCATCTCGCCAAGCGCGGCGACCAGACGGCGATCATCTGGGAAGGCGACAATCCCAAGGAGGACGCGAAGATCACCTATCGCGACCTGCATGCCCGGGTGTGCAAGCTGGCCAACGCGATGAAGGGGCTGGGCGTCAAGAAGGGCGACGTCGTCACCATCTACCGGCCGATGATCCCCGAGGCCACGGTGGCGATGCTGGCCTGCGCGCGGATCGGCGCCGTGCATTCGATCGTGTTCGGCGGCTTCTCGCCCGACTCGCTGGCGAACCGCATCCAGGATTGCGATTCCACCCTGCTGATCACCGCCGACGAGGGATTGCGCGGCGGCAAGCCGGTGCCGCTGAAGGCGAACGCCGACGCGGCGCTGCAGAAATGCCCGACGATCAAGAACGCGATCGTCGTCAAGCGCACGGGCGGCAAGATCGGCTGGACCGCCGGGCGCGACCACTGGTACGACGATCTGACCGCCAAGGCGTCGGCCGACTGCGCGCCCGAGAAGATGGACGCGGAGGACCCGCTGTTCATCCTCTACACCTCGGGCTCGACCGGCAAGCCCAATGGCGTGCTGCACACCACGGGCGGCTACCTGGTCTACGTGTCGATGACGCACCAGTACGTGTTCGACTATCACGACGGCGATGTGTACTGGTGCACGGCCGACGTCGGCTGGGTGACCGGGCACAGCTACATCGTCTACGGCCCGCTGGCGAACGGGGCCATCTCGCTGATGTTCGAGGGCGTGCCCAACTACCCCGACGCCTCGCGCTTCTGGCAGGTGGTCGACAAGCACAAGGTCAACATCTTCTACACCGCCCCCACCGCCATCCGCGCGCTGATGCGCGACGGCGAGGCGCCGGTGAAGAAGGCCAGCCGCAAGAGCCTGCGCCTCTTGGGCTCGGTCGGCGAGCCGATCAATCCCGAGGCGTGGCTGTGGTATCACCGCGTCGTCGGCGACCATCGCTGCCCGATCGTCGACACCTGGTGGCAGACCGAGACCGGCGGCATCCTGATCACGCCGCT
>JADZDN010000246.1 GCA_020851015.1 Alphaproteobacteria bacterium | reverse complement strand
TGGTCTTCCTGTCGCAGCGCGCCACCGCGGCGGGCAAGCGCCGCGTCATGTTCGAGGGCGCGCGATGATCCTGCGCGCCTTCAACTGGGTCATGGCGGCGCTGATGCTGGCGCCGCTGGTGCTGATCGTCTGGATGTCCTTCACGCCGGCCGCGTTCTTCCGCCTGCCGCTGACCGAGTTCTCGCTGCGCTGGTACCGCGAGGCGTTCAACTACCCGGGTTTCCTCAACTCCTTCCTGCTCAGCCTGCGTCTCGCCGGCGTGTCGGCGGCCGTCGCCACCCTCTTGGCGTTTCTCGCCTCCTACGGGCTGGTGCGCTACCGCTTCCCGGGTCGCGGCGCGCTCGAGGGCCTGTTCATGTCGCCGCTGCTGGTGCCGGGCGTGGTCTACGGCATCGCGATGCTGCAGTTCGCCAATTCGCTCGGCCTCTACAACACGTTCTGGGCCCTGGTGCTGGCCCATGTCGCGATCGTCGTGCCCTATGCGCTGCGCACCATCCACGCCCAGCTCCGCGCCGTGCCCGAGGACGTGGAATGGGCGGCGCGCACCCTGGGCGCGACGCGCGCGCGGACTCTGCTGCGCGTGACCCTGCCGCTCTGCGCGCGCGGCGTGCTGTCGGGCTTCATCCTGGCGTTCCTGATCTCGTTCGCCGAGGTGACCGTCGTGATCTTCATGACCGGCCCGGCGTACCAGACCCTGCCGATCCGCATCTACAACTACCTGACCGACCAGATCGACCCGACCGTGGCGGCCATCTCGGCCATGCTGATCGTGCTGTCGCTGGCGCTGATCGTGATTCTCGACCGCATCGGCGGGCTGCGTCCGATGGGAAAACAGTGACGAGCCGAAGGAAATCCGCATGAGCTTCGAGACGATCATCCTGTCCCACAAGGGCGCGGTCGCGACCATCACCTTGAACCGCCCGCCGCTCAACGTCGTGACGCCCACCCTGCTGCAGGAATTGCTGGCGGCGTTTGACCAGCTCGAATCGCGCGACGAGACGCGCTGCGTCGTGCTGACCGGATCGGGCACGCGCGCCTTCTGCGCCGGCGCCGACCTGGGCGACGAGGCGCGCCACAGTCCCGAGGCCGGCCAGGCCTTCCGCGAGATGGGCCGGCGCGTGGTCGAGCGGATCGAGACCTATCCCAAGCCGGTCGTGGGCGCGATCCGCGGCTGGTGCATCGGCGGCGGCACTGGCCTCGCCTGGTCGTGCGACATCCGGATCGCCGCCGAGAGCGCGAAATTCCGCGCCGGCGACGTCTATCTGGGCATCATCCCGACCTGGAGCGTCGGCATGGTGCGCCTGGTCCACTACATCGGCCGCAACCGCACCCTCGACACGCTGCTGCTGGGCGAGGACATCACCGCGCGCCAGGCTTTGGAACTGGGCATCGTCAGCCGCGTGGTGGCCGAGGATGGGTTTGACGCCGAGGTGGCGCGGGTCGCCGAACGCTTGGCCTCGGGCGCGCCGCTGGCGATCAAGGCGATCAAGGAGGCGGTGCGCTGCCAGTACCGCGACTCGGTCGACCGCGCGACGCTCTTGGAAGAGCGCTGGGCCAAGGCGGTGCTGGCCTCGGCCGACGCCAAGGAGGGCATCGGCGCCTTCAAGGAAAAGCGCAAGCCCGTGTTCCGGGGACGCTAGGACCATGGACTCCCCCCAGGCCGTGCCGCCGCGCCTCGACATCGGCACAATCGCCAACCCGCGCTCCGTCGCGGTGTTCGGCGCCTCCGACAACAAGGAGAAGTTTGGCGGCCGCGTCATGCACTACCTGACGCGGCACGGGTACGCCGGGCGCGTGCTGCCGATCAATCCGAACCGCGCCGAGGTGCTGGGGCTGCCGGCCTACAAGTCCGTCGCCGATGCGCCGAAACCGATCGACGTCGCGATCCTCGCCGTGCCGGCCGCGTCGCTGGTGCAGAGCGTCCGGGAATGCGCCGCCGCGGGGGTCGGCTGCTGCGTCGTCATGACCACCGGCTTCGCCGAGGCCGGCACCGACGAGGGGCGCGACCAGCAGCGCCGGATCGTCGAGACCGCGCGCGCCGCGGGCATGCGCATCGTCGGTCCCAACTGCATGGGCATGATCAGCCCGCTCGCCAACATGGCGCTGACGTCCTCGCTGGTGCTCGAGATCGACCGCATCCGCACCGGCAGCGTGGGCCTGGTCAGCCAGAGCGGCGCCTTGATGGTGTCGATCTTCAATCGCGCGCACGACGCCGGCATCGGCTTCAGCCTGTGCGTATCGCTGGGCAACCAGTCCGACCTCGAGATCTGCGATTTCATCGACTACCTGGTCGGGGATGCCGCCACCAAGGCGATCTGCGTCTATGTCGAGGGCTTCAAGGACGGCGCGCGGTTCCTGCGCTCGGCGGCGGCGTGCCAGGCCGCCGGCAAGCCGCTGGTGATCGTCAAGACCGGCCGCACCCCGGCGGGCGAGCGCGCGGCGCAGTCCCACACCGCGAGCCTCGCCGGCTCCTATGCCGTGCTGCAGGCCGCCTGCCGCCGCCACGGCGCGATCCTCACGGACGATCCCGACGCGATGGTGCGCCTGGCCGAACTTTTGGTGCGCTGGCCGACGCTGGGCGGCGACGGCATCGGCGTGGTATCGCCGTCGGGCGGCGGGGCGGGTATCGGCGTCGACCGCACGGTCGAGGCCGGAATGCGCCTGGCCGTTCTGTCCGAGGCGACGAAGAAGCGGCTGCTGGAAGTGCTGATCCCGCCGCAGGCCGACAACCCGATCGACCTGGGCGGCCGGCGCAGCGGCGACGTCGCCGGGACGGCCGCCAAGGTCATGACGCCGATGGCCGGGGACCCGGACGTAGCGGCCCTATTGGTCGTGCTGACCACCGTGCCGTTCTACGAGGCGACGACCAAGGAATTGGCCTCGGCCGCGCTCGCCAGCGGCAAGCCGGTGCTGTTCTCGGTCACCCCGGGTTCGGCCGCCGACGGGCCGCGCCGCGGGCTGCGCGAGCTGGGCTGCCCCTATTTCGACAGCCTCGACCAGGCGCTGCGGGTGCTGAAGCTGATGGTCGACTACCGGGCGCTGAAGGCACAGGACATGCGCGCGCCGTTCCGCCCGGGCGACCTGCCGGCGCCGGCCACGCTGAAGAACCTCCCCGCCGGCCGCCTGACCGAGCCCGAGGCCAAGCGGCTGCTCGCCGCCTATGGCGTGCCGGTCACGCGCGAGGCGGTGGGCGCAAGCCCCGACGCGGCGGCCGAAGCCGCCCAGCGGATCGGCTATCCGGTGGCGCTCAAGGTCGTCGCGCGCGACCTGGTGCACAAGAGCGATGTCGGCGCGGTCAAGCTCGGCCTCGCGGACGAAGCGGCGCTGCGCGCGGCCTGGCAGGCCGCGACGGGTTCCGTCCGCCGGCACATGCCCGGCGCGGCGATCGACGGCTGCGTGGTGCAGGAGATGGTGCGCGGCGAGGCCGAGCTGATCGTCGGCGTCCGCCGCGATCCGCTCTACGGGCCGGTGGTGCTGGTCGGCTTCGGCGGCGTGCTGGTGGAGGTGCTGGAGGATGTGCAGCTCGCGCTGGCGCCGGTGTCGCCCGCGCAGGCCGAGGCGCTGATGCGCCGGCTGCGCCTGTGGCCGGTGCTGGCGGGCGTGCGCGGACGTAAGCCCCTCGATGTCGCTGCGATCACCCATGTCTTGTCGCGCCTGAGCTGGCTGGCGGTCGACCTGGGCGAGCGGCTGGTCGATCTCGAGGTGAACCCGCTGATGGTTCGCGCGGCCGGCGGCGGCGTGGTCGCCGCCGATGCGCGCGGCATGCTGGCGGGCGCCAAGGGCTGAACCGCCGGGAGGGGCGGCATGGCCGCGCACGAGTCGCGAACGCCGCGCACGATGCTCGACAAGATCTGGGATCGCCACGCGATCCTGGCGATGCATGGCCGCACCCTGCTCTATGCCGACCTCAACCTGGTCCACGAGGGCTCGCGTCATGCCTTCGCGGCGATCGAGCGGGAGGGGCTGGCGGTGCGCCGCCCCGACCGCACGGCCGCCTTCGCCGACCACTACGTGCCCACCGCCGACCGGCCGCGTATCGCGGACGCCACCGCGGCCGAGATCGTGGCACTGCTGGCCGGCAATGCGCGGCGGCACGGAATCCTGCATCTCGGCATGGACGATCCGCGCCAGGGCATCGTTCACGTCGCCGCGCCGGAGCTGGGGTTGAGCCTGCCCGGCATGCTGCTGGTCTGCGCCGATTCCCACGTGGCGACGCACGGCGCGCTGGGGGCGCTGACCAAGCCGATCGGCGCCTCGGAGCTTCGCCACGTGCTGGCGACGCAGACCGTCTGGCAGTCGAAGCCGGGCGCGATGCGGATCGTCGTCGACGGGGCGCTGGCCCCGGGCGTCGGCGCCAAGGACCTGGCGCTGCACCTGATCGCGCGAATCGGCGCCAACGGCGCCACCGGCCACGCCGTCGAATACGCCGGCGCCGCCGTCCGCGCGCTGGCGATGGACGGCCGCTTCGCCCTCTGCAACATGTCGATCGAGATGGGCGCGGCTGCGGGCTTCGTCGCGCCGGACGACACCACGCTCGGCTACATCGACGGCCGGCCGTTCGCGCCGCGGAGCGAGGCTTGGGACCGCGCGGTCATGGACGGGCGCCGCCTGCCGACCGACGATGGCGCCGGATTCGATCGCGCGCTGGCGCTGTCGGCGGCCGACGTCGCGCCGACCGTGACCTGGGGAACCAGTCCCGAGGACGCTGCCCCGATCGACGGGCGCGTGCCCGATCCGGCGACGATCGCCGACGCCGCGCGCCGCGCGCGGGTCGAACGCGCGATGTCGTACATGGGCCTGGCGCCGGGCACGCCGCTCGCCGGGATTCCCGTCGACCGCGTGTTCATCGGCTCCTGCACGAATGCGCGGATCGACGACCTGCGCGCCGCCGCCGCCGTCGTCGACGGGCGCAAGTCCGTGGTACCCGCCTGGGTCGTGCCGGGATCGAAGGCGGTCAAGGACCAGGCCGAGGCGGAGGGGCTCGACCGCATCTTCAAGACCGCCGGGATGGAATGGCGCGATCCCGGCTGCTCGATGTGCGTCGGCGTCAATGGCGACCTGACGGCGGCGGGCCAGCGCTGCGCGGCCACGTCGAACCGCAACTTCGAGGGGCGGCAGGGCTCGGGCGCGCGCACCCACCTGATGAGCCCGGCCATGGCCGCGGCGGCGGCGGTGATCGGCCGGATCGGCGACGTGCGACGGCTGGTCCGGGGGCGCGCGTGACGCCGTTCGGCCTGCTCCGCGCCCGCGCCGTGCCGATCGCGATCGGCATCGTCGATACCGACCAGATCATCCCCGCGCGGTTCCTCCGGCGTCCGCGCAGCCCCGAGCACGCGCGGCTGCTGTTCCATGACCGGCGCTCCGACCGCAGCTTCGCGCTGGACCGGCCGGAGTTTGCCGGCGCCGAGATCCTCGTTTCCGCCGGCGAGTTCGGCACCGGCTCGGCGCGCGAGCAGGCGGTGTGGGCGCTGGCGGCCCACGGGCTGCGCTGCGTGATCGCGCCCCGGTTCGGCGCGGTGTTCCGCGAGAACGCGATCCGCAACGGAATGCTGCCGGTCGCGCTCGCGCCAGAGCGGATCGCGCGCCTGGCGGCGCTTGCCGAGGCGCGGCCGGATGCGGCGATGGTGGTCGACCTGCCGGCGCAACAGGTGGTCGGTGCGGACGGCACGGCCCACGATTTCGCGATCGACCCGTTCGAAAAGCTGCTGCTGACCGAGGGGCTGGACGAGATGTCGCTGACCCAGCGCAACGCCGACGCGATCGCGGCTTTCGAGCATGCCTATGACGCGCGCTATCCTTGGATGGCGCCGCGCCGCTAGCGGTTCAGCGCGGTCTTGGCTGGGCGGGGTCGCTGAAATGCAGCCGCAGCCCCGGGCGCGGCCAGGGCAGCATGGCCAGCTTGCCGGTCCCCGAGAAGGTGGCGAAGGCCGTGCGCAGGTCGGCGCCGCCGAAGCAGATATTCGTCGTGTATCGGTCGGGCGCCGGCACGTGCTCGACCACGCCGCCGTCCGGCGCGATCACGGTGATGCCGCCGCGCATCAGGGTGGCGACGCAGATCCTTCCGTCGGCCTCGACCTTCAGCGAATCGAAGCGCTGGAATCCGCCGACGCCCGCCACCAGCTCGCCGCCGTTGAGCGACGGATAGGGCGCCTTGTCGATCTCGCCCGGCGCGGTGATGCGGAAGCGCCAGAGCCGCGCCGTCTCGGTCTCGGCCACGTAAAGATAGTCCTCGCCGGGCGTCAGGCCGATGCCGTTCGGCGTCAGGATCGGGAACACGATTTCCTTCAAGAAGCTGCCGTCGGTCTTGGCGTAATAGACCGCGCCGCGGTCCTGGATGCGGCCGCGCACCTTGCCCAGGTCGGTGAAATAGAACCCGCCCTGGCGGTCGAACACGATGTCGTTCGGCCCGTTGAGCGGGCGCCCATCGCAGTGCGAATAGATCACCTCGACCTTGCCGCTGGCCAGCTCGACGCGCTCGATGCGCCCGCCGGAATAGTTGTCGGCGATTCCGATCGGCCGCAAGTCGCCCGGGCCGCGATGCCAAGCGAAGCCGCCATTGTTGCATACATAGAGCTTGCCGTCCGGTCCCAGGGCCAGGCCGTTCGGCCCGCCGCCCGGTCGCGCGACCACCGTCTTGGCGCCATCCGGCGCGATGCGGGTGATGGTTGCCGGCTCGATCTCCACAACCAGCACCGACCCGTCCGGCAGGGCGACCGGCCCCTCCGGAAACCGCAGGCCGGTGGTAACGATCTGCCAGTCGGGCATGCTGCCTGTGCTGCTCACTGCTGGTCTCCCCGGGACGTAGCGGCTGGCATTGGTAGCAGGTAAGCCCGCTCCTTGCAGCGCCAGGGAGCGGCGGGCGATATAGCCGCGATAGCAAGATTGGCCAATAGCGAGTGCGAATGACTTGCACTCTTAGTCTGGCCGCGCTAGTTTTCCCTGGTTCGACAACATCTCCCGGGTGCGCCGCCTCGTCATGGAAGAAGGCCAGCCAGTCATGCCAGCAGCACCGGACCCGACCAAGGATGCCGCGCGCGTGCTCGAAAGCCAGGAATTGCTGGCCGGCCAGCGCGAGGTCTTGATCCGGCACGGAGATGACGTTTATCGGCTACGGCTGACCAGCAACAATAAGCTAATCCTGATGAAATAGCGCATCGGCGAAGCGTCCGTGGCGCGTCTTCGGGGGTTTGGCAGGCAAGTTCGGGCTATTCCGGGGGCATTTGCGTGTCGGCGGATTCCACAGTGTACCAGGCAGACTCCGGCCCTATCGCAGCGCGCTGGACAACGGGCGCCGCGGCAAGGCTCGGCGCCCCCCGATGGCCGCTGCCGAGCAGGGGCCTGGGCCTGTCCGCACTCCTGCACGGTTTGCCGGTCGCAGTGCTGTTGCTGCTTGGCCATGCTGCCAGCGAACCGGCGGGCAAGGCGCCCGGTAAGCCCGGAATGGAGATCGCCGTGGCGTTCGGCCGGTCGGGTGACGCACGCGACGAACATGCGCCGATGCCGGCGGCACTGGCCATTCCGGTCCTGGCGCCGTCGCCGGTGCAAGAGCCGACCGTTGTCGATGACGAGCCCGCACCGGCAGAACCGTCCGTAGCGCCGTCGGTCGAACCGCAAGCGGCGCCGACCCGGCCGCCGCCTGAGCCGGAAATCGTTCTGCTGCCGGACGAACCGCCGCCGCCCCAAGTCGTCGCCATGCAGCCGCCCCTCCAGCCGGCGCAACCCCAGCTGGCGCAATCCCAGCCGGCGCCGACCCCGCCCAAGCCGACGCGCGTCGCGCAGAAGAAACCCGCACCGAAGCCGCGCGCCGCTGCGACGCAGGCACCAACCCCGGCGGTGGCGCAGCCGATGCCCACGCCGTCGACGGCGCCGGAGCAGGTTGCCGCGGCTGCGCCGGTCGGCCTTCCGGATGCGGCCAGCAATGCCGCCGAATCGATCGCGCCCCCAGCGGCGGAGCCGAGTGTCGGCGCCGCGGCAGCGGCTGGTCGTGCTGCCGCCTCTCTGGGCGACGTCGGCCCGCTGGCGCTGCTCGATCCGGCCTATCGCGAGCCGCCGACGCCGCCGGTCTATCCGCCGCGTTCGGTCCTGCTCGGAGAGCAGGGCCAGGTCATCGTGCGCGCGGCGATCGATCCGCGCGGCACGCCGGAGGAGGTGACGGTGTGGACATCCTCCGGCCACCCGCTGCTGGACAAGGCGGCGGTCGACGCGGTCAAACGCTGGCGCTTCGTGCCGGCGCGACGCGGCGGCGCCACCGTCGCCGCGTGGGTGCAGGTTCCCGTGAACTTCAAATTGCGCTGACCAAGGATTCGCGATGACGACCGAACTCTCCCTGCTCGGCCTGCTGCTGCGCGCCGACATCGTGGTCAAAGTGACCTTGCTGCTGCTGCTGCTGGCCTCGCTCGTCTGCTGGGCGATCATCATCGACCAGTCGGTGCGCCTGCGCCACGCGCGGCGCGAAGCCCGGCGCTTCGGACAGGCGGTCCAGCGCGGCCTGGCGCCGCAGCATTGGACCGTGCCCGCCAAGCGCGCCGGGAGCGAGGCGGCGGCGTCGGTGTCGGATGCGATCCTCGCGGCCGGCATGGATGAGCTTTCAGAGGATCGCGCCCCGGGACAGCGCGAGGATGCGGGTCAGCGCCGCGAACGGGTCGAGCGCAGCATGCGCCTGGCGATGAGCGAGGAGCTGCGGGCGCTTGAAGGTCGGCTGCCCTTCCTCGCCACGGTCGGCTCTACCGCGCCCTTCGTCGGGCTGTTCGGCACGGTGTGGGGCATCATGAACGCCTTCCTCGGAATCGCCCACAGCAATGACACCAGCCTTGCGGTCGTGGCGCCGGGTATCGCCGAGGCGCTGTTCGCGACCGCCATCGGCCTTGCCGCGGCGATCCCGGCGGTCGTCGCCTACAACAAGCTGGGCGACATGCAGCGCCGGCTGGCGCAGGAGCTGACGGTCGCGGTCGCCCGCGCCTCGACGCGGCTCGCCCGCCAGGCGCCGGTCGCGGCCGCCACGTCGGTGGCGGCGGAGTAGCGCCATGGCGATGGAACTCGGTGGCGGCGAGCACGACGGGCTTGGCCACGGCTACGGGCCGGGGCCGATGGCGCAGATCAACGTAACGCCGCTGGTCGACGTGATGCTGGTGCTGCTGATCGTGTTCATCATCGCTGCCCCCCTGATGGCGGCCGGCGTGCAGGTCAACCTGCCGAAGGCGGCCGCCAAGCAGGTCGAGACGAAGAAGACGACCGTCGTCGTCAGCATCGACCAGGAAGGCCGGGTGTTCGTCGAGCGCGACCAGGTCGAGCCCGAGCGTCTGGTCCCGTATTTGGCGGACCGGCTGGCGGGCGGCGGCAAGGACGACCCCGTGTTCGTCAAGGCCGACAAGGCAGTGCCGTATGGCCGCGTGCTGCAGATCGTCGGCTTGATCGGCGCCAGCGGCGTCGGCCGCGTGTCGCTGCTCGCCGACCAGCTTCCCCCGCCCGCGCCGGCGCCCTGAACCGCGCCGCACCCAGGACGCGTAGCGCCCCGCGATTTCGCGCCCTTGTTGCTGCCGCCGGTTCATGCTGGTCTAGCCGCCCTGTTCGATGCGGAGGCATGAGGCATGAGCGACGCGGCCGTTCGCGCCATGCGGGCGCGGCTGCTGGCGTTGGAATCGACGCCGTTCTACGCGACCATTCCGGAACTCGTCGCCGACGCGGCGGCGCGGCGACCCGAGCTTCCGGCCTGCGTGTTCATCGAAGACGACGAGACCGTCACGCGCGCCGCGCTGGATGCGGAATCGAGCCGGCTGGCCAACGCGCTGGCGGCGATCGGCGTCGCCTACGGCACCGTCGTCGGCGTCATGCTGCCGAACCGGCGCGAGTATCCGATCACCTGGGTGGCGCTCGCGAAGATCGGCGCGGTCATGGTGCCGATCAACCCCCGCTATACCGAGCGCGAGCTCAGCTACGCGCTGGTCGACTCGGGCGCCTCGTTCCTGGTGATCGACGAGGAGCACGTGCCGCTGTTCCAGTCGCTGACGGACCGGCCGGCGGCGCTGACCGACGACCACGTGGTGATTCGCGGCCGGCCGGTGCTGCGCGGCAGCCGCGCGTGGTCGGCGATGAGCGGCGGCGGGGCGGAATCGTTCAGCCCGGGCCGGCTAGTGGGCGGCGAGGCCATCGTCAACGTGCAATACACGTCGGGCACGACCGGCTTTCCCAAGGGCTGCCTCTTGCCCCAGGAATACTGGCTGGTGATGGCGCACGCCACCCTGGCCTGGGGCGAGCACCACGCAAGGCGCATGTTCGCGCAGAACCCGTTCCACTACATGAACTGCCAGTTCATGCTGCTGATGGCGCTGGCGCGCGACGCGACGCTCCATATCGCGCGCAAGCCCAGCGCGACGAAGTTCCTGCCCTGGATCAAGCAGCACGGCATCGACTGGTGCGTGTTTCCCGAGATCGTGCTGCGCCAGCCCGAATTGCCCGACGACGCGACGACGCAGCTGAAGGAGGTCCTGCTGGCGGCGGTGAGCCCGACCGGGCAGCAGGAGATCGAGCGGCGCTTCAAGGTGCGCGCGCGCGAGCTGTTCGGCATGACCGAGATCGGTCCCGGCCTGGCGATGCCGTTCGACTGCACCGACATGAACGGCGCGGGGTCGGTGGGGATCGAGATGCTCCATCGGCGCGCGTCGATCCGCGACGAGGAGGGCAATCCGGTGCCGGACGGCGAGCGCGGCGAATTGTGGATGGCCGGGCGCGGCATGATGCGCGGGTACTACAACAAGCCGCAGGCCAATGCCGAATCCTTCCGCGGCGAATGGTTCCGCACCGGCGATCTGGCGCGGCGCGACGAGCGGGGTTTCTACTACATCGTCGGGCGTACCAAGGACATGATCCGGCGCTCGGGCGAGAACATCGCCGCGCGCGAGGTCGAGGTGGTGGCGATGATGCTGCCCGAGGTGATCGACGCCGCCGTGGTGCCGGTGCCCGATCCCGACCGCAGCGAGGAGGTGAAGCTCTACATGGTGCTGCGCGAGGGGCTGACGCCCGCCGATCTGCCGATCGAGCGCATCCAGGCGCATTGCCGCGCCAAGCTGGCGCCCTTCAAGGTGCCGCGCTACTACGCCTTCGTCGAGGACTTCCCCCGTACCGCGTCCAACAAGATCGAGAAGGGGCAGCTGAAGGCGCGGACGCCCGATCTGCGGTCGGGCGCGTTCGACGCCGTGGACGGCGTCTGGCGTTAGGACGAGGAGGCCTTGGTTTCGCGCGCGATGTCCTCGCGCGTCAGCAGCGGCCGCTCGGCCGCGCGGGTGAACATCAGCCATCCAAGCGCCAGGCCGGCGGCGATGCCGACAAACACCGCCGCGAACGCATCGATCACGAGCGTCCGTTCGGCGCCGGTCAGCGGCCGGCGCAGCAGGTCCTGGAGCCCGGCGCCGCTCTCGGTCGGCGGCAGCCACACCGCGATCAATCCCAGGAGCAACGAGGACGCGCCGGCAGTGATCACCGCGCCGCCCAGCGCGCGGAAGAAGACGATGCCACCGGTCACCGCACCGATGTCGCGCCGCATCACCGCGTTCTGCACCGCCACCATGCTGCAGGGGAAGCATGGTCCGACGCCGATGCCCACCAGGGTCAGCAGCGCGGCGGCCGAAAGCGGGGTCGCCTGGTGCGCGAAAGCCGCCAGCAGCGACAACGCGCCGATCGCCAGCGGCAGGCTCGTCAGCGGCGGCGGCTTGTAGCGGCCCTTGACGCGCGTATAGCGGCCGGCGAATCCGGCGGCGACGCTGGTCGACAGCGTCATCGGGATCATCAGCATGCCTAGCTCGGCGATCGGCACGCCGAGCGCGATCTGGAAGAAGATCGGCACCGTCACCACGACCGCCAGGTAGCAGCCGAAGACACAGAACATCGCGACGTAGATCGGCGCGACCACGGCGTCGGCCAGGAACCGGGGCGGCAGGATCGGCTCGGCGACGCGGCGTTGCCGGCGGAAGAAGAGCACCCCGAACACGACCGCCACGGCCGCCGCGATCAGTACGGCCGGCGAGGTCCAGGGCAACCTGACCCCGCCCGTCGACACGAACAGCAGCAGCGCGACCGCGCCGATCGTGAACTGCGCCACCGCCGCATAGTCAACCTTGGCGTCGATCCGCTTCAGCGGCGCCCGCCGCAACGCCCGGTCGATGATCGCGATCGCCGCCAGGCCCAGCGGCAGGTTGATCCAGAAGATCCAGGGCCAACCCGCGTAGTGGGTCACCTGCGCGCCGACGATCGGACCGCACACCGCCGATGTCGCGAACACCACTGCGTAATAGCCGCTGTAGCGCCCGCGCTCACGCGGCGCCACCACGTCGGCGACCGATGCCTGGACGATCGTGATGACCGCGCCGCCGCCGATGCCCTGGACCGCGCGGGCGACGATCAGCATCGTCATCGAGCCCGCCAGGGCCGACAGCACCGACCCGAACAGGAAAACAGCGATCGCCGCCAGCAGGGCCGGCCGCCGCCCGTGCATGTCGCTGAGCTTGCCGGCGATCAGCGTGGCGCAGGTCGATGTGACCAGGTAGGCGGTGACGACCCAGGACACCAGGGTCAACCCGCCCAGGTCGGCGGCGATGGTGGTCAGCGCCGTCGCCACCACGGTCTGGTCGAGCGCCGCCAGGAACATCGCCAGCAGCGAGCCGGCGACGATGATATTGACGTCGCGTTGGGACAGGGTCATCCGCGAACCGGAATTGAAGAACGGCCGCCCGTCATGGGCTTCGGCATCCTAGGCTCCGCCGCCCGCCCGGCCAAGGGATGCAATGGCCGGGCAGGGTTGCGCCGGGCGCGGTACGAGGATCGGCTAGACGGCCGCGAGGCCCCGCTTCAGGTCGTCGATGATGTCGAGCTCGTCCTCCAGCCCGACCGACAGGCGCAGCACGCCGTCGGTGATGCCGACCTTCAGCCGGTCGGCCGGCGTCAGGCGCTGATGCGTCGTCGTGGCCGAATGGCAGACCAGGCTCTTGGAATCGCCAAGATTGTTCGAGATGTCGATCAGCTCCAACGCGTCGAGGAAGCGGAAGGCGGCGTCCTTGCCGCCCTCCACCTCGAAGGTGACGACCGATCCGCCCAGCGCCATCTGCGCCTGGGCGAGCGCCGCCTGGGGATGCGACGCGAGCTGCGGGTAGAGGGTGCGCTTCACGCCGCCGCGGCCTTCCAGGAACCGCGCGACCGTAAGCGCCGCGCGGCACATCGCCTCGACCCGCAACGGCAGCGTCTCCAGCCCCTTCAGCAGGTTCCAGGCATTGAACGGGCTCATCGCCGGTCCGGTATGGCGCAGGAACTGGCCCAAATCGCCGTCCGACAATTCGCGCCGGCAGAGAATGGCGCCGCCCAGGCATCGGCCCTGGCCGTCGATATGCTTGGTGGCGGAATAGACCACGACGTCCGCCCCCATCTCGATCGGCCGCTGCAAGAGCGGCGTGGCGAACACGTTGTCGACCACGACCTGGGCGCCGGCCTTGCGCGCCAGCCCAACGACGAAGGGCAGGTCGATGATCTCGAGCATCGGGTTGGACGGCGTTTCCAGGAACACCGCCTTGGCCGGCTTGCTCAGCGCACGCTCCCAGGCCTGCTTGTCGCTGCCGTCGACGAACTCGCTGATCACGCCAAAGCGCGGCAGGATCTCGGCGCAGATCACGTGGCACGATCCGAACAGCGCGCGGCTGGCGACGATGCGGTCGCCCGCGCGCAGCAGCGACATCAGCGCGGCGAACACGGCGGCCATGCCGGTGGCGGTGGCGCGGCACGCCTCGGCGCCCTCCATCTGCCGCAGCCGCTCCTCGAAGGTGGCGACGGTCGGGTTGGCGAAACGGGAATAGACGAACCGGCCCGGCGTGGGCTTGGCGAAGGCGGCTTCGGCCTCGGCGGCGCTGCCATAGACATAGCCGGACGTGAGGTAGAGCGCCTCCGACGTTTCGTTGAAACCCGAGCGCTTCAGGCCGCCGCGCACCGCCGCGGTCCGGGCGCGAAAGACGGGTTCCGCGCTCGCCGCCGGCGCACCCTGATCCGTGGTCTTGTCCATTGCATTGCTCCCTGCGGCCATCCCGCGCCGCAAACAAAAACGCCCGGCCATGGGCCGGGCGCTTTTTGTCGCGAGCTCCCGACCTTTTAGCGGATTGTTTAACGTGGCCCGCAAGCCGGCCGGCCCAAATCACCACGTAGGGAGTTCAGTAGCGGGGGACGGGGCCCGCTGTCAAGGGCAACCGCTGCTGCTCGCGGCGGGCATGGCGCGCATCACCACGCGGCCGTCCAGGCGGGCTCGGCCGGCGCCCAGTCGCGGGCCAGGCGCACGACGTCGCCGATCACGATCAGGGTCGGTGCGCCGCTCGCATGCCGCGCGGCGAGGGCGGACAGCTCGCCCAGCCCGCCGGTCGACACGCGCTGCTCGGGGCGGGTGCCGTTCTCGATGACGGCGACGGGCGTGCGCGGGTCCATGCCGCCGTCGATCAATCCGGCCGCGATCTCGGCGGCCACGGCGCGTCCCATGTAGACGACGATCGTTCGACGCGCGCCGGCCAGCCGGCGCCAGTCCGGCGCGGGCTCGCCGTCGCGCCCCTGGCCGGCGACCACCGTCACCGCCGAGGCAACGCGCCGGTCGGTCAGCGGCATGCCCAGCGCGGCCGCGCAGCCAAGGGCGGCGGTCACGCCCGGCACGATCGCCGGCTCGTAGCCGTGGCGGCGCAGGAAATCGATCTCCTCGCCCGCGCGGGCGAACAGCGCGGGGTCGCCGCCCTTCAGCCGCACCACGCGCTTGCCGCGCCGCGCGGCATCGACCAGGCGCTGGTTGATGGAGTCCTGGGTCAGGCGGTGATTGCCCCTGGTCTTGCCGACATCGACGCGCTCGGCGTCCACCGGCACCAGGTCCAGGATCGCCGCGCTGACCAGCTCGTCGTGCAGCACGATCTCGGCCGCGTCGATCAGGCGACGCGCCTTGACGGTCAGGAGGTCGGGATCGCCGGGACCCGCGCCGACCAGCGCGATCTCGCCGCGCCGCGGCGCGGGCGGAGCCTTGTCGCCGCGCGGCGGGGCCACGGCGGTCGAGCCGATGTTCAACGCGTCCATGGCCGGTCCTCCATGACCACGGGCGGCGCGCCCGAAGGTCTGCTTGTCGCTTCGATCGGGGGATGGAAATGCAGCGCCGGCAGCCGCGCGACCGCGCGCGTGGCCGCGGCCTGGAGCGCCAGGTTGCCGGACCGGCGGCGGCGCAGCCGGTCGCGCCGGCGCGACAGCGCCTCGACCACGCGGCCGAAATCGGGGGGCAGCACCTGGTCGAGCCATTGCTTCAACACGCGCGCCAGCATCGGGCAGGTGCCGTTGGTCCATACGCCGAGCGTCAGGTCGCCGCGCCGCACCACGGCGGCGGACCGGAAGTCGCATTCCGCGGTCATGTCCTCGACATTGACCAGCGCGCCGGCGGCGCGTGCGCGCGCGGCGATGGCGTGGGCGGCGTCGCGATCGAGATCGGCGATGAACACCAGGTCGTGGCCGCGCAGCGCGCGGATCGCGCTGTCTGGCGCGAGGATCGCGATGTCCTGGGCGCCGGCCTCGCGCAAGAGGCCGACGCGGCGCGCCGCGCGCGGACCGTTGCCGATGACGGCGACCTTGAGCCGCGCCAGGTCGAGCGCCACGGGCAGCAGCGCGCTCATGCCGCAAGTCTTTCCGCCAGCGAACGCAGACGCCCGTCGGCCTGGGCGTGGCACCAGTCGCCGAACCGCTCGCCGTCCGCGCGCTCCGCGGCATAGGCGCGGAAGATCGACGCCAGGGTGGCGGCGATGGCTTCGAGCGGCACGCGGTCGAAGACGCGCCGGTTGAGCCGGGTTCCCTCGAAGTCGCCGCCCAGGAAGATCGCGTAGTCGGCGGCGGTGCGGCCGACAATGCCGATCTCGCCGGCATAGGGCCGCGCGCAACCGTTCGGGCAGCCGGTGATCCGCACGCTGAGCTTCTCGTTGGCGAGGCCCGTCTTCGCCAGGACGGCGTCGATCCGGTCGACCAGCGGCTCGCGGATGCGCTCGGCCTCGTTCAGCGCCAGGCCGCAGGTGGGCAGGGCGGGGCAGGCGAGCGCCCAGCGCGCGACGGGGGTATAGGCGCCGGGCAGCTTGACGCCATGCGCGGTCAGCAGGGCCTCGAGCGGCAGCAGCGCGCCGCGCGGCAGGTCGGCCAGCAGGATATCCTGCGTCGGCGTCAGGATCGGCGTCGGCTGGAAGCGCTCGACGATCGCCCTGAGCGCCGTGCGCAGGCGCACGTTGCCCTGGTCGCGGATGCGGCCGCTGGGGATCGACAGGCCGTAGTACCACTTGCCGTCGCCCTGGGCATGCCAGCCGGTGTGGTCGACCACCTTGAACGCGGGCATCGGCCGCGCATCCTCCAGCCTGGCGCCGAAATACGTCTCCAGCTTGGCCTTGATCCAGGCGGCGCCCTTCTCGTCCACCAAATACTTCAGGCGGGCGTGGCGGCGATCGGCGCGGTCGCCGTGGTCGCGCTGCAGTTCCACCACCGCGCGCGTCCCGCGCAAGAGGTCGTCCGGGCCGACGAAGACCAGCGGCGTCGCCAGGCGCGGATAGGTCTTGGGCTTGTTGTGCGTCATGCCCAGTCCGCCGCCCAGCGCCAGGTTGTAGCCGAGGAGCGCGTCGCCCTCGAACAGGGCGACGATGCCCAGGTCGTTGGTCAGCACGTCGACGACGTTGTCGTCCGGCGTGGCGATGCCGATCTTGAACTTGCGCGGCAGGTAGCGCTCGCCGTAGAGCGGGTCCGGTTCGGCCGCCGCCAGCGTGTCCACGCGCGCCTCGCCCATCCAGATCTCGTGATAGCCGCGGGTGGCCGGCAGCAGCGCGGTCGACAGCAGGCGCGCATCGTCCTGCAGGCGGCGGTGCCTGGCGTCGGCGATCGGCGCGGGCGAGGCGGTCACGTTGCGCACCGCGTCGCCGCAGGTCGCAAGCGTGGTCAGCAGCGCGTGGTTGATGCCGGCGATGGTCGCCTTCAGGTCGCCCTTGGCGATGGCGTGGAACTGGATGGTCTGGCGCGTTGTCACGCGCAGCGATCCCGCGCCGTATTTCGTCGCCAGGTCGTCGAGTTCGAGATACTGCTGCGCGGTCAGCCGGCCGGCGGGGATGCGGGCGCGGATCATGAACTCCCACGCCTTGTCCTCGCCGCGCTGCTTGCGCTCGGTCGCGCTGTCGCGGTCGTAGCCTTGGTAGGTGCCGTGGAACTTCAGCAGGTGGTAGGCGGCATCGTCGAACGGCTCGGCGCCGGCGGCGAGCTGCGCCGCGATGTCGCCGCGCAAGCCCAGGCTGGCGCGCTTGACGCGCTCGACCTCCGAAAGCTTTTCCGAGGGGGCGGGCCTGGCGGGATCGGTCATCGGCTACACCAGGGCGCTGAGGATGGCGTCGTCGAGGGGGGTGTCGTCGCCGGCCAGCGCCGCGCGCGCGTCGATCGCCGTCCCGCGCACGAACAGCAGCGCCAGCACCAGCAGCGCCAAGGGTTCAAGCAGCGCGGGCATGGCGTTGCTCCAGCAGGAAGGTCAGGTGGCGCGCGATCGCGCGCATGCCGTACTTTCCGGCGCGCGCTTCGGCGTCGGGGTTGTAGTTCGTGTTGGTGTTGACGTCGTAGGTGTAGGCCCGCCCCTCGGCGTCGGTCACGAACTCGATGCCGGCGATGCCGATGCCGTTCGCGCGCAGGAAGCGCTCATAGGCCTCGGTCTGCGTGCCTGCGATCCCGTCGATGATCGTGAATCGCTGGGACGGCGCGCTGGCCGGGCTGACATCGGCGACCTGGGGCTGCGCCTCCACCTGGCACTGGTCGGCCGGGCAGAGCTGGAAGCCCTGCGAGGTGTCCACGCGCACGGCATAGAGGAACCGGCCGCCGACGAACTCGGCGCGGGTGATGAAGGGCCGCGGCGCCTTGATGTAGCGCTGCGCCAGGGTGATGCCGTCGATCGGCGCCTCGAACCCCGTGCTGTCCAGGTACTCGGCCAGGCCGGCGGCGCTGTAGAACAGCCGCACGCCCAGGCCCTTGCCGCCGCGATTGTGCTTCAGCACCAGCGGATAGCCGAGCTCCTCGGCCGCCAGCCGGAGGTGGCGCCGCCCGACCGCGGCGATGGTGTCGGGCGTTTCGATGCCCTGGGCCGCCAGCGCTTCGTACTGCGCGACCTTGCTGACCTCCAGGCGCAGCGCATTGGTGCCGTTGACGACCGTGCGGCCGTGCCGCTCCAACCACGACAGGACCGCGCCGGTGTATTCCGCCGCGAAGCGGTGCCCGCGGGTGTGCGACGAGGCGCTCATGCGGTTGTAGAACACGCCCTCGGGCGGGGCCGCGCGCAGGTCGAGGCGGCCCTCGTCGAGGAACCACTCCTCGAACGGCGTGCCCAGCTCCGCAAAGGCCGTGCGCAGCGGCATGACCCACTCGTTGTTCTCGTGGATGACGTAAACCTTGGACATGACGGTTCCTTCCCGGCCGGCTGCTGCCGGCTGGATCGCGTGCGGTTGGGGATGAAGGGCCGGTCGCGCGTCAGCACGGTGCCGGCGGAAGCCTCAGGAGGGTCGACAACAGTGCCGGGCGCCAGCGGCCTGCCTGGACGGCCTGGGGAGGGTGGTTTCGGTCATTCGCGGCTCTCCTTCGATCCAGTGTCGGAACCACGAAGAGCGTTCGTGGCGCTTTAGCGTTTGATGACGCGGCGCAAGCTGCTTCCGTCAAATTCCCGCGTAGAACATGTAGATAATGTTTCTATTAACAAACAAAATCACATCATCAGGCTCGACGTCAATGGAAATAATCTCACTGCAATGGTGAAAATCGCTCACGTAAAAACGATCATGTAGTGTGAAATAGAGGCGAAAGAGAAGAGCGGCCCGGCGGAGCCGCCCTTTCGGGAGCCGTGACCCCGGCTAGTTGCGCGCCTTGTCGACCAGCTTGTTCTTGGCGATCCAGGGCATCATCGCGCGCAGCTTCTCGCCGACCTTCTCGATCGGATGGTCGGCGGCCTGGCGGCGCATCGCCTTGAAGCTCGGCTGGCCGGCGGCGTTCTCCAGCACCCAGTCGCGGGCGAAGCGGCCGGACTGGATATCGGCCAGGATGCGCTTCATCTCGGCCTTCACGTGCTCGTCGATCACCCGCGGGCCGCGGGTGTAGTCGCCGAACTCGGCGGTGTTCGAGATCGAGTAGCGCATGTTGGCCAGCCCGCCCTCGTACATCAGGTCGACGATCAGCTTCACCTCGTGCAGGCATTCGAAATACGCCATCTCCGGCGCGTAGCCCGCGTCCACCAGCGTCTCGTAGCCCGCCATGATCAGCGAACAGAGCCCGCCGCACAGCACGACCTGCTCGCCGAACAGGTCGGTCTCGCATTCCTCCTTGAACGTGGTCTCGATCACGCCCGACCGCCCGCCGCCGATGGCCGAGGCGTAGGAGAGCGCGATCTCCAGCGCGTTGCCGCTGGCGTTCTGATCCACCGCGACCAGGCAGGGCACGCCGCCGCCGCGCACGTATTCCGAGCGCACGGTGTGGCCCGGACCCTTCGGCGCGATCATGAACACGTCCAGGTCCGGCCGCGCCTCGATCAGCTTGAAATGCACGTTGAAGCCGTGGGCGAAGGCGATGGCCGCGCCCTGCTTCATGTTGTCCTTCAGGTCCTGGCGCCACAGCGCGGCCTGCAGCTCGTCCGGCGTGACGATCATCATCACGTCCGCCCACTTGGCGGCATCGGCCGGGGTCATGACCTTGAAGTCGGCCTTCTTCGCCTTGTCGGCCGACGGCGAGCCGGCGCGCAGCGCGATCACCACGTCCTTGGCGCCGCTGTCGCGCAGGTTCAGCGCATGGGCATGGCCCTGGCTGCCATAGCCGACCACGGCCACCTTCTTGCTCTTGATCAGGTTAACGTCGGCATCACGATCGTAGTAGACGCGCATCGGACTCTCCTTGGTCATTCCTCATGCTTCGACAGGCTCAGCATGAGGGCCTCATCCTGAGCCTGTCGAAGGATGGGGCATTGCATGGCAGGATCAGCGGGCCTCGCCGCGCTTCATGATCGGCTTCTCGCCGCGCGCGATCGCCACCACGCCCGTGCGGCTGACCTCTACAAGGCCCAACGGCTCCATCAGATTGATGAAGGCGCTCAGCTTCTCGGACGCGCCCGTGACCTCGAACACGAAGCTCCCGGTCGTGGAGTCGACGACGCGGGCGCGGAAGATGTCGGCGATGCGCAGGGCCTCGACGCGCGAATCCCCGCTGCTCGACACCTTGACCAGCAGCAACTCGCGCTCGACATGCGGGCCTTCGGCGGTCAGGTCGCTGACCTTGTGCACCGGGACCAGGCGGCCGAGCTGGTTCTTGATCTGCTCGATGATCATCTCGGTGCCCGAGGTCACGACCGTGATGCGCGACAGGCCGGCATGCGCATCGACCTCGGCCACGGTCAGGCTCTCGATGTTGTAGCCGCGCCCCGAGAACAGGCCGACCACGCGCGCCAGGATGCCCGGCTCGTTGTCGACGATCACCGCGATGGTGTGGCGGCGGATGGTCTTGTCG
>JADZDN010000245.1 GCA_020851015.1 Alphaproteobacteria bacterium | reverse complement strand
CCGTCTTGCCCATCAGGTCCAGCGCGCCGACCATCTGGTTGGACTTCTGCAGCGACAGCAGCGTCTCGAGGTTCTTGTTCGTGTTGATCTGCTGCTCGACGCCGGCAAAGGACACCAGCTGCTGGGTGAACTGGGCCGAATCCATCGGCGACAGCGGGTCCTGGTTCTTCAGCTGCGTCGTCAGCAGGGTCAGGAACTGGTCGAAGTTCTCGGCCAGCTTGCTCATCGACTTGGTGGTGCCGGTGGCGGTCGCGGTGTCGGTGGCGGAACCGATGGTGCTCATGGCGCGATCCTCAGACGTGCAGGTCGACGCGGCCGTCGGCCGCGCGGATGATGGGGGGCAGGGGGGCGGCGGTCTCTTCGGGCGTCTCGGCGACGATGCCCTGCTGCGGCCGGCCCTGGCCCTGGCCCTGGGCGCCGTTGTCGCCGCGCAGGCCGAAGCTCAGCGAATTGTTGTCGGTGCGCAGGCCGGCTTCCTGCAGCACGCGCTCCAGGCCGCGCGCGTCGCGCTGCAGCAGATCCAGAGTCTCGGGCTTGTCGGCGCGGATATGGGCGGAGACCTGGCCGTCCTTGCCGACCTCCATGCGCACGTCGATGCGCCCCAGCTCGTCGGGGCGAAGCTGGATCGTCACCTCGTCCAGCCCGGCGGCGACCGCCTTGCGGACGTTGATCGCGATCTGCTCCATCGCCGCCAGGCGGGGAAGCGGCGGTGCGGGCGGCAGGGCGGCGGCGCGCTTCGCGCCGGCGGCGGGCTCGGCGCCGGCGAGCGCGTTCGCGGGTAGGACGGGCGTAGGCGCGGCGTCGGCGCCGTCGGCGGCAACCTGCTCGATCGCGGCGGCGAAGGGTGCGGAACGCGCGGCCGATGCGGCGGCCTGCGCCTGGGCGGCGGCAGGCAGGACGATGCCCGCTGGCATGTTGCCGAAGCCCGGCTGGCCGGAATTGCCGTTGGCACCCGCGTCGCCGTTGGCGCCGCCATTGGTGCTTCCATCGCTGAGGACGGCGGCGGGCGCGCTCGGGCCGCTCGTGCCGCTCACCGAGAGGGTGGGCTTCGGCGCATCGTTGCCCTGTTCCTGCAGGGGGAGCGCCGACCCGGCCGCCAGCGGCGCGTTGGCTTGGGCCTGGACGGCGGCCGGCGCGACGGTGACCTGAACCTGGGGCGGCGGCGCGTTGGGAACGCTGCCGCTGGCCGCGAACGGAACCGGCGGTGCGGCGACCGGCGCCAACGCCGGGTCCTTGGCTTGCGGGGGCGTCGGCACGCGCGCGGCAGCACCGGGCTCGGCCGTCGTCGACGGAGAGCGCGGCGCTGCCGTGGCGTCCGGGTGGAACTCTTCGTCGCTCGCGGCGGCGTCGGCGGTGGGTGCCGCCGGGCGGCTGCCGGGCTCGTCGCGCGCGGCCACGAAGGCCGCGGCGAGCAGGGGCGGAAGATCGTCGCGCGTCTTGTCGCTCGTCTCGCGGCGGTCGGGCGGCGGCACCTCGTCCGGCCGGTCGGGCGGCGTGGCGTGCTCTGCCGCCTGCGGCTTGGGCTCGAAGAAGGCTTCCTCGGGGGCATCCTGGCCGTCCACGGTCGTGCCGATCCGGTCGAGGAACTTGGCGAGTACATCGCCGAAGATCTCGGTGGCACTCTTCCGGGACTTGCTGCCGCTGGTCGCGGCCTGGCCTGCGGCGTCGATTGTCGAGGTTTCCATGGCGCCCGATCCGATTGATGCGATGGCTTGGGAGCAAGCCCCGGGCCAAGGGCCAACCGATTGAATTTCCAGCGTTAACCAAGACAGGCCGGGGCAGGGTTTTCGTCCGCCGGGGAAAATGCTGCTGTGCCCGGCCGGCAGGAATTGCCGGGCGGTGCTATGCAGGAACGGGGCAAGCAGGCGCAGACGGGCATGGACGATCGCGACGAGATGGCGGCACTGGTCCGCCAGGGCGTGGCAGAGGCGGAGCAGGGGCTTACGGACCGCGCGGTCGCGACGCTGGAGCGCGCGCTCGCAATGGCGCCCCGCGATCCGCAGCTCCACTGGATGGTCGGCACCGCGCTGCGCGCCGGCGGACGGGCGGCGGAAGCGCGCGCGCGCTACGAGGCCGCGCTGGCGATCGACCCGGCGCATGCAGGGTCGCGCGCCAATCTCGCCGCGCTGCTGGCCGAAGAGGGGACGGCGCTGAACCGCCAGGGCCGCGGCGCCGACGCCATCGCGTGGTTCGACCGGGCGATTGCGCTGCGGCCGGACGCGGCGGGCTTCCACATCAATCGCGGCATCGCGCTGCGCCAGGCCGGGCGGCTGGAAGAAAGCATCGCCGCGTTCGACCGCGCCCTGGCGCTGAAGCCGGGCGATCCCCTGGCGCACTGGAACCGCGGCTTGAGTCTGCTCGGCCTGGGGCGGCTCGACGAGGGCTGGCGCGAATACGAATACCGCCTGCGCCTGCCCAGCGCCCCCGGCCCGGTCGCCCTGCCGATGTGGGATGGCCGCGGGCCGTGCCGCCTGCTGGTGCGGCGCGAACAGGGGCTGGGCGACGAGATCCTGTTCGCGAGCTGCGTCGACTTGCTGGAACAGGGGAAGGTCGACAAGTACCTGTTGGAGTGCGACGCAAGGCTGGCGCCGCTGTTCCGCCGCTCGTTTCCCCGGGCGCGCATCCTGCCGGTGCGGCGGCCGGGGCCGGGCGAAAAGGAGCCGCCGCCCGTCGTGGAGGACGCCGAGGCCTGGATCGCCGCCGGCAGCCTGCCGCGCCTGTTCCGCCCGACGTTGGGGGCGTTTCCCGCGCGGCGCGCCTATCTGCTGGCCGATCCCGCCTTGTTGGCGCGTTGGCGCGGCTGGCTCGACGGGCTGGGGGAGGGGCGGAAGATCGGGCTTTGCTGGCGCAGCAGCCAGGCCGGCGGCGCGCGCGATCTGCGCTATGCGCGGGTCACGGACCTGCAGCCCCTGTTCGCATTGGCAGAAGCGCGCTGCGTGTCGCTGCAGCTCAATTTGGACGACGCGGAGCGGGCGACGGCGGCCGGTGCGTTGGCCGAGGCGCCGGGCCTGGACCTGCGCGACGATATCGACGGCGTGGCGGCGCTGATCGCCGGGCTCGACCTGGTGGTGACGGTCGATTCCTGGATCCTGTCGCTGGCCGGCGCGCTCGGCGTCGCGACCGTGGTCCTGGCGGCGCAGCGCGCCTGGGCCAGCCTGGGCACCGACCGCGTGCCCTGGCTGCCGGCGGTCGCGCTGCGGTCCGTCGCCGGCGGCGGCTTCGGTGCGGCCATAGGCCACGTCGCAAGCGAGCTGGCGCGAAAGTAGCGATCCCTTAACCAACCCGCGGCTCGGTTCTTGCAAGACTGCTTGAAACCGAGGGGGTTTCATGCCGCGCGAGGATTGGGTCGCGAACACGGTCGAGCGCATCTTCGAGGCCGAGGGGCTGTACCCCACCGGCAAGGTGAAGAGCGTGCTCGACGTGGCCTGCGGCCTTTCGTTGAAGTCGCAGTATATCGACGCGGAGATCCGCGTCGGCGTCGACATCTATCGGCCCTACCTGGAGAAGATCCAGGCGGACGTGCCGTATGTCGCCGTGCTGGCCGACTGCATGGACATCGGCAAGCTGTTCCTGCCGCGGTCGTTCGACCTGGTGCTGCTGCTCGACAT
>JADZDN010000244.1 GCA_020851015.1 Alphaproteobacteria bacterium | reverse complement strand
CCTACGACGCCATCATCGACCATTGCTGCGAAGCTTGGAACAAGCTCGTCAATCAGCCCTGGCAAATCATCTCGATCGGCACCAGAGACTGGGCCAATGGGTTCTGATCAATGCAGCTTGGTATTAGACATTCCGTCCGCGATCGGGATCGCGAGGGAGGCTTGCATGGCCATGGTATCGAAAGTGCTTGTCACGCTGGCGCTGGGCGCCGGGCTGGTGGCGTGGAGCACGACGCAATCCGCTGCCCAGGACAGCACGCTGCTTGGCGCGGGCGCCGGCGCGGGCGGCGGCGCCGGCATCGGCTTCGCCCTGGGCGGGCCGGTCGGCGCCGTCGTCGGCGGGTTGGTCGGCGCGGGCGTTGGCGCCGGATCGGGCCATGTCATCGGCAAGAAGGACAAGGCCACGTCGTCTTCCGCCGCGCCAGCCGGCAGTGGCAGCGAGCTGACCGCGGCCGTGCAGGGCGAACTGAACGCGGCGGGATACGATGCCGGCCCGCCCGACGGCCGCTACGGGCCGCGCACCGGCAACGCGATTCGCGCCTACCAGTACAACAACGGCCTGGCGCAGGACGGACAGCCCTCCGTCGCGTTGCTGGACCATTTGCGCGCCAAGCGCGGCGGTGCGCCGCCCGTTGCCGCGCCGGCCCAGCCCGCCGCCTACGCCCCGCCGCCGCCCGCCTATCAGCCGGCGCCTGCCGCTACCGGCGCGGCACCCAGCCTTCCCGCCCTGCCGGGCGGGCAGGGCCAGGCCGCCGCCGGCGCGTCCGCCAACTGCAAGCCATACCAGAGCAAGATGACCGTGGACGGCAAGGAGACGGTCAAGACCGGCACCGCCTGCCTGCAGGCGGACGGGACCTGGAAGCCGGTCAACTGACCGTCAGGCGCTGGTCGCGCGCCCGCCGTCGCACAGCAGCGTCTGCCCGGTGACGAAGTCCGCACCGGCGCAGAAGAACAGGATCACGTCGGCGATGTCCTGGGGCGTGGCCATGCGCTTGAGCGCCGTGCGCTCGACGCTCGCCCGCTTGCGCTGATCGGCCCAGGGCTTGGTCCAGGGCGTGTCGACCAGGCCGGGCGCCACCGCGTTGACGCGGATTTCCGGCGCCAGCGCGATCGCCAGATTGCGCGTCAGGTTGACGACGCCGGCCTTGCTCGCGGCATACGCAAGGCTGCTGCCCACGCCGCCGAATCCCGCGATCGAGGCCAGGTTGACGACCGCGCCGCGCGAGGCCTTCAGGTGCGGGGCCGCCGCGCGCACGCAGCGGAACAGCCCCACCAGGTTGGTCTGCAGAATGCGTCCCCAGAAATCCTCGTCCAACTTGTCGAGATCGGTGAACGGCACCGGATCGCGCGACACCGGCGTGCCGGCATTGTTGACCAGGTAGTCGAGCCGGCCCAGCGCCGCCACCACCGCCCCGACGATGCCCGACGCCGCGTTCGCGTCGGCCACATCGCCGGGGGCGCCGACCACGTCGAGTCCCTGGGCGCGCAGCCGCGCGATCTCGCGCGCGCCCGCCGGGTCGTCGGGCAGATGATTCATCGCAACGCGCGCGCCGCAGCCCGCCAGGCGCTCGACGGTCGCGAGCCCGATGCCCGACGCGCCGCCGGTCACCAGCGCAGCCTTGCCGGAAAGGTCCGCCTTCATCAGGGTCATCGTTCGGGGTCCTATGGTGTTCCACGCAGGCCAAGTTCGGCCCGCACCTCGGCCGGACTCGCCACCTCGACCCCCAGCAAGCGCACGATCTTGACGGCCTTCTCGACCAGCGCCGCGTTGTTCTTGGCCAGCACGCCGCGCTCGATATAGAGGTTGTCCTCCAGCCCGACGCGGACATGCCCGCCCAGCACCACCGCCTGCGCCACCCTCGGGAACTGCATGCGCGAGATGCCGAACGACGCCCAGTGCGCGCCGGGCGGACCGAGGGTGCTCATATACGCCATGGCCTGCGGCGTCGCCGGAGCGCCCCAGGCGACGCCCAGCACGATCTGGAACAGGGCCGGCGGCGCGATCAGCCCGTCCTCGACCAGCCGGCGCGCCAGCTGCACCTGTCCGACATCGAAGACTTCGAGTTCAGGCTTGGTGCCGGCATCGCGGATCGCCTGCGCCATCTGGCGCAGATGCGCGGGCGTGTTCATGAACACGAACTCGCCCATGTTCATCGTGGCGCAGTCCAGGCTGCAGATCTCCGGCTTCAGCTCCACCACATGCGCCACGCGGTCGAGCGGCGGCGCCACGGTCGATTCGGGCGCGCCGCGGCGAGGATCCGCCGCATCAGGCACGTAGCGCCCGCCCGCGCCGCAGGTGAGATTGATGACGATCTTGCTGCTGCTCGCGCGGATACGCTCGACCACCTCGCGATAGAGGCGGATATCGCGGCTGGGCTTGCCGGTCTGGGGGTCGCGCACATGGATATGCGCGATCGCCGCGCCGGCCTCGCCCGCCTCGATCACGGCGGTGGCGATCTGCTCCGGCGTCACCGGGATGGCCGGATGCTTGCCGACCGTGTCGCCGCCGCCGGTGACGGCGCAGGTGATGAACACTTTCTCGCGCATGGGCTTTCCCCCTCGGACCTATTCGTGAAACGCTTGCACGGACCTCAATAGCCGCGCTTGGGATCGACCCGGTTCTTCAGCTTCCGGCCCGCCATCAGCCGCGCCAGATTCTCGAACGCCAGGTCGAAGGTCAGCGGGATATAGCGGTCGCGGTCGTCGGACGAGCAGTGCGGCATGATCACGAGGTTGGGCGTCGACCAAAGCAGCGAGTCCGGCGGAAGCGGCTCGGGATCGAACACGTCGAGGATCGCACCGCTCAGCGCGCCCGCGATCAGCGCATCGCGCAGCGCGGCGTAGTCCACCACGCCCGCCCGACCGATGTTGACCAGCCCGGCGCCCGGTTTCGCCTGGTCCAGGATCGCGCGGCTGACGAGATTCCTGGTATCCGGGGTCAGCGGCGCCGAGACGTAGATGCAGTCCGCCTTGGCCACGGCCGCGCCCAGCTCCTCGACGCCGACCATCTCGTCGGCGAAGCGATGCGGCTTGCCGCTGCGGCGAACGCCGATGACCCGCATTCCCATCCGCTTGGCCTCGCGCGCCGCGGCGGCGCCCATATCGCCCAACCCGACGATCGTGACCGTGGTGCCGGCGATCGACGGCGTGAAGATCGAGTTCCAGCGCGCGGCATGCTGGTTGCCGACAATCTGCGGCAGGCGGCTGTTCAGCATCAGCAGCGCCATGGCGGCGAATTCGCCGGTCTTCTGCATGTGCACGCCGCTGTTGTTGGTCAGCGTCACGCGGCGGGGCAGCCAGTCCAGCGGCAGCAGGCGCTCGATGCCCGCGCCGATGATGTGGATCCAGCGCAGCCGGGGCAGGCCCCGGGCCAGATCGGACAGCGGGAATTTCGGGTCGCGGATGATGTCGCTCGACGCCACCAGCCCATCGGCGCCCACCAGCGTGTCCATGTCCTGGAGATCGTAGCCGAGGGTCAACTTCGCCTCGGGCGGCGCCTTGGCCCGCGCGGCGGCGTCGTCGATCAGTTCGCGCGTGAACTGGAACACCGGCTTGCGGGTCCGGCGCGTCTCGAAGTGCAGTTGAACCATCGGGCGCTTCCTTGTCGCGTCAGGCGATGACGGCGCGGGCATCGACGGCGATCGCGCCCTTTCCCGCTTCGCGGACGATCAGCGGGTTGATGTCGAGCTCGGTCAGCCGGTCGCCCAGCGCCTGGGCCAGGCGACCCAGCCGGACCAGCGTATCGACGACGGCCGCCACATCCAGCGGGGGCCTGCCGCGATAGCCTTGCAGCAGGCGGAAGACCCGCAGCCGCAGCAGCATCGCCTCGGCCGTCGTGGCGTCCACGGGGGCAAGCGCGAGCTGCGTATCCTCCAGCAGCTCGACCAGCACGCCGCCGGCGCCGACCATCACGACCGGACCGAACTGCGGATCGCGCTTCACGCCCAGGATCAACTCCGCCCCGCCCGCGACCATCTCCGCCACCAGGCAATGACGCGCGTCCGGGTCCTGGCGGCGCAGCGCGCCCGCCACGGCGTCGTAGGCCGTGCCCACCTGCGCCCGATCGGCGAGACCGATTTTCACCAGCCCGGCATCGCTCTTGTGCACGATGCGCGCGCTGATCCCCTTCAGCACGACCGGATAGCCGATCGCATCGGCCGCCTCGATCGCCTCCTCGCGCGTCGCGACGACCTGCTCGCGGGCCGTGCGAATCCCGGCCTTGGCCAGCAGGGCCTTCGCTTCCGGCTCGCTCAGATAGCCGGCGGATGGCAGTACGATCGACAGGGGGGGTTGCGCGACAACCGGCGCGGGCGACACTGGCGACCGCTGAAAATCGCGGTAGGCGGCGAGCATCCGCAGCCCGTCATCGACGCGGTCGCAGACCGGCACGCCCTCCGCGCGGATCACGCGCCTGACCTCGGTTGCGACCGACCCCGGGGTCAGGATGACGAACCCGGGCTTGCCGCAGGTGGCGACGCCCTTGGCCAATGCACCGGCCGTCGCTTCGTAATTCGGGCTGGTGGTCAGCGGCACCACGACGACGCCAACCGACTTTTCGGCCGCGACAATTCGAACGATCTCCTCGCCCACTCTGTCGCCCCCGCCGACCTCCTGCTTGCGCGTGCCCAGGTCGACCGGGTTGCCCAGGTGGCTCGGCAGCATGTGCTGGGCCAGCGCCGAGCGCGTCGCGGGACCGAACGTCGCCACCGGCAGGCCCATGTCGGCCATGCGGTCCAGCACCACGCCGTTGATCCCGCCCGACGAGGAGACGATGCCGACGTCGCCGGGCGGACACGGGCCGAAGCGCACCGCCATGTCTGCCGCCAGGATCATCGTATCGGGATCGTCGCACAGCACCGCCCCTTCCTGCCGGCAGGCCGCGCGGAACACGGGGTACGCGCCGGCCATGCTGGCGGTATGCGAGCGCGCCGCCACCTCGCCCGCGGCGCTGCGGCCGGTTTTCAGCACGAACACTGGCTTTGCCGCCTCGCGTGCCCGGCGCAGCAACTCGAGAAAGCGCCGCCCGTCCTTCAGCCCCTCGATATGCAAGCAGATCGCCCTCGTATCGGGATCGCCGATCATGTGCTCGAGGAAGTCGCACAATTCGAGGTCGGCCTGGTTGCCGACCGACACGAGCTGGCTGAACCCGATGCCCGCGTCATGCGCGCGGTTGAACACGGACAGCATCAGCGCGCCGCTCTGGGTGACGAAGCCGATCGCGCCGCGATGCAGCTTCTCGACCTCCAGCACGCGGGCCGAGGTCAACGCCAGGCCGTTCAGCACATTGATGATGCCCAGGCAGTTCGGGCCCACCAGGCGCATGCCGCTGCGCCGCGCGATATCGACCAGGCTCTTCTGCGCGTCCACCCCGCCGCCTTCGACCTCGGCGAAGCCGCTGGTGATGATCAGGCAGCTTCCGACGCCCGCCTCGGCGCATTCGCGGACCGCGTCCACCGCCTTGTCGGCCGGGATGGCGATGATCGCCACGTCGATCGGCGGCGCGTCGGCGACGCGGGCGTAGCATTTCCTGCCCTGCACCACGTCGCGGCGCGGGTTGATCGGGATGATCTCGCCCGCGTAGCCGTGCAGGGCCAGGTAGTACATGATCCGCCCGGCCCATTTGCCGCGGTCGTCCGAGGCCCCAAAGACCCCGACCGAGCGTGGCGCCAGGATGCGGCCGACCGGCAGGCGCGGCGCCGCCGCCTCAGATGAAAGCGGCATGGCCCGTGATCTCGCGTCCGACGATCAGGCGGTTGATGCCGGACGTGCCGTCGATCACCGTCAGCATGCGGCAATCGCGCCAGCAGCGCTCGACCCCCGCCTCTTCCGACAGGCCCATCGCCCCCATCACGTCCATGGCGGCGTTGCACGCGCGCACCGATGCCTCGGCGGCGAAAACCTTCGCCATCGACGCCTCGCGCGCGCAGTGCTCGCCCGCGTCCATCATCCACAGCGCCTGCAGGCACAACAGCCGCGCGGCAGATACCTCGGCCGCGGCGTCGGCCAGCGCCACCTGGATCGCCTGGAACTTCGCGATCGGGCGGCCGAAGGCGACGCGGTCGCGGGTGTAGCGCGTGGCGATCTCCAGCGCGTGGGCGGCGATGCCCACGGCCGTCAGCCCGATGAAAGGCCGCGACGCCTCGATGCCGCGTCCGAAAGCCGCCAGCGCCGTGCCAGGCTCGGCCAGCATGTTGTTGCGCGGCACCTTCGCGCCGGCGAATTCCAGTTCGACATACGAAAGATTGCGCAGCCCGACCGACGGCACCTCGCGACTGGTCCAGGGCGACACGCCGCGCTCCACCACCAGGCGGGTATGGCGCGCCTTGGGCGGCAGGTTCGGCTCGACCACCATCAAGGTCATCAGGTCGGCGATGCCGCCGAACTTGATCCACTTCTTCTTGCCGGTGACGGTGTAGAAGTCGGGACCGGGAACGCCCGCGCAGGTGAAGCCGCGCGTATCCGAGCCGGCCTGCGGCTCGGTGATCGCGGCGGTCGAGACGAGATCGCCCGCCAGCAGCTTGCCAAGCCAGCGCCGCTTCTGCTCCGGGGTGCCGACCCGCGCGATCAGGCGCGGCGGGACGATTTCGCCCAGTACCACCGGGCTCGGTCCCAGCGCTTCGAGCAGCAGCCCGTAGTCGAGGAAACTCATGCCGGCTCCGCCCTGGTCGGGCGAGATCGTGCTGCCCAGATAGCCGAGCGGCGCCAGGCCCTTGTAGATGCGCGAGACCTGATCGCGCGTCAGCTTCGCGCTGGGCGGCGCCTCGGCCGCGATCGGGACGACGACGCGCTGGACCGCCTCGCGCGCCTGCTCCCGGAGTTCCTGCTGTGCCTTGTTGAGGGCGAAATCCATGATCGGCGTTTCCTCTATTTGCCCTTGAACACTGGCTTGCGTTTCTCGCGCCAGGCGCGTGGGCCTTCCTTGAAATCCTCGGAGGCGGCGACGATCTTGCGCCAGCGCTCCTCGACCAGCGTGGCGCGGTCCGGCGAATCGTGCCATTGCGCCAGCACGCCCTCCTTGATCGCGCGCACCGGCAAGGGCGCGGCACCCGCCATCTTGTCGGCGATCCGCGCGACCTCGGCGTCGAACGAGGCATCCGGATAGACGAAGGACACCAGGTTGAAGTCATAGGCCTGCTTGGCGGTCACGTCGTCGCCGAACAGGATGATGTCGAGCGTGCGGTTGCGGCCGAGATAGTGCGCCAGACGCACCATCCCCATGCCCCAGTTCGGGCTCATGCCGAGATAGACGTCGCCCGCGCGGAATTTCGCCGACTCGGCGGCGACGCGGATATCGGCGGGCCAAGCAAGCGCCGTGCCGCCGCCGATGCACCAGCCCTGCACCGCCGATATCACCGGCTTGGGAAAGCTCTCGATCCGCTCGATCAGGCCGCGCCCGACTTCGCGCCAGCGGTCGGCCGTGCGCTCGTCGTGCTCGGCCTCGGCCTTCAGGTCGGCCCCGGCGCAGAACGCGCGCGTGCCCGCCCCGCGGATCACCACCGCCCGCGTCGCGTCGCGCGCCTCGATGTCGTCGAACGCCCTGGCCAGGCCCTGCAGCAGCGAGAACGTCAGCAGGTTGAGTGGCGGCCGGTTCAAGGTCAGCGTCGTGACCCCGCCCTTGTGGTCGATCAGCAGTTCCTTTTCATCGCTCATTTCTTCAACCCCGATAGCGCGCCCAGCCGGTTGAGCGCCAATGCGATCACCACCGTCAGCATCACCACCATCGACGACACGGCCGCCATGGTGGGATCGATGCGGTCGCTGACATAGTTGAATATGCGGACCGGCAACGTCTGGTGCGCGGGTCCGGTCATGAACAGCGTGACGGTGATCTCGGAGAACGAGATCAGGAAGCAGAACAGGAAAGCCGCGATCATTCCGCGCAGGCACAGCGGAACGGTCACCAGCATGACCGCCCGCCAGCGCCTGGCGCCCAGGCTCATCGCCGCCCATTCCAGCTCGGGTCCGTGCTCCTGGATCGCCGCCTGCAGCGTGCGCACCGCGAACGGCATCACCAGCACCACGTGCGCCAGCAGCAGCGCGGTGAAGCTGCCATAGAGTCCGATCCGGTTGATGAACTGCAGCATGGCGATGCCGAAGACGACGGCCGGCACGACCAGCGGCGCGGTGAACAGCCCCATCAGCGCCGCCGATCCCGGCGGCTTCCACCGCACCAGCCCGTAGGCGGCGCAGAAGCCGACCGCGACGGCGACCAGCGCGGCCAAGAGCCCCAGCCGCAGGCTGAGCAGGGCCGCGTCGACATAGGCGCTGTAGGAGAATACCTCGTAGTACCAGCGCAGCGAGAACTGCGTGACCGGTATGCGGAACAGCATGGTCGGCGTGAACGACATCCACACCACCAGCACGATCGGCGCCAGGATGTAGACGATCATCAGCACGTTGAAGGCGGTCAGCGCGCGCTTCATCGCAGCCGTCCCCCGACCCACTGCGCCAGCGCGATGAAGCCCAGCGTCACCGTGAGCATGGCGACTGCAAGAGCGCCGCCGAACGGCCAGTTGAGCTCCTCGAGGTTGACCTGGTAGGCGACGAAGGACAGCACGCGGGCGCGCGTGCCGCCGAGCAGCGCCGGCGCGGCGAAGGCCGCCATGTTCATGGTGAAGTTGATGATCCCGCCGGCCAGCAGCGCCGGCAGGGTCAGCGGCAGGGTGATGCGCCGGAACACCGTCCCCGGCCGGGCGCCCAGCGTCATCGCGGCCCAGCGCAGGTTGTCGTCGAGGCCCTTGAGCGCCGCCCACAGCGGCAGCAGTACGAACAGGAAATGCCCGGGCAAGAGGCCGACGACGATCCCCAGCTCGTTGAACATCAGGCGCAGCGGCGCGTCAATCAGCCCCGCCGCGCGCAGGCCGGTGTTGATGACCCCGCTGTTGCCGAGGATCAAGGTCCAGCCGAACGACTTGACCACGGTGTTCACCAGCCAGGGCGACATGTAGGCCAGGATCGCCCAGGTCTGGCCGCGCGGGCTCAGCTCCGCCAGCCACAGTGCGACGGGATAGGCGAGCAGGACCGACAGCAGCGTGATGGCGACGCTGACCCGCAATGTCCGCAGCAGCACGGTCGCGTAGTAGTCGTCGAACAGCCGCGCGTAGTTGCCGAGGATCCAGTGCGCGCGGTCGATCCCCTGCGGCGTGTTCGGATGGAAGCTGATGACGATGCTGTCGAACAGCGGCGCCAAGTAGGCGGCGATCATCAGCACGACGGCGGGCGCCAGGAACAGCCATCCGGCCCCGCCCAACCTGGTGGCGAGCGACGCGCGCGGAAAGTCGGTCCCGGCAAGCGCGACCGCGGTCATACCGCCACCGCCGCGACATCGCCGGCGTGCCAGGTAACCCGCACGCTCTGCCCCAAGCCCAGCGTCTGGCCGCGCAGGGGCGGCGATTGCACCGCCAGCGCGCGGGCGCCGAGCGCGACGCGGTAGTTCACCAGGTTGCCGAGATGCGAGACGTGATCGACCCGTCCGATAAGGCCGGACGCGGTCGCCTCGGCCGCCTCGATGCGCACCCGCTCCGGCCGCAGCACCAGCCAGGCGGTCTGGCCGACCGCGCAGGTCTCCGGGGCGGCGACCTCGAAACTGCCGATGCCCTCCACGGCGACCCGGGCCTGTCCTGCGCTGCGCGCTTCGACCCGCCCCTCCCATTCGTTCACCGGCCCCAGGAACCCGGCGACGAAGCGATTCGCCGGCCGATCGTAAAGCTCGGTCGGCGCGCCGAGCTGCTCCACCCTGCCCGCCCGCATGACGGCCACCCGGTCCGACAGCGCGAAGGCCTCGTGGATGTCGTGGGTCACCAGCACGGTGGTGATGCCGACCCGGCGCTGCAAGTCCAGCAGCTCCGCGCGCATGTCTTCCCGCAGGCGCGCGTCGAGGTTCGACAGCGGCTCGTCGAGCAAGAGCAGGTCCGGCTCGGTGACGATGGCGCGGGCCAGCGCGACGCGCTGCTGCTGGCCGCCCGACAATTCGCTCGGCCGCCGTGCCTCGTAGCCATCCAATCGGACCGTGCCCAGCGCGCGTGCGACGCGCGCCGTGCGCTCCTCGCGCGCCACCTTCTGCATCGCCAGGCCGAAGCCCACGTTCTGGGCGACGCTCATGTGCGGAAACAGGGCATAGTTCTGGAACACCAGCCCGACGCGGCGGGTCCAGATCGGTGCCGCGGTCACGTCCCGCCCGCCGATCGCGATGCGCCCGCCATCCGGCACCAGGATGCCCGCGACCATCCGCAGCAGTGTCGTCTTGCCGCAGCCCGACGGTCCAAGCACGGTGAAGAACTCGCCGGGACGCACCGACAGGTCGACGCCGGCTACCGCCACGCTGGCGCCGAAGCGCTTGATCAGTCCCGCGACGTCAAGCCCCGCCTGCGGCCGGGCACGCCCTTCCTGCGGCATCGGGTCGGGCCGGAGGGACTATTTCGGCGCGATCTCGCGCTCGAAGACCTTGATCCATTCCGGCCGCGCCTTGTTCACGACGTCGTAGTCGATCTTCTCCATCTTGGCCAACTCGGCGGCGGGAATCGGATTGCCGGTCACTTCCTTGTTCATCACCGTGTTGCCATAGCCCTGCGCGCGGGCCTGCTGCACCTCGGTCGACAGCCACCAGTTCAGGAAGGCGCGCGCGCCCTGCGGGTTGGGCGCGTTCTTCATGATGCCGGCCGCCGTGCCGGTGAACATGATCGGCTTGGGCGTCACGTAGCTGACCGGGATGCCGCGCTTGCCGAGCTCGGCCGCGGTCGAAGAGGTATAGAACCCGACCGCCGCTGATCCGTCCTCGAGGAACTGGCCCATGCGGGCAAAGGTCGTCGGCCACTCGACGATGCCCGGCGCCAGCGCCTTCAGCGCCTTCACGCCGGGATCGATGTTGTTCTCGCTGCCGCCATTGAGCCGCGCCAGGATGATCATGACGTAGAGACCATAGGTCGTGTTGGCCGGCGGCAGGACCATCGCGCCCTTGAACTCGGGCCGCGTCAGCTCCGACCACTCGGCCTTGGGCGGCGCCCAGCCCTTCTTCTTGAAGGTATCGTGGTTGTAGATCAGCGAGAACACGTCGCCATAGGTCATGATGCCGTTCGGATT
>JADZDN010000243.1 GCA_020851015.1 Alphaproteobacteria bacterium | reverse complement strand
CCTCCATCCGCTCGAGGTAGACCTCGACCTTGTCGCCGACGCGGATCTCGGCGGGCCTGCCGGCCGAGGCGAACTCGCGCAGCGCGACGCGGCCCTCGGACTTCAGTCCGACGTCGATCAGCGCGGCGTCGTTCTCGATGGCGACGACGGTGCCCTTGATGACGGTGCCTTCAAGGCCGTTGGCGGCGCCCATCGACTCGTCGAGGAGGGCGGCGAAGCTTTCTTTCGGGGGGGTGGACTTGGCGGTGGCGGCTCGGGCCATGGATCGGTGCTTCCTTTCTTCCTATTCCGGCCGACCGGTTGTATCCGGCGGTCTGCAAGGACGTGACAAAACACGCCACCGATTCCGGCTTTCGCCGGCAACAGGCGACGTGCGGCTTACTGCGCGTTCCGTGCCGCCGTTTCCAGGCCCGCTCCGGCCTTGGCCGGACCGATGCGCGACTCGACATAGGCGAGCGCGGCGGCAAAGGCGGCCTCTACATCCATCGACGTGGTGTCGAGCAGAAAGGCATCGGCCGCCCGGACCAGCGGCGCCGTCGCGCGCGAGGTGTCGCGCGCGTCGCGGTCCGCCAAGTCCTTCAGAACGGCGGCATATATAGCCGCCTCGCCCTGGTCTAGCAACTCCTTGTGCCGGCGCCGGGCGCGCTCCTCGACCGTGGCGGTCACGAACAGCTTGGCTGGCGCGTCCGGGCAGATCACGGTGCCGATATCCCGCCCGTCGATCACGGCGCCCGGCGGGGTGGCGGCGAAGCGGCGCTGGAAGTCCAGCAGCGCCCGGCGCACCCGGGGATGGGCCGACACGCGGCTGGCCATCCGCCCGGCCGCCTCGGATCGTAGCGCCGGGTCGTCGAGATGCGCCAGGTCGAGCGTCGCCGCGGCTGATGAGCAGGCTTTTTCGTCATTCGGATCAATGGCTTCACGGATAACCCGCAGGGCCACGGCGCGGTACAGCCGGCCGCTGTCGAGATGGGCGAAGCCGTAATGCCGCGCCAGGCGCCGCGCCAGGGTTCCCTTGCCCGAGGCCGCCGGACCGTCCACCGCGACGACCCTGTTCATGGGCGGGCGGGCGCGATCCGGGCTCCAAGCCCGTTCATCAGGGCGACGAAGCCGGGAAAGCTGGTGTCGATGAAGCTGCCGTCGTCGATCCGCACCGGCGCCTTCGTGGCCAGGCCCAGCATCAGGAAGGCCATGGCAATGCGGTGGTCCATCTGGGTTTCCACCAGCCCGCCGCCGGGGGGCGGGGCGCCGCCGCCGCCCTCGACGACCAGGCTGTCCTCGCCCATCTCCAGTTTGACGCCGTTCGCCTCGAGCCCGCGGGCGATCGCCGCCAGCCGGTTGCTCTCCTTGACCTTCAGCTCCGCCAGGCCCCGCATCACGGTGCGGCCGCGCGCGAAAGCCGCGGCAACGGCAAGGGCCGGGTACTCGTCGATCATCGTCGGCGCCCGCTCCGCCGGCACCTCGATGCCGGTCAGCGCGCCGGCGGCGGCGGTCAGGTCGGCCACCGTCTCGCCGCCTTCGATCCGCTGGTTGTCGAGCGTGATCGCCGCGCCCATCTCCCGCAGCGTCTTGATCAGCCCGGCGCGCAGCGGATTGATGCCGATGCCGGGCAGGTGCAGCTTTGCGCCCGGCACGATCAGCGCGGCGACCAGCGGGAAGGCCGCCGAAGACGGATCGCGCGGCACCGCCACGTCGCGGCCCTTGAGCTCGGGCTGGCCCGCCAGCGTGATGCGCGTGGCGCCGCCCTCGGCCGGCGCCACCGTGACCGTGGCGCCGAAGTGCCGCAGCATGGTCTCGCTGTGGTCGCGCGTCGCCACCGGCTCGATCACCGTGGTTTCGCCGGGCGTGTTCAAGCCTGCCAGCAGCACGGCCGATTTCACCTGCGCCGAGGCGACCGGCACGCGGTAGGTGATCGGCAGCGGCGACTTGGCGCCGACCACCGCCAGCGGCAGCCGCTCGCCCGATCGCGTCACGAAGCGGGCGCCCATCTGGCTGAGCGGCGTCGTCACCCGCGCCATCGGCCGGCGGCACAGCGACGCGTCGCCGGTGAAGAAGGCGGTGATGTCGTGGGTCGCGACCAGGCCCAGCAGCAGCCGCGTGCTGGTGCCGGAATTTCCCAGGTCCAGCACCTCGGCCGGCTCGCCAAGTCCGCCGACCCCGACGCCCTCGACGGTCCACCGGCCCTCGCTGATGCGCTCGATCCTGGCGCCCATGGCGCGGCAGGCCTGGGCGGTGCGCAGCACGTCCTCGCCTTCCAGCAGCCCGGTGATTTCGGTCCGGCCGACGGCGACGGCGCCGAACATCAGCGCGCGGTGCGAGATGGACTTGTCGCCCGGCACGTCGGCACGGCCGGCAAGCGGCGGCGAGGCCGCGGCGACAAGCGGAACTGCGCGCTGGTTCACGTCCTCGCCCCCCTCCCAGGCGGGCCGCGGCGTGCCCGTTTCGCTGGCAAGCGACGCGGGCGCCGACGGCGGGCGCTCTCTAGCATGGAACCTCGGTCGGGCGAAATGTCCGAGGCTTAACCAAGGTGCCGGGCGACGCCCGGAAACCGCTTCCGGGCCAGGGAGTTTTTAATTTTGACAAGCCGGGGCGGGCGTGGCAATTGCACCCGTCCTTCGCGGCCGGAGGGGCTGGCGCCCCCCGCAGCCGCCGGCGAATTGGCGCTGTTCCAGGGAGAATTGCCGTGGCCAAGCCGGAATGGGGTGTCAAGCGCACCTGCCAGAGCTGCGCCGCCGTATTCTATGATTTGCGGCGCGATCCGATCATCTGCCCGAAATGCGGCACGCAACTCGAT
>JADZDN010000242.1 GCA_020851015.1 Alphaproteobacteria bacterium | reverse complement strand
CGCGAGTAGTCGTCGAAGCGATAGGCGAGTTCCGCCGAGGAACGGAACTCGACCAGGTAGCCGAGATCGCGGCCGTTGCCCTGGAGATAGAAGCCGGGCGAGAAGCTGGGCGTGAACACCAGGCGGTTGCCGAAATAGACATCCATGCGCACGCCGGCATAGGTGAAGAAGCTGCCCTGGCCGGTCGCCCACATGCCTACCTGCGGCTTGAACCACCACAGGTGCTTGTCCGAGCGGTATTCGAGGTTGAACAGCCCGGCGCCGTCGCGCTGGCGGACCACATCGTAGTAACCCGCCCCGAACGCCAGCGCCGCCGGATCGTCGTCGGATGGCTCTTCGGCTGCCGCCAAGGTCGGCAGGGCCAGAGCCAGAGCCAAGGCGCGCACGAGGCCCGATTGCCGCAGCATCAATTCCGCCGTTCCCCGCACGCCGCACGGTCATTGAAGGGGACACCCAGTCTTCTTCGCGCCGGCGCCGGGTTGCCGCGCGATCCGCAGCGGGCACGCACCCCCTGCGATCGCGCGGCCGGGATCATGCAGCCCCTGCCTGACGCGAAACTGACGGTATCGTGGCCAAAACTGGGCCGCGGCGGCGCGCACCAGGGCGGTGCGCCAGCAGGGCAAGCGCCCTAGTCGAACTTCACTGCGCGGAAGACGGCGGCAACGTTCGCGGCCGACAGGACGTGGCGGCCGGGTTCGCAATAGGTCAGCCAGACGGTAACCTTCTTGCCCGCGGCGCGGTATGCGGTGCCGCGGGCGCAGGCGAAGTCGCGTCCCTTCACGGCGATGTTCAGCGAGTAGTGCGGGAACGGGTTGGGCTGGAAGGGCGAGATATTGGTCGGGCTGTACGCCTTCGCCCAATCCGCCACGCCCTGGCGCAGCGCGGTTGCCGACAGCGGGGACCAGTTGCGTTCGCCGATGATCCGCGCATGGAACACTTCCAGCGTGCCGCTGGCGAACCCGCCGGCGATCTGCGACACCTCGACCGCTTCCCCGGAGAACTTGCGCTCCTCGCGCTCGATGCACTTGACCGTGCTGGTCACGAAGTTGATGCCGCGCAGTTCGATCGGCCCGCAGCGGGTGAGCGCGTCGGGCTGCAGCTCGACCGGCCGCGGGCCGCTAGGCGGGGCGGACGGCACCGGCGATGGCGCGGCCGGCACGGGCGCCACGCCGCCCGCCAGGACCGTTTCCGGCAGCGGCCAGAATTCCTCGGGCGCGACGGCGAAGTTGAGCTGAGGATCGAATTGCGACTTGAAGGTGGTGATGCCGATCAGGCGTCCGGCGGCGTCGAACAGCCCGCCGCCCGACGAGCCGGGCGAGATCAGCGCGGTGGTTTGCACGATCTTCACCTTGTCCCGCACGCGCATGCCCGACACCAGCCCCTCCGACAGGCTGCGTTCGAGCCCGCGCGGATTGCCGATCGCATAGGCGCGCTCGCCCACCCGCACGTCGGCCGACATGCGCACGGCGGCGACCGGCTTCAGCGCCAGGCCGGCGACATGCAGCAGGCAGACGTCGTTGGGCTGGTACTGCACGACCTTGGCGGGAACGCCGCGGTTGCCCTCGACGATCGCGACGAACTGGTGGTTGGCGACGACGTGGCAATTGGTGACGGCGATCTCGGGCGTGAGCGCGACCGCCGATCCCAACGACAGCGGCGGGCGCTTGCCGCGCCCGACCTCGCGCAGCGCGCGCTCGCGCGCCGTCGGCGGGGCGGCGCCCGGGGCTTGGTCGGGCGGCACCACCGGATTGCCCATCATCGCCTTGAGGTCGGCGTTGTCGGCCGCCAAGACGATGTAGACCGAGCCCGCGACCTGGCGGAACAGCGCGTCGGGCGCCAGGTCCTGCGCCCGCGCGTCCGCGCCGGCGCCCAGTGCCGCCCACAGGAGGGCGGCCAGCGCGCGCGCCGGGCGCGGGCGGAAATCAGGCAGGCGTCGTGGCACGGGGCCTCGTCGATGTCGGGTGACCGGGCCATCATAGTCCGGGCGGCCGCGCGATGATAGGCAACGAATTGTGACCGGGACCAAGGTTGCCTCCCGCTGGGCAGGCCAGGCGTCCCTCATCCTTCGAGACGGCCCCTGCGGGGCCTCCTCAGGATGACGCGCGGATTCAGCGTTTCATCAGATCGCGTCATCCTGAGGGGGCTGCGAAGCAGCCGTCTCGAAGGATGAGAAATGCCGCGATCACGATCGCGCGCCGCTCCCCGCCCGCTGGTTTCGTCGGCGCGCGGCCCCATATAGGATGGGCCGCCAGCAACCCCGGGAGCATCGCCATGTCGAACCTCGCCAGGACCGACGAGATCTTCTTCACCCGCGCGGGGCTGGACCGCGGCCGCATCGACCGCATCGTCGGCGACGCGCTGAAGGGTTGCGACGACGGCGAGCTGTTCCTGGAGTACTGCCAGTCGGAGTCGATCTCGTTCGACGACGGCAAGGTGAAGAGCGCGAGCTTCGACACCAGCCAGGGCTTCGGCTTGCGCGCCGTTTCCGGCGATGCCGCGGGCTACGCGCACGCGAGCGAACTCAGCGAGGCCGCGATCAGGCGCGCGGCCGAGGCCGTCCAGGCCGTGCGCACCGGCCATGCCGGCGCGCTGGCCGAGCCGCCGCAGGGCACCAACCGCCAGCTCTACGGCGACTTGAACCCGCTGGGCGGACACGCGTTCGGCGACAAGGTGAAGCTGCTGGGCGCGATCGACGCCTATGCGCGCGCGAAGGACCCGAGGGTTCGCCAGGTGATGGCCTCGATCTCGGGCGAATGGCAGGCGGTGCAGATCCTGCGCGCGGACGGGGTGCGGGTGGCGGACATCCGCCCGCTGGTCCGCCTGAACGTCGCCGTGGTGGTCGGCGACGGCGACCGCATGGAGACGGGCAGCCACGGCGCGGGCGGGCGCACGAGCTACGACGTCTACCTCGACCCCGCGCATTGGCAGGGGCAGGTGGACGAGGCGCTGCGCCAGGCGCTGGTGAACCTGGGCTCGGTGCCGGCGCCGGCGGGCGAGATGCCGGTCGTGCTGGGCGCGGGCTGGCCCGGCGTCATGCTGCACGAGGCGGTTGGACATGGCCTCGAAGGCGACTTCAACCGCAAGAAGACCTCGGCCTTCGCGGGGCTGATGGGCCGGCAGGTGGCGGCCAAGGGCGTCACGGTGGTGGACGACGGCACCCTGCCCGACCGGCGCGGCTCGCTGACCGTCGACGACGAGGGCACGCCCAGCCACCGCACCGTGCTGATCGAGGACGGCGTG
>JADZDN010000241.1 GCA_020851015.1 Alphaproteobacteria bacterium | reverse complement strand
GGCGATGGGCATGTGCCGAGAGGCACGCGGTTCGGCCCCGCTGCGGGACCGCAGAAAGCTCTTGACGGCTCGATCTTCGAGCGAATGAAAGGCGACCACGGCGAGCCGCCCACCGGGATTCAAGAGACTCTCGGCGGCGCTCAAGCCGCGGTCGAGTTCACCACGTTCGTCGTTGGTGTAGATGCGGATGGCCTGGAAGCGGCGCGTCGCGGCATCGATGCCGGACGGAACGTGGCCCACGGCGCGGCGCACGATGTCGGCCAGCTCGAGGGTGCGGGCGATCGGCTTCGCGGCGCGGGCGGCGACGATGGCGCGCGCCACGGCGCGCGAGCGGCGCTCCTCGCCGAGACGATAGAGGATGTCGGCCAGCGTCGCCTCGGGCAGGGTGTTGACGATCTCGGCCGCGCTCGGCCCCTCGTCGCCCATGCGCATGTCGAGCGGCCCGTCGGCGCGGAACGAGAAGCCGCGCGCCGGGTCGTCGATCTGGGGCGAGGAGACGCCGAGGTCGAAGGCGACGCCATCGGCGCGCGTGACGCCGCGTTGCTTCAGCAGATCGAGCATGTCGCCGAAGCGGCCGAGCACGAAGGTCAGCCGGTCGCGGTAGCGCTCGGACAGGCTTTGCGCGCGCGCGGCGGCACGCGGGTCGCGGTCGATGCCGAACACGCGGCAGTCCGCGGCGTCGAGCAGGGCGGCGCTGTAGCCGCCGCCGCCGAAGGTCGCGTCTATATAAAGAGCGCCGGCGCGCGGGTTCAGCGCCTCCAGCACCTCGCGCACCATCACCGGGCGGTGGGGCAGGGCGTCGGTCACTGGCCGCCCCCCAGGATCTTGTCGGCCGCGGCCAGCCCGTCCTGCAGCATCGCCTGGGCGCGCGCGGTGAAGGCGCCGGCCTCCCAGATCTCGAAGAACGGGCCCTGGCCGACGAAGGTGACCTGCTCGGGCGCGCCGAGATGCGTGACGAACTGGTCTGGCAGCACGATGCGCCCGTCGCCGTCGAAGGCGAGGTCGCGCGCCTGACCCAACAGCATCTGGATCGTCTGGCTGGTGCCGCCCGGCATCACCTGGGTGGGGTCGATGCTGGCGCTCATCTGGTCCAGCCGATCGGCGCCGGAGCATTCCAGCACCTTGTGCCTCGAACCGTGGCGCAGCGACGGGAAGGCGACGATGCCCTCGAAGGGCTGGTTCTTGAGGCGGTTGCGGAACTCGGCCGGGACAGAGACTCGCGCCTTCTTGTCCAGCCGGTGCTTCTCAAATGTTCCGCGAAAAAAAGCGGCCACGGCACGTTCCCACCCACCCCTGAACTGCCGTCCCTCGGGAAGCGCGCGATCCAGCAGAGAATCGGCTTCTATCCGTCATCAGGACGACATGGGATATCATGGTATTTTCTGGGCGTCAACGGGCAACTAAGGGATTTTCCAGTTTATTCCGCGTTTTAGGTAGTCTCCCCTGTGATCGCCAAAGGACTCGCCGGGGATCGCCCCCGGTTTCTTCAATGACGGCCCAGTAAATCGTCGCGACCGAACGGGGATTTGTTCTTGCAATGTTCCCGGTACGGCGAATCGAAAGCGTTACCTGCGCCAGACGCCGCAAGCGCATGATCGGACCCGAATTTCAACAGGAGCAATGAGGGAGAATTTGCCAGACGGCCTGTAAGCCGGGTTCTGTCCTGGCCTCGCGGCCAGGGACGGTCATTCCTCTGGGGCGCCCGTTGCCGAACGCCTCGCGCGACCGACCCGGGCGACGGCGCTGGAACCCGCCTGCCGGCGTTGCCGCCGGCGTGTCGCCCCTATTTGGTCTTGCTCCCGGTGGGGTTTGCCCTGCCGCCCCCGTCGCCGGTGGCGCGGTGCGCTCTTACCGCACCATTTCACCCTTGCCGGCGCACCCTCGCGGGCGCGGGCCGGCGGTATGTTTCTGTGGCACTTTCCCTAGGGTCGCCCCCGCCGGGCGTTACCCGGCACCGCGTTCCCGTGGAGCCCGGACTTTCCTCCACCCGCCGCCGTCCCTCGCGGGAAAAGCAGCGAACAGCGACCGCCCGGCCGTCTGGCGAGGGGGAAGATAGGCGTCGTCTCCGCATATCGCAAGAATGGGCGCCAATGGAGCCGAGGCCGCGTCATGACAAGTTGCGCAACAGTATCGAGATCGACTATTCTTTTTGAGATAAAAATTAGGACATTTTCCCGCATTAATATATCGGAGGGGCCATGGTCAAGCCAGGAAGAGACTTCATCAAGCGCTACCTTCCCAGCGATGACGACGGCTTCGAGAAAGCAATGAGAGTGTCCAACGAGCAGTTGGTCGAAGCGGAAATACAGCTGATCGCGAAGCGGCGTGATGCGCTGGGCATCCGGCCAATCACGCCAACCGAGAACGGCGAAGCCAATGTCGGTGTCCAGTATGCCGGCCAGGGCCTGGTGGGCGTGGCGCTCTCCGGCGGCGGCATCCGTGCGGCGACGTTCAGCTTGGGAATTCTGCAGTTCCTCGCCACCAAGCGGCTGCTCAAGCATGTCGACTATCTCTCCACGGTGTCTGGCGGCGGCTATATCGGCTCTTCTCTGACGTGGTTTCTCCACAACAATCTGAATGGAGAGGCGTATGACGTGGGGCATGCGTTTCCCTACGGCGCCGACTCGCCGAAGCCTTCTGATCCCATCATTCCCAATCCGCGCCTCGAATATCTGCGCCATCGCGGCAACTATCTCATGCCGGGCAAGGGCATCACGCTGGCATCGGGTATCGCGGTTGTCCTACGTGGAGCGATGCTGAACCTCGGCGTTTGGGTTCCGCTGATCTCGGTGCTGTTCGCGCTTATCCTCTGGCCGATGCAGTGCTGGCGCGAGCCGATCGCACAGTGGGCCCAACTGCTGTGCTGGCCCCCGATCAGCGGCCTGGTGCAACTGGTTCTCGGGTCGGATTGTTGTGGCGAACCCACCGGCGAGACGCAGCTTGTCTTTGCAAGCTTCTTCTGCGCCCTCGTCCTATTTGCGGCGGGTATCTTCGCGTTCACGATCGCTAGCGCGGTCTATTCGGTCAAGAGCTACAGGAGTTCGCGCGATCCTGCCGCGCAATACGACTATCGGCGAAATTTCGAGATCGCGATGGGAAGGGTGCTCGTTGGGTTGATTGCCGTGCCCGCCATCCTGGCCTCGCTTCCGATTCTTTACCAATGGATCGCAATCAACGGCGCGGTGGGCCTGATCGGCGGCGGTACCGCATCCGGCATCTGGGCGTTCTTCAAATCAAAGCTGTCCGAGAAGGAGAAGAAGGAATCCCTGATTTCCACGGAGCTGGTTGCCGGTGTTGGGGCGGCGCTCCTTCTCTATGGCTTTGCGCTGCTCTGCTACAGCATCGCGATCAACGTCCACTTGAGCGACAGCCCCGTCGCGGGCCGACTGCTGGCGGTCGCGGCAGCAGGTGCAGTCGTGTTCGGCTTCTTCGTGAACATCAATCTGATCGGCTTGCACCGATTCTATCGTGATCGCCTCATGGAGGCATTCCTGCCCGACAACGACACGGCAACGACCCAAATAGCCGCCAAGGCCGACGTCGGCATGGTGCAAAACCTGGCCGAGCGCTTCTGTACAGCAAAAGGAAAAGAGGCGCCTGCCGGCCCCTATCATCTCGTGAACACGAACCTCATCATGATTGAGACCGATGACCGGGAGCGCAAATTGCGCGGAGGCGAGAGTTTCATCCTATCGCCGCTCTATTGCGGTTCTGACGTCACGGGCTGGCGCGCCAGCAGCGAATATCTGCAAGGCTCGATGAGCCTGGCGACAGCCATGGCGATCTCGGGCGCGGCAGCCAATCCCGACGCGGGTTCGGGTGGCTCCGGCCCGACACGTTCTCCGGCGGTCTCTATATTGATGTCATTGCTCAATATCCGGCTCGGCTATTTCGTGCCACATCCGGACCCGGAGATCGCGGGGAGCGGCTTCTTCGCCAACAAACCGCATCATTTCTATCCTGGGCTGACGGCAGCAATCTCGTCCGTGGTGGGTTTCGGCAGTGACGAGAAACGTCGGTGGCTGCAACTCAGCGACGGAGGGCATTTCGACAACACGGGGCTGTACGAGCTTCTGCGTCGCAAGAACAAGCTGATCATCGCCTGCGACGGCGCTGCTGATCCGGATTACCTGTTTGCTGACGTGCTGCTGGCCCTGGAACGCGCGCGCGTCGACTTCGGGATCACGTGGAAAGTTGCCAACGAAACCTCCTTTGACAAGATGGTCCCGAGCGATCCAGTCGGATTTCCCAAGGACTGCAAGAAGGCATCGTTCGGATATTGCGTGATGCGCGTCGCCTATCCGGACGATCCGGTTCCAGGATTGATCATCTATATGACGACGACCCTGATCGAGAATCTGGGAGAGACGGTGTTCGGATATCGTGCCGCCAACCCGGCATTCCCGGACCAGTCGACGGCCGACCAGTTTTTCGACGAGCGGCAGTTCGAGGCATATCGAATTCTCGGGTGGTCGATCGCCGAGCAGATGGCGGGGCGGACAGGGATTTCCGAGCGCGACACGGCAGGAGGGAAATATATCGTCGTGCCCCGCGCGGCATAGCGGGTGTCTCAGGCGATAGCGGCCCCGAGCTTGCCGGCTTCAAGCACCACCGCCGCCGTCTCTGGGTCCGCCACGCCGTCCACGCGCGCCGGGCGGAAGTGGCGTTGGAAGGCGCGGATGACGCTGGCGGTCCGGTCGTCGGTGACGCCGGTCGGTTCGATCGCGTAGCCGAAGGCCGCGAGCGCGCGCTGCACGGTGGCCAGGTCGCGCGCGTCGGCGGGCGGCGCGGCCGATGGCGCGGGCCACCAGCCGATGCCCTGGGCGGCCAGCCAGCGCCAGTCGAACTTCTCGCCGGGGTCGATCTTGCGTGCTGGCGCCACGTCGGAATGGGCGAGCACGCGGTGCGGCGGAATCTTGTGGCGCGCCAAAATGGCGCGCGCGAGTTCCACCAGCGCTCCCATCTGCTGGGCGGGAAAGTCGAGGTAGCCGAACTCGTGGCCGGGATTGGCGAGCTCGATGCCGATCGAGCGGCTGTTGACGTCGCGCTCGCCGGCCCAGCAGGCGACGCCGGCATGCCAGGCGCGGCGCTCCTCCGGCACCAGGCGGTAGACGATGCCGTGTCTGTCGATCAGGTAGTGCGCGCTGACCTCGGCGCGCGCGTCGCACAGGCGCTCGAGCGCGGCCGCGGCGCTCGTCATGCCGGTGTAGTGCAGCACCAGCATGTCGATCGCCGCGCCGTCGCGCCGCGCGCCGTGGTTGGGCGAAGGCCGCTCGACGATGCGCAGCGCGGTGCCGGTGGCGGCCAGGGCTTCAGGCCGGCGCCGGCGCGCGGGCGCGCTGCGCGCGGATCGCGTCGTAGGCGGCATTGATCTTGGCCAATTTGTCGTTGGCGACCTGCACCATCTCGCGCGGCAGGCCCTGCGCCACCAGCCGGTCTGGATGGTTGTCGCGCACCAGCCTTCGGTGCGCCGCCTTGATCGCGTCGTCGTCGTCCTTCGAGGATACGCCCAGGAGCGTGTAGGGATCCTGCTCGGGCGGGGCCAGGTGCTCGGCGCAGACCCGGCGGAAGCACGAGGTCTCCAGCCCGAAGATCGCGGCCACCTGGCGCAGGTACGCCAGTTCGGCCTCGCCGGGCGTCCCGTCCGCGCGCGCGATCACGAACAGCGCCTCGATCAGCTCCTCCAGCACCTCCGGCTCGTTGGGGAACATCGCCGCGATCTGCTGCGCATAGGCCTCGAAGCCGGCGGCGCTGCGCCGCGCGCGGTCGAACACCCAGCGCACGTTCGCCTCTTCCTCCGGGTCGACGCGGAACAGGCGGCGGAAGGCGGCGATCTCGGCGTTGCTGACCTCGCCGTCCGCCCGCGCCATCTTGGCGGCCAGCGCGACGACCGCGATGGTGAAGGCGACCGAGCGCGTGCGGTCTTCCACGGTGGCGACTTCTGTCGTGGTCTCCGCGCGGATCTCGTCGACCGCGTGGCCGGCCGCCGCGCCCAGGATGGCGCCCAAGGGGCCGCCAAGCGCATAGCCCGCCGCGCCGCCGATGATCTTGCCCCAGTAGCTCATGTCAGCCGCAACTCCGCATCGGCGGCAACGATAGCCGAGTCGCGGGCAGCAAAGCCATCCGGATGATGATTGCGCCGAGCGACGATAGGGCGAAAGGATATATCGTACGCGGCCTGCAGGACGAATGAATCAGGCAGCCGGCACCATCGCCTTGTATTCGTCGTTACCGCGCGGCATCTATCAGGGGCGGCCATCGACCAACAGCGCCGCCCAGATTGGGAGAAATGCCCGGGAAGTGCGTCGCGACTTTCATGAAGGAGTTCGCCATGCACGTCATCCGGACGTTGTTGCCGACCGAGTTCGGCCTGCTGAAGGAGCATC
>JADZDN010000240.1 GCA_020851015.1 Alphaproteobacteria bacterium | reverse complement strand
TCGCCCGAGATCAGCTTGGGCAGGTATCGCTTGCGCTGCGCCGGACTGCCGTTGCGGCGGATCTGGTTGACGCAGAGGTTGGAGTGCGCGCCGTAGCTCAAGCCCACCGAAGCCGAGGCGCGGCTGATTTCCTCCATCGCCACGCAGTGTTCCAGGTAGCCCCTGCCGGCGCCGCCGTACTCCTCCTCCACGGTGATGCCCAGCACGCCGAGCGACCCCAGCTTCCGCCACAGGTCCATCGGAAACTCGTTGCTGCGGTCGATCTCGGCGGCGCGCGGCGCGATCTCGGTCGCCGAGAAGTCGCGCACGGAATCGCGCAGCATGTCGGCGGTCTCGCCGAGGTCGAAGTTCAGCCCCGGCGCGCGGTTGGGAATCATGGCTTGAGCGCTCCCCGTCGCATTTTCTAGTTCAACCCGGCGGCGTGTCGGGGCGGCCATGCAGGCAGATCAAGGTCTGCTGCATGACCGCGCACAGCGTCTCGCGGCCGCCGTCCACGGCGAACACCTCGGCCGTGCAGACCGCCAGCGTGCGGCCGGTCTTGACCACGCGGCCGCGCGCCACCAGCTCGTCGCCCTGGGCCGGCGCCATCAGGTTGATCTTGTACTCCACCGTCAGCACCGACGCATCGGCCGGCATCATCGAATAGCCGGCATAGCCGCCGGCGGAATCGGCGATCGTCGCCACGATGCCGCCATGGAAGAAGCCGTGCTGCTGCGCCACCTCCGCGCGATAGGGCAGACGTATCTCGACCGCGCCCGGCGCGATCGCGGACAGCACGGCGCCCAGATGGCCCATCGCGCCCTGGCGCGCGAAGCTGTCGGCGACGCGCCGCATGTAGTTCGGGTCGGGCGGCGTCAGGGTCTCGGGCATGGCCAGCCCCCCGCCTCAGAGCCGCGGCATCGGCGCGGCGGCGCTGGACTGCGCGTCGACCACGGCCAGCGCGGTCATGTTGACGATGCCGCGGCTGGTGACCGACATGGTCAGGATATGCGCGGGCAGGCGCTGGCCGACCAGCATCGGGCCGATCGACTGGCCGCCGCCCGCCGTGCGCAGCAGGTTGTAGGCGATGTTGGCGGCGTCGAGCGACGGCATGATCAGCAGGTTGGCCGACCCGGTCAGGCGCGAGTTGGGGAACAGCCGGGCGCGCTCCTCGTCGCGAAAGGCCAGCACGGCCTGCATTTCGCCCTCGACCTCGAGGTCGGGATCGCGCTCGCGGATCAGCGGCAGGCTGTCGCGCATGCGGCGCGTCGCATCGGTGTCGTTGGAACCGAAGTTGGAATGCGACAGCAGCGCCGCCTTGGGCACGATGCCGAACCGCCGAACCTCCTGCGCCGCCAGCACCGTCATCTCGGCGATCGTCTCGGCGCTGGGCTCGGGATTGACGAACGTGTCGCAGATGAAATACGTGCCGGTGGGCAGCACGACCGCGTTTACGGCCGCCATGCCGCGCACGCCCCGCTCGCGTCCGATCAGGTCGCGCACGTGATTCAAATGCGCGTTGAACGTACCGACCGCGCCGCAGAGCACCGCATCGGTCTCGCCCCGGTGCAGCATCAGGCAGGCGATCACCGTGTTGTTCGAGCGCACGACGTTGCGCGCCTCGTCGGGCGTCACTCCCTTGCGCTCCATGATGCGGTGATAGAGCTGCCAGTAGTCGCGGAAGCGGGGATCGTCGTCGGGATCGACCAGATCGATATGGTGACCGGGGCGAATTCGCAGGCCCAGCGTCTCGATCCGCCGGGCCACCACGCGCCGCCGCCCGATCAGGATCGGCTTTGCCAGCCCGTCGTCCACGGCCACCTGCACCGCGCGCAGCACGCGCTCGTCCTCGCCCTCGGCATAGACGACGCGGCGGGGATCGCGGCGCGCCGCCTCGAAGACCGGGCGCATGACCAGGCCCGAGCGGAACACGAACTGCTCCAGCCGGTCGCGGTAGGCCTGCAGGTCCTTGATCGGCCGCGCGGCGACGCCGCTGTCCATCGCCGCCTTGGCGACCGCGGGCGCGAGCTGGACGATCAGGCGGGGATCAAACGGCTTGGGGATCAGGTAGTCGGGGCCGAAGCGCAATTCCTGGTCGCGATAGACGTTGGCGACGATCTCCGAGGATTCCGCCATCGCCAGGTCGGCGAGCGCCGTGACGCAGGCGATCTTCATCGCGTCGTTGATGGTGGTGGCGCCGACGTCGAGCGCGCCGCGGAAGATGTAGGGAAAGCACAGCACGTTGTTGACCTGGTTCGGATAGTCCGACCGGCCGGTGGCGATGATGGCGTCGGGCCGCGCGGCGCGCGCGTCCTCGGGCTTGATCTCGGGATCGGGATTGGCCAGCGCCAGGATGATCGGCTTGTCGGCCATCGCCTTGACCATGGCGGGCTTCAGCACGTTGGGCGCGCTGAGCCCCATGAAGATGTCGGCATCCGCGATGACGTCGGCCAGCGTGCGCGCCTGGGTGTTCTGGGCGTAGATTTCCTTCCACGGGTCCATCAGTTCCTTGCGGTCCTTCCAGACCACGCCGGCGATGTCGGTCGCGGTGATGTTCTGGCGCTTCACCCCCAGCTTCACCAGCAGATCGAGGCAGGCCAGCGCCGCCGCGCCCGCGCCGGAGGTGACCAGCTTCACCTCCTCGATCTTCTTGCCCACCACGCGCAGCCCGTTGAGGATCGCCGCGGCCACGATGATCGCCGTGCCGTGCTGGTCGTCGTGCATCACGGGAATCTTCATGCGTTCGCGCAGCTTGCGCTCGATCACGAAGCATTCCGGCGCCTTGATGTCCTCGAGGTTGATGCCGCCGAAGGTCGGCTCGAGCGCGGCGATGATGTCCACCAGCTTGTCGGGGTCGGTCTCGGCGACCTCGATGTCGAACACGTCGATGCCGGCGAACTTCTTGAACAGCACCCCCTTGCCTTCCATCACCGGCTTGCCGGCCAGCGGCCC
>JADZDN010000239.1 GCA_020851015.1 Alphaproteobacteria bacterium | reverse complement strand
GCCTTGACGATCCGTTCGGCGGACTTGCCGTCGCCATAGGGGTTGGCGACCGAGGACAGGTCCAGCGCGAAGCCCTTCTGGATCGCCTCGCCGATCGCCTGGGTCTCGGCCGGCGCGTTGATCACCGATTCGGCGCGCACGCGGCCGCGCTGGCGGTCGCCGACATTGACGGTCGGGATCTTGAACGATGGCGCTTCGAGCAGGCCGCTCGACGAGTTCCCGACCACCATGCTGGCGTGCTTCATCGCGCTGTAATAGAGGCGCTGGCCCATCGACACGTGGGCGACGGCGTTGGAATGGCCTTGCACGAAGGCGTCGATCATGCCGATCAGCACGCGCCCGTGCGTGTCGGCATTGGGCTTGGTGAAGATCAGCCCAACCTCCGGCCCCAGCGCGTCGAGCGCCGCCAGCAGTTCCGAGAACGCCATCGCGGACGGCGTGTCGTCCAGCGTGACGGGATGGTAGGTGACCAGCAGGTTCTTCTCGCGCAGCTTCATGCCGACCGCCTCCTCGAAGGCCGCGCGGTCCATCAACTCCAGCTTGGCGATCTGGTCGAGCGCCGGGTTGCCCACAAGGTGGATGCGCTTGGGGTCCTCGCCGAGCTGCCGGACCCGGCGTTGCGCCTCCTCGTTGGTGACGAAATGCAGGTGCGCCATCTTCGTGATCGCGTGGCGGATGGCCTCGTCCATCGCGCCCTCGGTCACGTCGCCGCCGCTCAGATGCGCGATCGGCAGGCGGCGGGGCAGGGCGGCGGTCGCGGCGGCCAGCATCTCGAACCGGTCGCCGGGGATGAACAGCAGGTCGGGCTGCAGCCGCTCGAAGCATTCGGCGAAGCCGATCGTGCCCAGCCCGATCGCCTTGGCGATGCCCACGGGCGTGTCGGAGGAGAGCAGCATCTCGACCCGCTCGGCAACCGTGAAGCCGTCGGCCTCGATCGCGCGGTAGGTCAGCCCGAACTCGGGCGACAGGTGCATCCCCGTCGCCACCACCTTCAGGTCGAAGCGCTTGGACTTCGTCGCCAGCTCCAGCACCGGATGCAATAGCCCGTAGTCGGCGCGCGTGCCCGATACGACCACGAGGGTCAGCGTGTCCTTCATGCTTGGCGGCTCGGCCATCGCTTCCTCAAGTTCTGCCGGCGAGCGCGGCGCGCGTCCGGGCGATCACGTGGTCCTGTTCCGCGTCGGTCAGCTGGGTCGAGCAGGGCAGGGTGACGATTCGCCGCCACACGGAATCGGTGACGGGAAGGGGGGTGCGCGGCGCGTCCCGATAGGGGGCCTGGAGGTGCATCGGCTTCCAGAACGGCCGCGCATCGATCCCGTTCCCGCGCAGCGCCGCGCGCAGTTCGCCTGAATTCGCCATATCGACCGTCAAACCGCTGAACCAGCATGCGCTTTCGGCCCAAGGCGCGGCGGGGAAGCGGCCCGTTCCGGCAATGCCGGCAAAGGCCTCGTCATAACGGCGCGCGATGCGCCGCTTGGTCGCGACGAAATGGCCGAGCTGCTCCATCTGCGCGCAGCCCACGGCGGCCTGCAAATTGGTCATGCGGTAGTTGTAGCCGACCCGGTCATGTTCGTAATCCTCCCCCACGCGCGCGGTGGTGGACAAATGTCGCGCAAGGTCCAGCAACGCGCGGTCCGATCCTACCAGCGCGCCGCCGCCGCCGGCCGTGACCGTCTTGTTGCCGTTGAACGAGATGACGGTCAGCACGGCCCCCCATTCCGCGGGCCGGCGGCCCCGGCAGGTCGCGCCCAGCGCGGCCGCGCCGTCCGCCACCACCGGCAGGCCATGACGCTTGGCGATAGCCGCGATCGCATCCATGTCGGCGGGATGCCCCAGCGTATGCACGGGCATGATCGCCGCCACGCGCTGCCCGGTAGCGCGGTGGACCACGCGGTCGCCCCGGCGCTCGGTCTCGGCGGCCCGCGCATGGTCGAGCGAGCGGGGATCCAGCGTCCAGCTGTCCTCGCTGACGTCGAACAGCCAGGGAATAGCGCCGCAATGGGCGATGGCGTTGGCGCTGGCGATGAAGGTCAGCGCGGGCAGGACCACCAGCTCGTCGCGCGCGACGCCCGCCGCGACCAGCGCCAGGTGCAGGCCGACCGTGCCGGTCGACACCGCGACCGCGTCGGCGGCGCCCGTCGACGCCGCCACCATCTGCTCGAAGCGCCGGACGAACGGCCCTACCGAGGACACGAAGTTAGACGCAACGCATTCCTGCAGGTAGAGCCCCTCGTTGCCCGCGAGGTTGGGGATGGCGAGCGGGATCATCGTTGGTCCCGATGTGCCGCTGCGCACCCCCACCCCAACCCTCCCCCATCGAGGGGGAGGGGGCGGAATGGCGCGCATCCCCTCCCCCCTTGTGGGGGAGGGACAGGGTGGGGGGACTGAGCGGCAGGACCTTTCACGGGCCTAGCGCCGGCGTGCCTTGCGCGTCCCGTTGCCCGTGTCGATGCGCCGCCGCCAGCGCCACAGGCCGCGCGTGTCGATCACCGCCTTGTCGAGCAGCCGGTCGCGGTCGATCTCGCGGAAGGCGTCGTGGTCGACCAGCAGCACGACGATGTCGGCGCGCTGGATCGCCTCGTCGGCGTCGACCAGGCTGACGCCCGCGATCGGCTTGGGCAGGGCATCGACATGCGGCTCGACGGCCAGGATTTCGCCGGCCTTTCTGCGCGCGAGGTGCTCGACGATCTCCATCGCGGGGCTGTTGCGCAGGTCGTCGATATTGGCCTTGAAGGCCAGGCCCAGGCAGGCGATGACCGGCTTCTTGAAGCGGTCGGCCAGCGTGTCGATGCGGTCGATCACGTGCCCCGGCTTGCTGTCGTTGACCTCGCGCGCGGCGCGGATCAGCCGCGCCTCGTCGGGCGCGGTGTGCACCAGGAACCACGGATCGACAGCGATGCAATGCCCGCCGACGCCCGGCCCGGGCTGCAGGATGTTGACGCGGGGATGGCGGTTGGCGAGGCGAATGACCTCGTTGGCGTCGACGCCCAGCTTGTCGCCCACGATCGACAATTCGTTGGCGAAGGCGATGTTCACGTCGCGGAAGGCGTTCTCGCACAGCTTGACCATCTCGGCCGTGCGGGCGTTGGTGACCAGCGCCTCGCCCTGGACGAACACGCGATAGAGGGCCCGCGCCCGCTCGGAGCAGCGCTGGCTGATGCCGCCGATGATGCGGTCGTTCTCCACCAGCTCGCGCAGCATCTGCCCGGGCAGAACGCGCTCCGGGCAATAGGCGATGGCGATGTCGGCCTGCGCCGACTTCTCGGTCGGGAAACTCAGGTCCGGCCGCTTGGCCTTCAGCCAGTCGCGCAAGTCCTCGGTGGTGCCCACGGGCGAGGTGGACTCCAGGATCACCAGGTTGCCCTTGGCCAGCACGGGCGCGATCGCCTGCGCGGCGGCGTGGATGTAGGTGATGTCCGGGGTATGGTCGGCCTTCAGCGGCGTCGGCACCGCGATGATGAAGGCGTCCGCCGCTTCCGGCTTGGTGACGGCGCGCAGCCGGCCGGTCTTGACCGCGCTGCGGACCATCATGTCGAGCTCGGGCTCCACGATATGCGCGTGGCCCTGGTTGATCGCGTCCACCGCCTTGGGGTTCACGTCGACGCCGATCACCTCGACGCCGCGGCCGGCCAGGGTCGCGGCCGTCGGCAGGCCGACATAGCCGAGGCCGATCACGGCCACGCTAGGAAACGGCAGCTTCACGGACGAGCTCCCGGACGATGCGCTCCGCCGCGCGACCGTCGCCATAAGGATTGTGGGCGCGGCTCATCGCCGCGTAGGCCGCCGGATCGTCGAGCAGCCGCGTCGCCTCGGCCACGATCCGCTCGCTGTCGGTGCCGACCAGCCGCACCGTGCCGGCCTCGACCGCCTCGGGCCGCTCGGTCGTCTCGCGCATGACGAGCACCGGCTTGCCGAGCGAGGGGGCTTCCTCCTGCACGCCGCCGGAGTCGGTGAGGATCAGGTAGGATGCGTTCATCAGGTAGACGAAGGGAAGATAGCCCTGCGGCTCGATCAGGTGGATGCGCGGATGTCCGTCCAGGATGCGCTGGACCGGCTCGCGAACGTTCGGGTTCAGATGGACCGGATAGGCGATCTGCAGGTCGGGCCGGTCGGCGAGGCGCCGCAGCGCCCGGCAGATGCGCTCGAATCCCTCGCCGAAGCTCTCGCGCCGGTGGCCGGTGACCAGCACCATGCGCCGGTTGCGCGTCAGGAAGGGAAAGCGCCGCGCGAGGTCGGCCTGCAGCTCCGGCCGGGCGTTGATGCGGCGGACCGTCTCCAGCAGCGCGTCGACCACCGTGTTGCCGGTGACATGGATGCGCTTCGGGTCGATGCCCTCGTGCAGCAGGTTCTGCCGCGCGCTCTCGGTCGGCGCGTAGAGCTGGTCGGCGACGATGTCGGCGACGCGGCGGTTTAACTCCTCGGGCCAGGGATTGGCCAGATCGTGGGTGCGGAGGCCGGCCTCGACATGCCCGACTTTGATGCGCTGATAGAACGACGCGAGCGTCGCCGCCATGGCGGTGGTCGTGTCGCCCTGGACCAGCAGCCGGTCGGGCTTGAAGTCATCGAGCACCGGCGGCATGGCGTTGAGTACGGCCGTCGTGATGTCGGTCAGGGTCTGGCCGGCGCGCATCAGGTTCAGGTCGAAATCCGCCTGGATGGCGAAGACCTCCAGCACCTGGTCCAGCATCTGGCGATGCTGGCCGGTCACGCAGACCCGGTGCTCGATGCCATCGGTGGCGCCGAGACGCGCCACCAGCGGCGCCATCTTGATGGCCTCCGGGCGGGTGCCGAGGACGGAAAGGACGCGCAGCGGACGAGCCAAGGCCTGGTGCCTCCGGGAACCCCGGCGCTAGGCCTAAATGGTTATGGTTAGCAAGTAGTTAAAGGGAGCGCGGCGGCCGGAGTATCAGGCCAGGATGATCCGCTCGCGCCCGGATTTCACCGCTTTGGTCGCGTTGCGGCTGTCCACGATCAACCGGGCGTGGCGCACCACCGCCTCGTAATCTACCTTGTCGTGATCGGTGCAGATCAGCACCGCGTCGTAGCGCGCGAAGCCGCGGGGGCTCCACTTGACGCTCCTGATGCCCGCCAGCGCGGCATGCTCGCGGGTCTTCGGGATCACCGGCACATAAGGATCGTAATAGGCGACCTCGGCCTGGCGCTCGTGCAGCAATTCGATCAGCCGGAAGGCCGGGCTCTCGCGGATGTCGTCGACGTTCTTCTTGTAGGCGAGACCGAGGATCAGGATGCGCGCGCCGTTCAACCCCCTGGCGAAGCGCCGGTCCAGCGCGTCGGCCAGCATGCCGATCACGTATTCCGGCATCACCTGGTTGACCTCGCCCGCCAGCTCGATGAAGCGGGTGGCGACGCCGAACTCGCGCGCTTTCCAGGTCAGGTAGAAGGGATCGATCGGGATGCAGTGCCCGCCCAGGCCGGGGCCAGGGTAGAACGGCATGTAGCCGAACGGCTTGGACTTGGCGGCCTCGATCACTTCCCAAATGTCGATGCCCATGCTGGTGAAGATGACCTTCAGCTCGTTGACCAGCGCGATGTTGACCGCGCGGAAGATGTTCTCGGTAAGCTTCACCGCTTCGGCCGTCTGGGTCGAGGATACCGGCACGGTCGCGACGACCACCTGGCCGTACATCGCCGTCGCCAGATCGCGCGCGGCCTTGCCGTCGCCGCCCACGACCTTGGGGATCACGCGTGTGCCATAGGTCGGGTTGCCGGGATCCTCGCGCTCCGGCGAGTAGGCGAGGAAGAAGTCGCGCCCCGATTTCAGGCCCGAGGCCTCTAGCACGGGCTTGAGATCCTCGACCGTCGTGCCGGGATAGGTGGTGGATTCCAGCACCACGAGCTGGCCCTTTCGCAGGTGGCGCGCGACGGTGCGGCCGGTCTCGACCACGTAGGAGATGTCGGGCTCGCGGTGGCGGGTCAGCGGCGTCGGCACGCAGATGATGATGGCGTCGGCCGTCTTCAGGCGTGCGAAATCCGTGGTCGCATAGAAGCGCCCGCTGGCCACCATCGACTTCACGCGCTGGTCGGCGATGATCTTGATCGGCGAGCGGCCGGCGTTCAGCCCCTTCACCTTGACCGGGTCGATGTCGCAGCCCAGCGTGTCGAAGCCCTTGTCGTTGAATGCCTCGATCAGCGGCAATCCGACATAGCCGAGGCCGATCACCCCGATCCGCGCCTTCCTGTCCTGGAACTTCTTCTTCAGATCGCGGCTGCCCATGGCTTCAGCTACCCACCGCCTGGGCGACGGCGTCGCAGACGCGCTGTGCCGCGGCGTCGTCCAGGTAGCCGTGGATCGGCAGGCTGAGCACGCGATCCGCGACCCGCTCCGAAACGGGCAGCGAGCCCGCGCCCTGGCCGTAGCGGCGATAGGCGCTCTGCAGGTGCAGCGGCCGCTGGTAGTAGATGGCGGTCGGGATTCCCGCGGACTTCAGCCACGCCGCCACCTGGTCGCGCCGGTCGACCTGGACCGTGTACTGGGCCCAGGAGCTGGTCACGCCCGGCGCGCGCACCGGCACCGCGACCAGGTTGCCCAGGCGCGAGTCGTAGATCCGTGCCACGCGCTCGCGGGTTTCCAATTCGCGCGCGAACACCTTCAGCTTGGCCAGCAGCACCGCCGCCTGGATCGTGTCGAGGCGCGAGTTCATGCCGATGCGGGCCATGTCGTAGCGGTCGCTCGCGCTGGTGCCGTGGAAGCGGATCGAGCGCACCAGCTCGGCCTTGGCCGGGTCGTCGGTCAGGATGGCGCCGCCGTCGCCATAGCAGCCCAGCGGCTTCGACGGGTAGAAGCTGGTGGTGGTGATCGGCGCCAGCGACCCCACCGCCTTGCCGTCGAGCTTGCCGCCGAAGCTCTGCGCCGCGTCG
>JADZDN010000238.1 GCA_020851015.1 Alphaproteobacteria bacterium | reverse complement strand
TCCTTGACGATGCCGAGGTCGAGCCACCAGGGATGCCCGGCGCCCTTGGCGGCCTCGGTGGTGTAGAAGTTCTTCAGCACCAGCTTCAGCTCGCCCGGCAGCTTCGGCAGCGCCTTCAGCATCTTCTCCGGCGTGGTCGGGTCGGCGTTGTGGATGTGCAGCACCGTCACATGCGGGATGTTGAAGCGCTGCGTCTCGTCGTACAGCTTGGCGTTCAGCAGCTTCTCGCGCAGAAGCCCGTAGACGGTCGCGTTGAGGATGTCGTTGACCTCCTTCGGCAGCGTGTAGACGAGGCCGAAGGTGCGCTTGTGCTCGCGGAAAGCGGCGGACGACAGCGCGCTGTTGTCGATCGCGCCTTGCGCCCGCGCGCTGCTGTTGCCGAACGCGACGATGCCGGCAAGCATCGCGGCCGCGACCGCGATGGCTGCCACGTTCTTCGATCCCATGTGAGTGCCCCCGTTTGAACGCCTCGGCAGGCGAATGCCTGCCGGCGGGGGAAATGCTAGCGGACTGGCCGAAGGCCCGGAAGCGGCGATGCGCGAGGCTTGCGGCTGAAATCCATTCGCATTAGCGCCGGGCCGTCACCTCGGCCACATAGCCGGTCGTCGCGTCGACCCGCAGCCACAGCTTGGCGTCGTTGCGGTCCTTCGCCTTGACCATGTAGAAGCCGCTCTGCCGCACGCCGACGTCGATGTCGTCGTAGCCCTGCTTGTCCAGCCGGTCCTCGATCTCGTCCTTCGACAGGATCGGGCCGCGCGGCGGGGGCGGATAGGCGGCGGGCGGCGGCGCCGGGGGATAGGCGATCACCGCCGGCGGTGCGACGGGGGCCACCACGGCCGGAGCCGCGGCGACGCTGGTCGTGGCATAGACAGGGCCGGTATAGACGTAGCCCTGGGCGGTGTAGGCATAGCCCGGCCCGATATAGGCGGGCGCCGCGTCGGTCTGGCGAACCGTATCCTGCAGCGCGCCGTTGAAGCCGTAGCCCGGCCGCACGATCACGTAGGTCGGCACGTCGGCCGCCAGGGCCGGCGCGGCAAGCGCCGCCAGCAGCGGAAGGGCGAAAAGGGAGCGCTTGATGGCGCGTGTCATGGCGGATCTCCTATCCAGCAATACGACCCCCTTCAGTCCAACGGCCCCTTCAGTCCAACGGCCCCTTCAGTCCAACGGCCCCGTCAGTCCAACGGCAAGGATTCGGTCACCTTTCCCGTCGCGGCCGACACGCCCAGGAAGACGGGGCGGTTCTCGTCGTCCAGCGCGCGGGCCGAATAAAGCCCGTCCTGCATGCGCAGATGGCTGATCCGGTGGTAGCCCTGTTCATAGAGCCGCGATTCGATCTGGTTGAGATCAAGCGGCGCGGAACGGCTGGCGACCTGGGCGGCGGCCGTGGAGCCGGCTTTCTCTGCCGGGCCTGCCAAGGCGGGGGCGACGGCTGCGGCGGCGATCGCCAGGCCAAGCGCCAACGGGCGCAGGCGAAGATGATGCGTCATCGTCGTTCTCCCATTGTCCCTGGGGAGAACGGCGGGCCACGGCTTGCGTTCCCGGATCAGCAGGGCCGAGGAGCGACAGGGACCTGCTGCCGTGCGTTGGCCCAGGCCCCGCCGGGCGTCACGTCATCAGATGGGAGACGTTGCGGACGACCGTATAGCACTCCAGCCCTTCGGTGCCGCCCTCGCGGCCGAAGCCGCTTTCCTTCACGCCGCCGAACGGGGTTTCGGCGATCGACGCGACGAAGTGATTGATCGACAGATTGCCCACCTCGACCCGGTGCGCCAGTTCGTTGCTCTTGCGCGCCGAGTTGGTGAAGGCATAGGCGGCCAGCCCGTAGGGGACGGAATTGGCCTTGTCGATCGCTTCGTCGAGGTTGCGCACGCGGCTCAGGAGCGCCAGGGGCCCGAAGGGCTCCTCGCGCATCGCCCGGGCGTCGTCGGGCATGTCGGCCAGCACCGTCAGCGGGTAGAAGTTGCCCTGATTGCCGATGCGCGCGCCGCCGGTCGTCACCCGCGCGCCCTTGGCCTTGGCGTCCGCGACCAGGGTCTCCATCGCGGCAATCCGGCGCTCGTTCGCCAGCGGGCCCATTTCGACGCCGGCGTCCAGCCCGTTGCCGATCTTGATGGCCGCGGCTTTCTCGGTCAGCGCGGTGGCGAAGCGATCGTAGATCGCGTCTTCCACGAAAAAGCGGGTCGGCGAAACGCAGACCTGTCCCGCGTTGCGCGACTTCGCCAAGGCCGAGCTGGCGGCCGTCGCCGCGACGTCCACGTCGTCGCAAACGAACACCGGCGAATGACCGCCAAGCTCCATGATGACCGGCTTCATGTGCGAGCCGGCCAGGGCCGTCAGGCGCTTGCCGACCGGAACGGACCCGGTGAACGTGACAAGCCTGACCGAGGGCTTCGGGATCAGATATTCGGAAATCTCGGCCGGTTCGCCGAACACGAGGTTGAGGACGCCCTTGGGCAGGCCGGCGTCCGCGAAGGCCTGGACGAGCTGGACGGCGCCGGCCGGGGTTTCCTCCGAGGCCTTGAGGATGACCGAGCAACCGGAAGCGAGCGCGCCGCCCACCTTGCGCGCCGGCGAACTCATCGGGAAATTCCAGGGGGAGAAGGCCGCGACCACGCCGATCGGCAGGCGCATCACTGAATGGCGCATGCCCGGCTCGCTCGGGATGATCCGACCGTAGACGCGACGACCCTCCTGGGCATCCCATTCGATGATGTCGCACCCGCGCAGGATCTCCAGCCGCGCCTGGGCAAGCGGCTTGCCCTGTTCGAGGGTCATCGCGACGGCCATCGCGTCGACGCGCTCGCGCACCAGCCGCACCGCCTTCAGGATCACTTCCGCGCGACTAGCCGGCGACGTGCGCGACCAGACCTTGAAGCCCCGTTCCGCCGCGTCCAGTGCCGTATCGAGATCCGCTTTGGTCGCATGCGGGACGGTTCCCAGAACGGTGTTGTCGGCCGGGTTCAATACGGGACGGCCGGGCGCCGATTTCCATTCGCCACCGATGAAAAGACGCAGTTCGGGATATTTCGCCATCGACTCCTGCCATCCGCTTGTGATCGGGTGCACCGAACGCCGAGTCTACTAGGGCCGGGCGGCGGCTACGACCGCAAAAAGCAGATGCCTAGGATACGCCCGGCTGGGGTGGCATGGCTTGACCCGCCGGCCGGGTCCGTCGATGCTGCGCGCCCCTTGCGTTTCCAGGGCCGTTTCCTGTCCATGAACACCGATCCGCGCACCCGTCGAAATGTCCTCCTTCTGGCGAGCTGCCAGGCGCTGATGATGACCGGCGCGTCCCTGACCATGACGGTTTCGGCCCTGGTCGGCCACGAGCTTGCCGCGGACAAGTCGCTCTCCACGCTGCCGCTGGCGCTGCAGTTCTTCTCGACCATGCTGGCGACCATTCCGGCCTCGATGTTGATGAAACAGATCGGCCGGCGCGCGGGATTCAGCATCGGCGTCGCGATCGGCATGGTGGGGGCGGGCACGGCGACCTGGGGCGTGCTGGCCGGCAACTTCTGGACCTTCGCCCTGGGCGGCATTCCGCTGGGCGTGTTCAACGGGTTCGGCCAGTTCTACCGTTTCGCCGCCGCCGACACCGCGCCGGCCGATTACCGCGCGCGCGCGATCTCCTACGTGCTGGCCGGGGGCATCGTGGCCGCGATCGCCGGGCCCGAGCTGGCGCAGTGGTCGAAGGACTGGCTGGCGCCGATCTTCTTCGCCGGCAGCTTCGCCAGCATCCTGGCGCTGCAGGCGGCGGCGCTGGCGCTGCTGCAGTTCCTCGACATCCCCGTGCCCGACGCCGCTTCTCGCGCCAGCCGCGGCCGCCCGATCCTCCACATCGCCCGCAACCCGACCTTTGTCGTCGCGGTGCTCGGCGGCATGGTGGGGTACGCGTCGATGAACTTCGTGATGACCGCGACGCCGCTGGCGATGGTGGTGTGCGGGCATTCTTTCGGCGCGACGAAGCTGGTGATGCAGGTGCACGCGCTGGGCATGTTCGTGCCGTCGTTCTTCACTGGCACGCTGATCCGGCGCTTCGGGGTGCTGGAGGTGATGCTGGCCGGGGCAGCGCTGCTCGCGGGGTGCATCGCGATCAACGCGACGGGGGTGAGCGAGGCGCATTTCCTGTCGGCGTTGCTGCTGCTGGGGCTGGGGTGGAACTTCCTCTACGTCGGCGCATCGACCTTGCTGATAGGCGTCGCCGAGCCGGCCGAGCGCAACAAGGTGCAGGCGGCCAACGACTTCCTGGTGTTCGGGCTGGTGTCGCTGTCGGCCTACAGCTCGGGCGCGCTGCACGAGTGGCTGGGCTGGCAGCCCGCGAATCTGGGCATCCTGCCGCTGATCGCGGTCGCGGCGCTGGCGGCTGGATGGCTCAGGCTCCGCAACCTGAAGCAGGCGGCGCCGGCCTAAGCCATTGTTAACCAAAAGGGACTAGGCCTCCTGGGGCGCGGCCGAGGAAACCGGCGCGGCAAGGACGCGGTCTGCTTGTTCGAGGGCCGGCGCTGGCGTAACGTCGGCGGCACGCGACGGCGGGGACGCCCAACGGTGGAACGAGGCTCGATCATGACGATATTGCCCATCGGCGGCGGGAAGGCTTCGTGGAGTTGTGCCGCCTGCCTGGTCGCGCTGGCCTTGCTCGTTTCCGGCGCCGCCCAAGCGCAGCAGCCCACGAACGGCCCCAAGACCCTGTCGACGACGACCTTGGGGCCGACGGCCACGCCCGGCACCCCGCCGGGCGGCGCGTCCGGTCCGATGCCGCCCGGTTCGATCCCGCCCGGCACGCTGCAGAGCAAGCCGCCCTACCAGTCCAATATCGGCCTGCCCTATGGCCAGGGCGTAACCGCGCCTTACGCCTATGGCGCGGGACGGCCGGCGCCCGGCACGCCGACGCCGGTCGAGAAGCCGGTGGTCAAAGGCAAGGCGATCGGGCCGGCCGCCACCGAAGCCGAGGGCGCCACCGGCGCCGCCGCGGGCACCACCGGCACCGAGGTCGCGCCGGTCGATCCGCGCCTGAACCTGCCGCGCCAGACGACCAGCGGCCCGGGCAATGGCCAGCCGCCGATCAAGGCGGCGCCGGATTTCAAGTCGGGCGATCCCTACGCGCGCTCGGCCGGCTCGCCGGCCCTGGCCGCGCCGTTCGGCGTCAGCCCCTACAAGGCGCCCTATTCGATCGACGCCGCGGGCAACTACTACAACCCGCCCGGCATCTTCAATCAGAACGGCGTGCTGACGCCGAACGCCGGGCGCGTCGGCACCGTCGACAACCAGGGCCAGGTGTTCGACCGCTACGGCAACAAGCGCGGCGTCCTGCAGCGCTAGGCGCGGCGCGCCGCGGTCGCTACTGCCGCAGCGTCAGGCCCCTGAGCCGGATCAGCCCGTCGGGATGCGGCTGGAAGCCGTCGAGCTTCTCGCTGACCGCCCATAGCCATTTCGGGTGATAGAGGAAGATCTGCGGCCGGTCGGCGAGGTAGCCCTCGGCGGCGATGCGGTAGAGATCGGCGCGCTCCGCCACGTCGGTCCGCGCGCGCGCCGTGGCCAGCGCCTCGTCGACGCTCTTGTTGCAAGACTTGCCCCAGTTGAGGAAGCCGTTGCAGGCCAGCCAGACGCTGATGTTGCCGTCGGGATCG
>JADZDN010000237.1 GCA_020851015.1 Alphaproteobacteria bacterium | reverse complement strand
GTGTCGTCGAGCTTCCAGTCGCCGGTATGGAGCACCGTGCCGGCTTTCGTGCGGATCGCGACCGCGTTGGGCTCGGGGATCGAATGGGTCAGCGTGATCAGCTCGAGGTCGAACGGCCCGACCGTGAAGCGCGCGGACAGCGGCACCTCGGTGACCGGCACGTCGGCGCCGCCGTTCTCCTTCAGCTTGCGGCGCAGCACGGCGGCGGCGAAGGGCGTGGCGTAGACCGGGCAGCGCAGGCGGTCCCACAGGTACGGCACCGCGCCCAGATGGTCCTCGTGCGCGTGGGTCAGCACCAGCCCGACCAGCCGGTCCCGCTCGGCCTCGATGAAGCCGGGATCGGGCATGATGACGTCGAGCGCGGGCTGGCTGTCGTCGGCGAAGGTGATGCCGAGGTCGATCATCAGCCACTTGCCGGCATGGCCGTAGAGGTTGAGGTTCATGCCGATCTCCCCCGACCCGCCGAGGGCGAGGAAGTAGAGCGCGGATGGATCGGCGATGTCGACCCCGCCGGCCGGCAGCGCCGCCGTCATGGCTTGCGGTTTCGGCGGTAGACGCGCAGCAGCCCGCGCACGGTCAGATCGACGTCGACCGCGTCGAAATGGATCGCTCCCTCGAACAGGGGCGCGAGGCCGCCGGTCGCGATCACCTTCATCTTGGCGCCGAACTCCTTCTCGATGCGCTGGATCAGTCCCTCGACCAGGCCGATATAGCCCCAGAAGATGCCGGATTCCTGGGCCGACCCGGTACCCTTGCCGATCACCCGCGCCGGCCGGCGCACGGCGATGTGCGGCAGCTTGGCCGCCGCCTCGTACAAGGCCTTCAGCGACAGGTTGATGCCGGTCGCGATGATGCCGCCGACGAAATTGCCCTGCGCGTCGACGAGGTCGAAATTGGTCGCCGTGCCGTAGTCCACCACCACCAGCGGCCCGCCATAGGTCGCGTGTGCCTCGACCGCGTTGACCAGGCGGTCGGCGCCGGCCTCCTCGGGCTTGTCGATCAGCACCTTGATGCCGAGGTCGACGCCCGGCTCGCCGATCACCATCGGCTCGCAGCGGAAGTATTTGCGGCAGAGGGTCTTCAGGTTGAACATCATCTCGGGCACGACGATCGCGATGATCACCGCGTCGATGTCGGCGAGCTTGAGGCCGGACAGGGCCATGATCTGCGACAGCCAGGCCGCGAACTCGTCGCCGGTCCGGCGCGCCTCGGTGCGGGTGCGCCAGGTGCCGCGCACCTGGTCGCCGTCGAACACGCAGAACGAGGTGTTGGTATTGTTGGCGTTGATGGCCAGCAGCATGATGGCCCCCTAGGCCGGTCGCGCCGCGCCGATTTCGCCCGCGGCGAAGCGGCGGCTGGTGCCGTCGTCCATGGCGAGGATGAGAGATCCGTCGCCATCCAAGCCGTCGAAGCGTCCGGCCAGCGCGGCAAGGCCGCCGCTCCCGCCCGCGGCGAATGCCAGCCGCTCGCCCAGGCGCCAGGCGCGCGCCAGCCACGCGGCGCGGACCGGCGCGAACCCCTCGCCGCGCCAGCGATCGACCCAGGCGCGGAAGTGGCGCGCGAAGGATTCCAGCACGGCGGCGGCATCGGCCTCCGCCCCCGCGCCCTCGGCCTTGAGCGAGGTCGCGGGAAAGCGCGCCTCTTCCGGCTGGCTCAGCACGTTGATGCCGACGCCCAGCACGACGAAGTCGATCGAATGGTCAGGCCTTGCGCTCGATTCCAACAGGATCCCCGCCACCTTGCGGTCGTTCAGCAGCACGTCGTTCGGCCATTTGTAGCGCATCTCGACCCGGGGCGGCACCAGCGCGCCAACCGCGCCCCCGACGCCCAGCGCCGCGACGAAGGACAATTCGGCCGCGCGCGCGAGCGGCACGTCGGGCCGGAGGATCAGCGAGCAGGAGAGATTGCCCGGCGGCGATGCCCAGGCGCGCCCCTGGCGCCCGCGCCCGGCGGTCTGCGCCAGCGCCCAGACCAGCGTGCCGTCGTCGGCCCCCGCGACGGCGAGGCGGCGCGCCTCGTCGTTGGTGCTGCCGACGCGGTCGAGCGCAACAAGGCGATAGCCGGGCGGCAGGACGGGCGCGCGCCCGGTCATGCGCTCACCCGATCTGCAGCGCCTTGGCGGCGGCCTGGGCGGCGGCGAAGATCGGCCAGCACGCGACGAAGAAGAACAGCGTCACCACCGCCGACAGGCCCATCACCGCCGCGACCTCGGGCGAGGGCTGGTCGAACGGCTTGGCCGGCTCGTCGAACAGCATCACCTTGATGATGCGGATGTAGTAGTAGGCGCCCACCACGCTGGCCAGCATGCCGATCACCGCCAGCGCGATCAGGCCGGCGTCGATCGCGGCCAGGAACACGAAGACCTTGCCCCAGAAGCCGGCGAGCGGCGGCAGGCCCACCATCGAGAACAGGAAGATGACCAGCGCATAGGCCGTCTTCGGCTGGGTGCGCCCAAGCCCGGCGAGGTCCGAGATGTCCTCGAGCATCTTGCCGTCGCGCTTCATCGCCAGGATGCAGGCGAAGGCGCCGAGGTTCATCGGCAGGTAGGTCGCCATGTAGATCATGACGCCGCTGATGCCCGCCTGGGTGCCGGCGGCCAGCCCCACCAGCGCGTAGCCGACATGGCCGATCGAGCTGTAGGCCATCAGGCGCTTGATGTTGGTCTGGCTGATCGCGGCGAAGGCGCCCAGCAGCATCGATGCGATCGACACGAACTGGACGATCTGCTGCCACTGCGCCAGCAGCGGCCCGAACGGCCCGGTCATGGCGCGCGTGAACAGCGCGATGGCCGCGATCTTGGGCGCCACGGCGAAGAACGCCGTCACCGGCGTGGGCGCGCCCTCGTAGACGTCGGGCGTCCACATGTGGAACGGCACGGCCGAGACCTTGAACGCCAGGCCCGCCAGCACGAACACGACGCCGACGATCAGCCCGACCGAGGGCGCGCCGCCGCCGGCGAAGGACTTGGCCAGCAGGTCGAAATTGGTGGTGCCGGCGAAGCCGTAGACCAGCGAGGCGCCGTAGAGCAGCATGCCCGAGCTGAGCGCGCCGAGGACGAAGTATTTCAGCCCCGCCTCGGTCGAGCGCACCTCGTCGCGCTTGAAGGCGGCGACGACGTAGAGCGACAGGCTCTGCAATTCGAGGCCGATATAGAGCGAGATGAGGTCGTTGGCC
>JADZDN010000236.1 GCA_020851015.1 Alphaproteobacteria bacterium | reverse complement strand
GTGTCCCGGCCTGCGCGAAACTCGTCAAACGCCCGATCGGCGCCGGCTCTCGTGCAATTCGTCAAGTGCTCAGCCGGACAGCCTTGGCTTGTCCCCGGGCATCCACCGTGGGACAGCGCGACCGGGGGCGCCGGGAACGCTCCTCCGGACCGGCCTTCTGAGCACGTTTCTTTGCCGTGAACATATAAAGAACACGAATTCATCGCACCGCCCCCGGCGTGACATCGGGCCATTACGCGGATTTAATGCCCTGGCCATCTGGCGGTAACCCGCCCCGGCCTACATAAGAGTGCATCCGCGGTCGGGCCCTTGGGGCAGGCGGCACCGTTTCACCGCGGCGCCCGTTGCCCCAAGCGCCCGACACCGCCATCCAAGATGCAAGTACAGGAGATCAATGTCATGACCCTAACCTTGTCGTCCCGGCCGACGACCCTCCCGACGGGACGTCGCCGCGCGGCGCTGGCGGCGTCGGCCGCGTTCTTGAGCTTCACGCTGGTGGCGCCCGCCTTCGCGCGCGGCGCTCCCGAAAGCTTCGCGGACCTCGTGGTCCAGGTGAAGCCGGCGGTGGTGAACATCTCGACCACGCAGAAGGTCGAAGGTCCCAGCCGCGAAGCCTTGCCGCAGATGCCGGACCTGCCGGAAAACTCGCCGTTCCGTGATTTCCTGGAAAAGTTCTTCAACCAGCAGCGCCAGGGCGGCGGCATGGATCGGCCGGAGCGCAAGGTCAACGCGCTCGGCTCGGGCTTCATCATCGACTCCGCCGGCTATGTCGTCACCAACAACCACGTCATCGCCAAGGCGACCGACATCAAGGTCAAGCTGACCGACAACGGCGAGTACAAGGCGACGCTCGTGGGCAAGGACGAGAAGACCGATCTCGCCCTGCTGAAGATCGACGCGAAGAAGCCGCTGCCCTTCGTGCCCTGGGGCGACAGCGACAAGGCGCGCGAGGGCGACTGGATTCTCGCCGTGGGCAACCCGTTCGGCCTGGGCGGCACGGTGACGGCGGGCATCATCTCGGCGCGCGGCCGCGACCTGGCCTCGGGCCCCTATGACGACTACATGCAGATCGACGCGCCGATCAACCGCGGCAACTCCGGCGGTCCCTCGTTCAACATGAACGGCGAGGTGATCGGCATCAACACGGCGATCTTCTCGCCCACCGGCGGCAGCGTCGGCATCGGCTTCGCCGTGCCCTCGAACGTGGCGAAGAACGTGATCGACGAGCTGCGCCGCACCGGCACGGTCGAGCGCGGCTGGCTGGGCGTGCAGATCCAGCCGGTGACGCAGGAAGTCGCGGATTCGCTGGGCCTCAAGGACGCCAAGGGCGCCCTGGTGGCGGGCATGACCGACAACAGCCCCGCCGGCACGGCCGGCATCAAGCAGGGCGACGTGATCACGGCTTTCAACGGCCAGCCGATCACCGAGCTGCGCGACCTGACCCGCGCCGTCGCCATGACGCGCAAGAACACGGTCGCCAAGGTCGACGTCGTGCGCGCCGGCAAGAGCCAGTCGGTCAACGTCACGATCGGCGCGATGCCGAAGGGTGAGGAAGTCGCGGCGGCCCAGCCGGACCAGCAGGAAGACCAGACCGCCGCCAAGGACAAGGAGACCGGTATCGAGACGCTGGGCCTCCGCCTTGCCCCGGCCTCGGCCGAGACCCGCACCAAGTACGGGCTGAAGGGCGAGGTCAAGGGCGCGGTCGTGATCGGCGTGCAGCGCGACGCGCCGGCGGCCGAACGCGGCATCTCGGTCGGCGACGTGATCGTCGGCGTCGGCCAGGATCGGGTCAGCTCGGTCAACGACGTTGTCTCGAAGGTGAAGCGTGCGACCGACAGCAAGCAGAAGGCCGTGCTGCTGCTGATCGACCGCAAGGGTAACGAGCGCTTCATCCCCGTTCCCCTTTCCAACACCTGACCGTTCGTTCCCGTCCGTCTCGCCGCGCCCGGCACCTTCACGAGAGTGCCGGCGCCGGCGAAACGGGCGGGATACTCCCCGGCCATTCTCCCATGCGCATTCTCGTCATCGAAGACGACAACGACACCGCGGCCTTCCTGACCAAGGGGCTGAAGGAGTCGGGCTTCGCGGTCGACCGGGCGGCGACCGGCCCGGACGGGCTGCACTTCGCGACCAGCGAAACCTACGATGCGATGATCGTCGACCGCATGCTGCCCGGCATGGACGGGCTGACGATCGTGCAGACCCTGCGGGCCAAGGGCAACGCGACGCCGGTGCTGATTCTCTCCGCCCTCGGCCAGGTCGACGACCGCGTGCGCGGCCTGCAGGCCGGCGGCGACGACTACCTCGCGAAGCCCTACGCGTTTTCCGAGCTGCTCGCGCGCGTGCAGGCGCTGCTGCGCCGCGGCAGCACCGGCGCGGCCGAGACCACGATCAAGGTCGGCGACCTAGAGCTCGACCTGCTCGCGCGCACCGCCAAGCGCGCGGGCAAGCCGATCGACCTGCTGCCGCGCGAGTTCCGCCTGCTCGAATTCCTGATGCGCCACGCGGGCCAGGTGGTGACCCGCACCATGCTGCTGGAGCGCGTCTGGGACTATCATTTCGATCCGCAGACCAACGTCATCGACGTGCATGTCAGCCGCCTGCGCCAGAAGATCGACAAGGGTTTCGCCCCGGCGATGCTGCACACCGTGCGCGGGGCGGGTTACCGGCTGAGCCCCGAACCGGCGTGAGAAGCCGGGGATGAGCGCCGCGCGGCTTCTGCGCACCACCGCCTTCCGCCAGGGCGCCGTCTACGTGGCGCTGTTCGGCATCGCCGTGGTGGTGCTGTTCGCCTTCCTTTACTGGCGCACGCTCAGCCTGATCGACAGCGAGACGGATGCCGCCATTGCGTCCGAGATAACCGCCCTCAACGACCAGTATCAGCAGCAGGGCTTGGCCGGCCTGATCCGCATCGTCGCCGAGCGCGCCGAGGCGCATGCCGACGGCGGCAATCTCTACCTGCTGACCCGACCGGATTTCACGCGGCTGGCCGGCAACCTGGAGCGCTGGCCGGCCGAAGCACGCCAGACGCCGGCCGGCATCGTGTTCGACATCGTCGACGAGGAGGGCGGCGCATTGCGCGCGCGGGCGCGCACCTTCGTGCTCGAAGGGAACAGCCGCCTGCTGGTGGGCCGCGACCTGCGCCAGCGCGCCAACCTGCGCAACCTGATCGCCGAGACGCTCGCCTGGGGGCTAGCCGCCACGATCGGCTTCGGGCTGATGGGCGCGCTCTTGGTCGGGCGCAACCTGCTGTCGCGCGTCGACGCCATCAACCGCACCGGCCAGCGCATCGTGCGCGGCGAGATGCAGCAGCGCGTGGCCCTGACCGGCGCGGGGGACGAGTTCGACCGCCTGGCCGAGAACCTCAATTCGATGCTCGACCAGATCGAGCGGCTGATGACCGGCATGCGCGAGGTTACGGACAACATCGCCCACGACTTGCGCGGCCCGCTGACGCGCATGAAGGCGCGGCTCGAGCTGGCGCTGCTGGGCCAGCAGGATCCGGCGCAGCAGCGCGCCGCGATCGAGCAGGCGATCGCCGAGACCGACCGGCTGCTGTCGACCTTCAACGCGCTGCTGGCGATCGCCGAGGCCGAGAGCGGCGCGGTCCACCAGACCATGCAGTCGATCGACCTCGTGAAGCTGGCCCAGGACGTGGCCGAACTCTACGAGCCGGCGCTGGAGGAAAAGGGCCTCGCGCTCGAAACGCGGCTGGAAGCCTGCCCGGCCGTAAGCGGCGTGCGCCAGTTGCTGTTCCAGGCGTTGTCCAACCTGCTGGAGAACGCGATGAAGTACACGCCCGCGGGCGGCACCGTCGCGATCGCGACCCAGCCCGACGGCGCGGGCGCGGCGATCTCGGTCGCCGATACCGGCCCGGGCGTGCCGGCCGAGCTGCGCGAGAAGGTGCTGCAGCGCTACGTGCGGCTGGACGCCGCGCGCTCGACGCCAGGCAGCGGCCTGGGCTTGAGCCTGGTGGCGGCGGTGGCGAAGCTGCACGGCGCGCGGCTGGCGCTGGGCGACCACAACCCGGGCCTGGTCGTCACGATCGCCTTCCCGCACGGCATCAAGGCCGACGTGGCGACCGAGCCCGTGGCGAAAATCGCGGCGGAGCCGAAACCGGCAACGCTGGCAAGTGCGCCGACGACTGACAGCGCGGCGCCGACACCGGTGTCTAGCTGAGATTCGGCGCCGATGTGGAGACAGGGAGACCGTCGGAGTACCGAGTGACCTTCTCGGTCCGAACGGCGCCCGACAACGCGTCGATCACGATCCATACGTCCACGCCGTGTCGCGCGTCGCCGAAGTAGCAGCGCGTTACCCAGCACCCGTGCCTGGACCACTCCGTGAGCTTCAGCGAAACCGAGGCGACCTCTGGATAGAGCGCCGGCTGATACGACGGCTGACGTCGAGCGATGTCCCAGATTTCCACGCTGTCCAGCCAAGACTCCGGCATGGCTCGTGGGTTCACGCGTTCTCCGTTCTCGTCGACCTCGAATATGTTGATGCGCTCCCATTCAAGCGTCAACACGCCTCGCCCGGAGAGCGAGGCCCAAACCTGTCTTGTCCCATCAGGCATTCGAGCGTGAAACATCCAGGCGGTATCCGGACCGATCCGCCCATCCTTCAGCAAGTACGATCGTGCATTCCTCGGTGCACCAAGCGCCGGTTTGCTCGCCACCGAATCCAGGCGCAGAGCCCCGCTCGCGGCGGCGAAACGCGGTGCCACAACGACCCATGCCTCGCGTGCGCTGAGATCGGTACGCTCGAGTGCGACATATTCGGTCCGCCGCAGTCCGAGGATATTCTTCAAGATTTGTAGCAATTGAAACTGCCCACGCCTTAGAAATAAGCGCATTCATCCGTCGGTCCGACTCCTATGGCCGCGAGAAGAACGAGCCTTGGCCGACCCTCGCCGCCGCTTGTGCGAATCTGCCTCAGTCCGCCAGCCCCAGGACGAACGCCAGGGCGGCGTTGAGGCGGCGCGTGGTGTCCAGATCGAGCCTGCCGACGATTTTGCCGATCCGCCGGCGGTGCAGCGCGACGGGCTTGTCAACCATAATTTGCGACGGCGCTCGAAGTCCGGTCGCCACGCTGGGCTCGACGACGATCCGGAAATCCGGCGCCTCTACGAGGTCGGACGTCATCGGGCACACGATCACGGATTCATGCGCGGCCGGGAAGGCGTCGGTTTGGACGATGACCGCCGGTCTCGGCTTGCCGTAGTCGCCGGGTGCGGCGACCGTGACGATATCCCCGCGCCGCATCAGCGGCGGGCGCCGTTTCTGCCGCGTCGCCCATCGTCATCGAACGCGGAGACGGCCTCGATCCAGGACAGCGCTTCGCGTTCTTGCGCGGGGTCGAGCCGCGCGGTCTGGGCCGCGATCCGGCGGCGGACCGACCGTATCCGCGCGTCCGGCACGACCAGGCGCAACTCGCGACGACCCCCCGCCTTGCGGCGATCGCGTATGGTCTTCATCCGCTGGGCGGGCGCAGCCATGGGTTCACCTCAGTAGTCGATCAAGCTGATAGTGTAACGCGTTACGAGACGGATGGCAAAGCGACCGTGTGACAGCGGATTTCCCTAACCGAACGTCGCCACGCGCCTTGCGGTTTCGGGGTCGAGGAAGCCGCGCACCGTCGCGTCGGTTTCCGCCGCCATCGCCGCGTCGAGCCCACCGCCCGCGCGCCGCGCCAGGATGCGGCGCAGGTCGCGCACCGGGCCGGTGGGCAGGGCGGCGATCTTCCTGGCCGTGGCAAGCGCCGTCTGCATCAGCTCGGCGTCCGGCACCACCTTCCAGATCAGTCCCCATTCGTGGGCCTGCTTCGCGTCGAAGCGCTCGCCCAGCATGATCAGCTCGCGCGCCTTCTGCAGCCCGACGATGCGCGGCAGCAGCTCCGTCACGCCACCGGTCACGAACACGCCGAGCGCGGTCTCGGTAAAGAAGAACCGCGCGCCCTTCGCGGCGACGGCGAAGTCGCAGTTGATGGTCCATTCCAGCCCGCCGCCGGCGGCCCAGCCGCGCACCGCGCCCACCACCGGCGTGTCGCCCAGCACGATCGCGCGCGTCACGTCCTGGATGCGCTCGATATAGGCGCGGGTCTCGGCGCGATTGGTGGCCTGTTGGCCGAACTCCTTCAAATCGTCGCCCGCGCAGAAAGCGCGGCCCGCGCCGGTCAGCACGATCGCGCGGATCTCCTGGTCGCGGTCGGCGGCCTGGAGCGCCGCGATCAGGTCCTCCAGCAATTCGGGGTTGATCGCGTTGAGGCGATGCGGGCGGTTGAGCGTGACGATGCGCACGCCGTCGCCTGCGTCCTCGGTCAGCACCGTGCCGGTCATTGCTTGTCCTTTCGGATGACGCGCCGCGTCTTGCCTTCGGTGCGCGGCAGCGCGCCGAACGCCAGCAGGCTCACGCGGGCGGTGAGGCCCAGCTCGCGCTTGATCGCACCGGCGACAGCCTGCACCAAGCCCTCCGGCGCCGCGGCGCCGAGATGCTCGGCCAGCTCCGCCTCGACCGGAAGCGCGTCGTAAGGCCCGGGGCCATCAAGCACGATGCGATACTCGCCGCTCAGCGCCGCGTCGCGGTTCAGCACGGCCGCGACCTGGGCGGGAAAGGCATTGATGCCGCGCACGACAACCATGTCGTCGCTGCGGCCGATCACGCGGAAGCGCGGCGCGGTGCGCCCGCAGCGCGCCTTGCCCGTGCCTGTGAGCAGCACGATGTCGCCCGTGCGGAACCGCACCAAGGGCTGGCATTCGCGGCTGACATGCGTCAGCACCAGCTCGCCCTGCGACCCGTCCCGCCACGGCAGCACCGCGCCGGTGTCGGGCTGGATCAGTTCCGGGTGCAGCACATCAAGCGCCATGAAATGCAGGTCGTTGTCGACCTCGCTCTGCCCGGCGAAATTGCAGAACACGTCGGACACGCCGTAGTTCGCGTTGCGCGGCTTGAAGCCCCAAGTGGCTTCCAGGCGCTGGCGCAGTTCGGGATTGTCCAGGCCCGCCTCGCCGCCGAACAGGCCCAGCTTCAACCCCAGATCGCGCGGCTTCACGCCCGGGAAATGCTCGGCGATCACGCGCTCCAAGACGGCGGGATAGGAGGGCGTGCAGGAGATCGCGGTGATCCCGAGCTCGCGGATGGTCTGCACCAAAAGCTGCGTGTCGCCGACGCCGAAGGGCACGACCGCGGCGCCGGTGGCTTCGAGCGTCGTGTGGTCGGTAAAGCCGCCCATCCACAGCTTGTAGTTCAGGCAATGCACCACGCGGTGGCCGGGGCCCAATCCGCCCGCGGCCTGGCAGCGTGCGCCGACGACCGCGGTCTCGTGCGCGTCGGCGGCCGACAGCGCCAGGTTCATCGCCGTGCCCGTGGTGCCGGAGGTGCGATGGACGCGCGCGACCTTGGTGCCCGGCGCGGCGAGGTAGTCGCCGAAGGGCGGATGGGCGTGCTGGCCAGCGCGCAGCATCTCCTTGTCCACCAGGGGGAGGTCCGCCAGCGCCTCCAGCCGCAGCGGCGGGGCCTTGCCGGCCCAGGCGCGCCGATGCAACGGCGAATGTCGCGCCACGTAGTCGCGCTGGCGCTCCCAGGACCGCTGGCGGTGCGTCGCGAGCAGGGCGAGATCGGCGAATTCCGCGCGCTCGATCAGCACCGCGCGGGCTCCGTAATAAATGACGCTGACATCATTTTCATTTTGAAGCGCCGCTTCGCGCGTGTCAACATGCGGGGTATGCGCCGCGTCCGAATCCGCCAAACCCTCCGGCCCGCCAAGGCGGCGGCAACGACCCCAGGCTTCGCCCAGGTGCTGCGCCAGGCCGCCCGGGCGACCGCGCTGCGCAAGACCGACCGCACGCGCCTGAAGCTCCTGGCGGCGGCGGCGGACCTGCTGGCCGGCGAGGGCGACGCGACGGCGCTGCGGGTCGCCGACGTGGCGTCGCGCGCGGGCCTGGCGCACGGCACGTTCTACCGCTACTTCGCCGACCGCCAGGCGATCGTCGAGGCCGTCGTCGCGGACTTCGCGCGCTTCCTGCGCGAGGCGATGTCCAAGCTGCGCCAGGGCAGGCCGGGATCGCCGGAGCGCGTGCGCGCGACCACGCTGGCGTATCTGCGCCTGTTCCGCGCCAATCCCGGCCTGATGCGCTGCCTGATGGGACTGGGCGCGGAGTCCGACCGATTCCGCGCCGGCTTCCACGCGCTGAACCTGGACTGGAACGGCCGCGTCGCCCAAGCCATCGCCCGGCGCCGCGCCGAGTTGTCGGACGAGCGCTTTGCGCCGCCGGAAGACCTGCTTCCCCTCGCCTATGCGCTGGGCGGGATGATCGACGAGTTCCTGGCCCAGCTTTACCTGCGCCGCGACCCCGCCCTGGCGCATCTGGCCGAGGACGAAGAGACGGTAGCCGACCTGCTCGCCGATCTGTGGTGCCGCGGGGCCTACGGTGCCGTGCCGGCGGGGCTCGCCTAGCCGTCCAGCCGCGCCCCATCGCGGTGCATTGGCGGCGGGATGTCGCGGTCCCCGATGGCGCGCGGGCCGTGCCGGTTTCGCGGCGCGCCGGGCCTACAGCCCCAGCTCCCTCAAGATCGCCTGGCGGTCGCCGTCGAGCTCGGGCGTCGGCCCGCGCGTCGCGGGGTCGGCGAAGCCCGACAGCTTGATCGGGTTGCCGGCCATCTTCAGCGTGCCGGCGACCGGATCGTCGGTCGTCACCACCATGCCGCGCGCGACGATCTGCGGGTCGGCCAGCGCCTCGGCCACGTTGTTGATCGGCCCGCAGGGCACGCCGGCCTTGTCGAGAACCGAAAGCCATTCGGTCGACGGCCGCGCCGCCAGCAGCGCCTCCAGCTCGGCCTTCAGCGATCCGTGGTTGCGCGTGCGCGCCTCGTTGCTCTTGAAGCGCTCGTCCCTGGCCAGGGCCGGCTTGCCCAAAGCGTCGGTGAGCCGCGCGAAGAGCTGGTCGTTGCCGGCGGCGATCACCATGTGCCCGTCGGCGGCCTTCAACGCCTCGAACGGCGTGATCGAGGGATGGCGCGCGCCCATCGGCCCGGGCACCTGGCCGGTCGCCGCGTAGCGCGCGATGGCGTTCTCCAGGATCGCGATCTGGCAGTCCAGCATCGCCACGTCGACCATCGTGCCCTCGCCGCTGCAATGGCGGTGCTCCAGCGCCGACAGGATGCCGATGGTGCCGAACAGTCCGGCGGTGATGTCGCCGATCGAGGTGCCGACGCGCGTGGGCTTGCCGTCGTCGTGGCCGGTCAGGCTCATGACGCCGCCCATCGCCTGCACCACCATGTCGTAGGCGGCGCGGTTCTTGTAGGGGCCGGTCTGGCCGAAGCCGGACACGGCGGCGTAGATCAGGCGCCGGTTGATCGCCCGCAGCGCCTGCCAGCCGTAGCCCAGCTTGTCCATCGTGCCGGGCCGGTAGTTCTCGACCAGGATGTCGGCGCGGGCGACCATGCGCTCGAACACCGCGCGGTCCTGCGGCGCCTTCAGGTCCAGCGCGATCGACCGCTTGCCGCGGTTGAGCGACATGAAATAGGCCGACTTGCCCTTGACGAACGGCCCGTAGTGCCGCGCGTCGTCGCCGCCCTGCGGCGTCTCGACCTTGACCACCGTGGCGCCCAGGTCCTGCAGCACCAGCGTGCAATAGGGCCCCGCCAGCACGCGCGTCAGGTCGACGACCAAGAGCCCGGCGAGCGGGCCCTTCGGCTTGTCGGTCGGATCGGCTGCGGTCATGCGGTGTCCCCTGGTTTGCGGCGGGGGACGAATGGCGGGCGGCGACGGCATTGTCAATCGCGGCGTCGCCTATCGAATGACCCGGATGGAAAGGTCGAGCCCAAGCGATTTCCAGGCCCGGTCGGCCGTCAGCACCGTTGCCTTCGTTGCCATGCCAAGGGCGAGGCAAGCGCGATCCCCCAAGGACAGGCCGAGCGTCCGCGTCAAGGGGCGCAGCGCGGCGACCCGGCGGGCCATCCCGGCATCGAATGGCACGACCCTTATTTCGGTCGCAATGATGCCGGACCAAGCTTCGTCGGGGCCAATGCCCTTGTCCACGAGCTTGGAAAGCACCTCGGCGAGGTTGATCGCGCTGATCGACGCCCGGTCGATCACGCGCACCACTTCGTTGCTGCCCGGTTCCTGGTTGATGGCTGCCAGCAGCGCCGAGGCGTCCAGCACCGTTTCAGTCACGCGACGCCTCGTCGCGCCGCTCGCGGATCAGTTCGTCGGCAAGGCTGACGCCCTTCGGGACATGCTTGCGGACCAGCGTCTGCAGGCGACGCAGCGCGTGGCGCGCCGTCGACAGGCGCAGCTCGTCCTCGCCCAAGGTGATCACGACTTCGTCCCCGCTCTTCAAGCCCAGCGCTTTGCGATAGGCGGCGGGGATCACGATCCGTCCATTCGGGCTCAAACGTGTACGAACCGAAGACATTTGGCAAATCTATCAAGGTTTGACAGATTTCTCAGTATGTGACATTTCAGCCGGAAGGGCAAATACCGGCATACCAATGCACCCTCAATTCTGGTCGCGCGGCCTGGGCGCGATGGCGGCGTTCGCTGCGCCCGCCCGCGCCTCGCGCGCGTGAAGGCGCTGGCGGCGCTACACGCTGTTCCGGCTGACCGCGCGCTGATGTAGTCTCCGCCGCTGTTTCGCTTGAATTCCCGCCAACCGATGCTCGAGGCCGGCCGCGTGCTTCCCGAATCCGCCAAGGTGTCCATCGTCATCCCCTGCTACAACGAGCGCGCCACGATCCGCGCGCTGATCGATCGCGTGCTGGCGGTCAAGCTGGCGTCGCGCGAGGTGATCGTCGTGGATGACGGCTCGACCGACGGCACGCGCGAGATCCTCGAACGCGACATCAAGCCCCTGATCGACAAGCTGGTGCTGCACGACCGCAATCGCGGCAAGGGCGCGGCGCTGCGCACCGGCTTCGCCGCGGCGACCGGCGACATCCTGGTGATCCAGGACGCCGACCTGGAATACGACCCGGCGGAATACCCGATCCTGCTCGATCCGCTGTTCCGCCACGGCGCCGACGTGGTCTATGGCTCGCGCTTCATCAGCGGCCGGTCGCACCGCGTGCTGTATTTCTGGCATTCCGTCGTCAACCGCGGCCTGACGCTGGCCTCGAACATGCTGACCGACCTGAACCTCACCGACATGGCGACCTGCTACAAGGCGTTCCGCCGCTCGGCGCTGGACGGTGTCCGGCTGGTCGAGGACCGCTTCGGCTTCGAGGCCGAGTTCACGGCGCGCCTCGCGCGCAAGCGCCTGACCTTCTACGAGGTCGGCATCTCGTATCATGGCCGCACCTATGCGCAGGGCAAGAAGATCGGCTGGCGCGACGGGTTCCGGATGATCTACGCGATCCTGCGCTACAACCTGTTCGCGCGCTGACCCGCGCCGCAACCCAGGCCCACGGCCAGCGCGAGGATCACGGTCGCCGTCATCAGCCCCGCGCCGCGCCACGGGCCGCCCGGCCCGACTTGCGTCGCGAGGAAACAGGCGGCCAGCGCGGCGATGCCCGTCCAGCGCCGATGCGGGGCAGCGTCGGGGGCGGAAACGCCCGCCAGCACAACGACCGCCGGCAGCAGCATGACGGCGGCGTGATGCGGCTGCAGGACGGGGCCGAGCGGCAGCGGGGCCAGGACCAAGAGCGCGGCTTCGGCGGCATCCGGCAAGGCGCCGCGCCCGATCATCCAGGCCAGCAGCGCGATCCAGCCGAGCTGCAGCGCGCGCGTCAGCGCGATCACCGCGACGTCGGTCGGCGCGGCCGGCATCAGCCCGGCGACCGTGCGGTGCAGTGACACGAGGTAGCCGGGAAAGATCGCCTGGTAGGCCGGCTCGCCCGCCGGACCCAGCGCCGTCCACCACGCGCGGGTCAGCGCCAGCGCCGGTTCCCAGCCGAACCAGAGCCCGGGCAGCACGACGAACCACAGCGCGAGACCGGCCAGGCTCCAGCCCAGCCACTTCCAGCGCCGCCGCCACGCGAGCCACGGCAGGAACAGGACGCTGTAGAGCTTGATGGCGATGCTCAACGACAGCAGCAGCCCGGCCAGCGCCGGGCGGCGCGCCGCCGCCACGAGGGCGAGCGCGATCGCCGCCAGGTAGACCAGGTTGACGTTGCGCGCCTTCAGGTCCCAACCGATCGCATAGGACACGACCACGACCGCGACCGCCGCCAGCGCCAATCCGCCGGCGCGCCGATCGATCCCGGTCGCGCGCGCCGCGGCCAGCAGGCTCGCGACCAGGGCGGCGATCGAAAGCCCGATCCACGCGGGAAACGCCGCCGCACCCAGCTTCAGCCAGGCAAGCAGCAGCACGACGAACGCCGGGGGATAGGCGAAGTGCTCCGGGTAGACGATGGGGCCGCCAGCGGCCGCCATCGACTGCACGGTCAGCGCCTGGCGGGTGTTGAGCCCGTAGTCGATCATCAGGAAACTGTCGGTCGGCTGCGGCCGCGGCGGCAGGCCGAACGCCATCATCGCCGCGGCAAGGACGACCGCGACGACGGCGAGCTGGTCCAGGCGCGATCCCCGCGTCGCACCGGTCGCGAGGGTCACGACGCGTCCGCGGCGGTTCCGCTCGCGGCGCGCGCGGCGGGCGGCCGGACGGCCGTGCCGACCACCGAGGCGGCGGGCAGCAGGACCGTCACGGTCGTGCCCTTCCCCTTCTCGCTTTCGATGCGCAGTTCGCCGCCATGCAGCTCGACCAGGCTCTTGGTAATCGGCAGGCCAAGCCCGGTGCCTTCGCGCGTGCGGTCGAGATGCGATTCCACCTGGCGAAAGGGCTGCAACGCCAGCTCGACTTCGTCCGCGTCCATGCCGATGCCGGTGTCGGCGATCACGATCGACGCCCGGCCACCGTCGCAAACGCCAATCCTCAGCGTCACCTTGCCGCCGGCCGGCGTGAACTTGATCGCGTTCGACAGCAGATTCAGCACGACCTGTCGCAACCGCTGCTCGTCCGCCCGCACGATCAGCGTCGGACCGGCCTCGCTTTCCAGCGCGACACCGCCATCCCTGGCCCGCGGCGCCATGAGCGCCATCTGCTGCGCGACCATGTCGCCCAGATCGACGTCACCGGCCGAAAGCTCCAGCCGACCGGCATCGATCTTCGCCATGTCCAGCACATCGTTGACCAGGTTGAGCAGGTGTTTGCCGGAATCGCAGATGAAGCGCGCATAGGTGGTGTAGCGCGGATCGTTGGCGCCGAAGATCTGGCTGCGGATCATGTCGGCGAAGCCGAGGATCGCATTGAGCGGCGTGCGCAGCTCGTGGCTCATGTTGGCGAGGAACGCGATCTTGGCATTGCTCGCCGCCTCGGCCTCCGCCATCGCACCCTGCAGCTGCTCGGCCGCCACCACCGCGGCGGTCACGTCGCGCGCGCTGCCGCGATAGCCGAGGAACCTGCCGGCGCCGTCGAAGATCGGCTTGCCGCTGGCCGAGACATAGGCGAGCTGGCCGCTGTCGCGGATGCCGCGGTAGACGAAGTCCCGGAACGGCTCGTGCCGGTCGAGCAGGGCTTGGTGCTCCAGCCACCGCTGCGGCTCGTGCTCCGCGCCGACCGCCACCTGGCGCCGCGTCATGCCCAGGCGCGGGTCGGGCTTCGCCGTCTGAGCGCCGATCCGCGGCGACATGTAGGTGAAGCGGTGGTCGGGCCCGGTTTCCCAGAACCAGTCGGACGCGGTCTCGGCGTAGTCGCGAAAGCGCTCCTCGTTGCGCCGGAGCGCCTGCTCGGCCAGCTTGCGCTTGGTGATGTCGACCACCGTGCCTTCGTAGAAGACGACCTTCCCGGCCGCATCGTGCACGGTCCACGCATTCTCGCTGATCCAGATGCGCTCGCGCGTCTTGTGCCGGAATATTTCGGATTCGAAGTTCGCGATCCGGCCGTCGCGCTCCAGCAGACGGCGGAACTCGGCGCGGCGTTCCGGCTCGACATACCATTCGCGGCCGATATCGTTCACGCCGGCCAGCAGTTCGGCCTCGCTGCCATAGCCGTTCAGGCGCACGAGCGCCGGATTGGCGCGGATCTGCCGTCCATCCGGCGAGCTGCGATACATGCCTTCGCTCGCGTTGTCGAAGATGCGGCGCATCTCGTCGGCGGTCGCGCGCAGCTGCTCGCGCGCCTCGACCAGATCGGTCACGTCGACGATCGTGCCGACGAAGCTGGTGAAGTTGTGCGCGGCGTCGCGCAGCGCGGCCGCCGACAGCGAACACCAGAAGCGGGCACCGTTCCGCCGCCGCGCCTCGATCAGCATCGCCTCGACGCGGCCGTCGCGCGCCAGGCGCGCGGTGACCTCCGCGCGTTGGGCCGGATTGCCGTAGTACTGCTGGGCGACATCCAAGGTCTGCGCCAGCAGCTCGTCGACGCTCGCAAATCCCATGATGCGCGCGAACGCCGCGTTGGCGGTCAGGAACCGCCCCTGCGGCGTGGACTGGAACATGCCGATCGCGGACGCGTCGAAAATCGCGCGATAGACGTCGGGGCTGCTGCTCGCCATCGCTGCTTCTGCGCCCTTCCGCCAGCCGGGGTCCGCCGCATTGCCGCGGCCGGTAACCATCCTAGCAGGCAATTGCAAACGGCCCCTTTAATCATCGGGCTTTATCCGAAAAGCGCCATAAAATGCACTATAATGCACGTTTCTCCGGTTACCCCGGGAAACCACCCAGTTTCGTTGCCTATATATCACAATGGTTAGAATTGGACACAGGCGGCTAGAGAAGTTGTTGCGGTTATTTTGGGGTAGGTGGCAGTGTTGGGCGCGCAGTGACCAGCCTGCCGGTTTGAGCATTTCCGGGGG
>JADZDN010000235.1 GCA_020851015.1 Alphaproteobacteria bacterium | reverse complement strand
CCTACCCCGCCCCGCGCGCCGCCGCCGCCAGTTCCAGGAACACGCGCTCGCTGAGGAGGCGGTCGGGCTGGCCGGTTTCCTTGCAGCGAAGCTCGGCTTGGGTGACCCGGTCCAAGGCGTCCGCGAGACGGCGGCCGCGCCAGAGCTGGAGCTGCGCGCGGAACGCGCGCTCGCGCTTGAAGAACAGCGGCGGGCGCAAGGACCGCAGCGCGCTGTCCATCGGCTCGCCGGCCTCGATGCGCGCCTGCACGCCGGCGACGCGCAGGAAATGCCGCGCCAGGCCGCGCATCGCGCGCACCGGCGCCTCGCCCTCCGCGGCCAGGCGCCGCAGCGCCTGGTCGGTCAGCGCGCGGTTGCCCGACAGCGCCGCGTCGATCGCGTCGTCGAGCGACGTCTCGGCCGCGTCGGCCGCCAGCGCCAGCACGTCCTCCTCCTCCACGGCGCTGCCCTCGCCTGCCTTGCCCTCGCCCACATAGAGCGCCAGCTTCTCGACCTCGGCGTGCAGCAGCATGCGGTCGGGGCCGAGCAGCGCGACGAGCGTCATCACGGCCGCGTCGCTCGCCTTCAGGCCGCGCGCCTGGAAGGCCTGGCGCACCGCGCCGGCCAGCGCCGCGCCCTCCTCGGCATAGCAGGCGATCGCCGCGCCGGCCTTGGCGCCCTCGAAGGCCGCGCGCAGCTTCTTCACCCCGTCGCCCGCCTCCACCACGACCAGCGCCTCGCCCGGTGGATCGGCGAGGAAGCTTTCGAACACATCCACCAGGCGGTCGCCGGCGTCGCGCACCCGGACGACGCGCCGGCCGCCGCCGAAGCACAGCGCCGCGGCCTCGTCGTTGAGGCGCGGCGGATCGTCGGCGAGGTCGCCGGCGGCGAGCTCGCTGATGCGGAAGGGGTCGCCGTCGTCGGGCACCACCAGCCGCGCCAGCTTGTCGGCGCGCTCGCGCACCAGCCCGGCGTCGGGACCGTAAAGCAGCACCGCCCTGACGTTCGCGTCGGGCTTGGCGAGGAACGAGTCGACCTTGCCGGGTTGGACCTTCATCGGGCGGTCCTGCGCCCCTAGCTGCCCTGCTGCTTGCGCGAGGCCAGGAACACCGCGACCTTGGTCGTGATGTCGTCGGCCAGTTCGCGCAAGGTGCGCTCGCGCGCGTCCTTCTCCGCGCTCAAGGTCGCGAAATCCGACTGCACGATGTTGTACGACGTAAAGGAACGGCTGCGGCCGGATTGCAGCGCCTTGCGCCCCTTCAGGTCGTAGAGCGTGTAGTTGGCGGTCGAGCCGAGCTGGGCCAGCGTGGCCGAGCTGTCCTTGATGATGCCGATATTCGCCTTCTGCTCGGTCAGCTGGATGTCCAGCGCATAGAGCGGCGTGGCCGGGCGGCCCTTCGGGTTGATGCGGTCGAGCAGCAGGTTGTGCAGCATCTGCCCGTTGCGGTCGCCGATCGTGTTGATCTTGACGGCGGCCAGCTCCTCCTCCGCCGCGCCGTTGTCGCGCTCGGCGTAGAGCGGTTGGAAGCCGCAGCCCCCGAGCGCGGCGAGCCCGCCGAGCAGTACGTGCCTGCGCGACCACCCCGCGCGCGTTCGCGCGCACGGCCATGGAGCGCGCGTCAGCGCGCTACGCCACGACATTGATCACCTGGTTCGGCCGGTAAATGACCTTGCGCACGCCCGTGCCGTCCAGCGCGCGCTGCACGGCGGGCTGCGACAGGGCGACGCTCTGCGCCTCCGCCTCGGGCGCGTCGCGGCGCAGCGTCACCGTCGCGCGCAGCTTGCCGTTGACCTGGACCGCGATCTCCACGGTGTCGGCCGTCAGGACGCGCGGATCGGCCGCCGGCCAGGGCTGCTCGCTGAGCAGGCCCTTGCCGCCGATCGACGCCCACAGCTCCTCGCCCAGATGCGGCATCATCGGGCCGAGCAGCTTGATCAGCGCCTCGACGGCCTCGCGCAGGACGGCCGCGTCGGCGTCCTTGCCGGCCTCGTCCTCGATGGCGTTGGCCAGCTCGCGGATGCGCGCCACGGCGCTGTTGAACTTGAAGCGGTCGAGCAGCTGCGTGATGTCGTTGATCGCGCCGTGGGTGGCGCGGCGCAGCCCGGTCGCGTCACCGCTGCCGGTCGCTTCGCCGCGGCCGGTCTGGGCGGCGCATTCCTCGACCAGGCGCCAGACCCGGTTGATGAAGCGCCACGCACCCTCGACGCCCGCGGCGCTCCATTCCAGGTCGCGCTCGGGCGGGCTGTCGGACAGCATGAACCAGCGCGCCGTGTCGGCGCCGTAGGTGTCGATGATCGCGGCGGGCGCCACCACGTTCTTCTTCGACTTCGACATGACCTCGCGCCGGCCCACGGTCACGGGCTTGCCGGTCTTGGCTTCGACCACGCCGCCGTCGGGCTTGCGCTCGATCTCCTCGGGATAGAGCCAGCGCCCGTCCGCCGCGCGGTAGGATTCGTGGCAGACCATGCCCTGGGTGAACAGCCCGGCGAACGGCTCGTCCAGCTTGGCGTGGCCGGTCTTGCGCATGCCGCGCGTGAAGAAGCGCGAGTAGAGCAGGTGCAGGATGGCGTGCTCGACGCCGCCGATATACTGGTCAACCGGCAGCCAGTAGTCGACCGCGCGGCGGTCCACCGGCTCGTCCGCCCGGGGGCTGCAGAACCGCGCGAAATACCAGGACGAGTCGACGAAGGTGTCGAGCGTGTCGGTGTCGCGCCGCGCCTTCTTTCCGCAGGTCGGGCAGTCGACATGCTTCCACGTGGGGTGGTGGTCGAGCGGGTTGCCCGGCTTGTCGAAGGTCACATCCTCGGGCAGCCGGACCGGCAGGTCCTTGTCGGGCACCGGCACCACGCCGCAGGCGTCGCAATGCACGAAGGGGATCGGGCAGCCCCAGTAGCGCTGGCGCGACACCAGCCAGTCGCGCAAGCGGTACTGCACCGTGCCGCGGCCGCTGCCGTCCTTCTCCAGCCGCGCGATGGCCGCGCGCTTGGCCGCGGCGGTGTCCATGCCGTTCAGGAACTCGGAGTTGATCATCACCCCGTCCTCCGTAAAGGCTGTGTCGCCGATCGCGAAGGTCTTGGCGTCGGCGTCGCGCGGCATCACCACGGGGATCACGGGCAGGCGGTACTTGCGCACGAAGTCCAGGTCGCGCTGGTCGCCGGACGGACAGCCGAAGATCGCGCCGGTGCCGTATTCCATCAGCACGAAGTTGGCGACCCAGACCGGCACGGTCTTGCCCGGGACGAACGGATGCTCGGCCTTCAAGCCGGTGTCGTAGCCGATCTTCTCCGCCGCCTCGATCGCGGCCTCCGACGTGCCCAGCCGGTCGCATTCCGCCACGAATGCCTTCAGCTTCGGATCGGCCTTGGCGAGGGCGTCGGTGAAGGGGTGGTGCGGCGACAGCGCCAGGAACGTGCCGCCGAAGAGCGTGTCGGGCCGCGTGGTGAAGACCTCGAGCTTGTCGGATTGCCCCTTGGGGCGGCCCTGGATCTTCCAGGTGACATAGGCGCCCTCGGACCGGCCGATCCAGTTCTCCTGCATCAGCCGGACCTTGTCGGGCCAGCGCTCCAGCCCGCCCAGCGCCCGCAGCAGCTCGTCGGAATAGGCGGTGATCTTGAAGAACCACTGCGCCAGCTTGCGCTTCTCCACCGGCGCGCCCGAGCGCCAGCCCTTGCCGTCGATCACCTGCTCGTTGGCGAGCACGGTGTGGTCGACCGGGTCCCAGTTCACGAACGCCTCGCCGCGATAGACCAGCCCGGCGCGGTGGAAGTCGAGGAACAGCTTCTGCTGGTGCCGGTAGTAGCCCGGGTGGCAGGTCGCCAGCTCCCGGCCCCAGTCCAGCGACAGGCCCATGCGCTTGAGCTCGGCGCGCATCGTCTGGATGTTGTCGTAGGTCCACTGGGCGGGGTGGATCTTCTGGTCGCGCGCGGCGTTCTCGGCCGGCAGGCCGAACGCGTCCCAGCCCATCGGGTGCAGCACGTTGTAGCCCCGCGCGCGCTTGTAGCGCGCCACCACGTCGCCCAGCGTGTAGTTGCGGACATGGCCCATGTGGATGCGGCCGGAGGGGTAGGGGAACATCTCCAGCACGTAGTATTTCGGCCGCGCCAGGTCCTCGCTGGCCGCGAATACCCCCCGTCGCTCCCACTCCACCTGCCACTTGGTCTCGGCGTTCCTGAAATTGTACCGCGAACTCACGCTGAGGCCTTCTTTCGCATGGATTTCCCGCCGAAGGGTTACACCGCCGGGTCGGCCAGATCAATCGAGCCCGGGCCCGCGCCGGCCGCGTGCCGCGCCCACATCCGCCGGTACGCTTCCTCCAATCCGCGGGCAAAGCGCGCCGTGTCGAACAGCGGCGCGGCCAGCCGGTTCGCCGCCAGCCGCGCGCGCAACGCGGCCAGCGCCGCCGGATCGCGCGCCAGGCCGAGCGCCTTGGCTTCGTAGGCCGCGCGGTCCGGCGCGACCAGCTCGGGCAGGCGGATCGCGGTCAGCAGGCTGGCGCCGACCCGCCCGGCGAAGGCGTCGCCCCGGCGCGTCACGACCGGCACGCCGGCCCACAGCGCGTCGCTCGCGGTGGTATGCGCGCCATAGGTCAGCGTGTCGAGGAAAAGCTCCGCCAGCGTCAGCCGCGCCAGGTGCTCGGCCTTGGGCCGCCGCGTGGCGAAGACGAGCCGCGCCGCGGCGATCCCGGCCTTCGCCGCGTGGCCGCGCAGGTTCCGCTCGGCTTCCGGCGTGTCGGCGTAGAGCCACAGCACGCTGTCCGGGACCTGTTGCAACAGCCGCATCCAGGCGGCGAAGACCTCGCGCTCGATCTTGAAGCTGGCGCAGAAGCAGCAGAACACGAAGCCCTGGTCGGGCAAGCCTTCCGCGCTTCGGGTCGTGGCGGGGCCGATCGCCTGGTCGCCGCCGTTGACCTGGTAGCTGTGCGGCAGGCGGACCAGCGCTTCGCTGTAGACCGCTTCGCTGCCGGGCGGCGTCACGATGGCGTCGGTCAAGGCGTAGTCGAAGAAGCCGGCACCGGTCGTGCCGGGAAAGGCGAGGTAGGTAGCCTGCACCGGCGCCGGCCGCATCGCCGCGATCTCCGGCCGCGAATGGGTGATGTAGCCGTTGATATCCACCAGCACCTGGATGCCGTCGGCCGCGATGCGGCTGGCCGCCTCGACATGGTCCAGCGCCGCCAGGTCGACGAACGCGTCGCAGCCCTCTCGCACCCGCCGGCGCAGGGCGCTGCCGTCGTCGGGCCCGTAGGAATAGCCGGTCACGTGGACCCGCGCGCGGTCGTGCAGCGCGAACAGCCCGGCCATCAGGTGCGAGGTGGGATGCTCGCGGAAATCGGAACAGAGATAGCCGATGCGCAGCACGCCGGTCTCGGCTGCGCGCGGCCATCGCGCCGAAAACGGTGCCGCGTCGCGGTCCGCGCGCACGCGCGCCGCGATCTCCTGCGCCTTCGCGCGCGCGATGGCGTGGCGCTCGGCCTCGGTGAAAGGAAGCGACAGCGAGAAGAACGGCGACACGAGGCAGGGCTTGCCGCCGGCGGCGCGCGCCGCTTCCTCGCGCAGGATCGGCATCAGCCGGTCGAGCGTGTCCCAGTCGCACACGCTCTGCGCGGCCTGCGCCAGTTGCACGGAAGCCTTGCGGAACCTGGGGTTCGCGCCCAGCGCGCGGCCCAGCGCGGCGATCGCCAGGCCCGGCTTGCGCGCGTGGTGGTAGGTGACGCCGAGATTGTAGTGCAGCTCCGCCAGGTCGGGCCGGCGCCTGGCCGCGGCTTCCAGCATCGCGACGGCGCCGGCGACGTCGCCCTCCGCGCGGCGGTCCAGCGCCAGCGCCAGCTCGGCCTCGACCTGGCCGGGCCGCAGCGTCAGCGCGCGGCGCCAGCATTCGACCGCCTCGCGGCGCCGGCCCCGCTGGCCGAGCAGATTGCCGAGGTTGCTCCACAGCGCCGCGTCGCGCGGATGATGCACCAGCGCCTGGCGCAGCACGGCCTCCGCCTGCTCGGGCGCGCGCAAGGCCAGCAACGCGCCCAGCTCCATCCAGCCCTCGGGCGCGCCCGGCGCCAGCTCCACCGCGCGGCGCAGATGCGTCTCCGCCGCGCCGTCGCCGATCATGCCGAGCGCCTTGCCCAGCGCCTGGTGGCCGCCGGCGTGGTCGGGATGGGCTTTCAGCAGGTGGCGTATCACGCCGATCCCTTCCGGCAAGGCGCCTTCCTCGAGCAGGCATAGCCCGTAGGCGAAGCGGGCCCGCGCATCCTCGGGATGCCGGTCGAGCGCCCGCTCGTACAGCGCGCACGCCTCGCGCCGCCGGCCGGCGCGATGAAGAGCCAGCGCTTGCGCCAGGCTCACCGCTGGGCTTCGACCGGCGCGCCGGCCTATTTCGGCGCGGTGCTGACGCGCAGCTGGCGGGCGCGGCTGAGGATCGAGTTCTCGAGGTCGGTCGCGGTCTGCGCCTCGACCGGCGCATCCAGCCAGTTGCCGCCGGGATCGCGGGTCTGCTTGAACACCGCCGCGCGCACCCCGTCCGCCCGCAGGTCGCGGCCCAGGATGAAGACATTGACCTTGAACCGCTCCGCCGGCGTCTCGGGCGGGCTGAACCATTCGGTGATGATCACGCCGCCGAACGGATCGGCCGACGCCAGCGGCATGAACGAGATCGTGTCGAGGGAGGCGCGCCACAAATAGCTGTTGACCCCGACTCCGCCGCCACCCCCGCCGCTGGTGTCCGCCTTGTCGCCGCCGCCGCCGAACAGGGTAATACCATCCGAGCCGAAAATCCCGGATTCATCTTTCTTTACGAGAGTTTGGCCCTTACCGGTCGCTCGGCTGGAACGGTAGGTGTTCCGATCCTCGACGGTTTCCAGACCGCCGCTGCAGGCGCCAAGAACGATGGTGGCGGCAGCGATCAGCAGAACCGTCGGACGGCACGTCGATGAAATCTTCAAGTGGCGGTTCCTTACAGGCTCTTCGCCTCGGGACCAGCCCGGCGATGATACCGGCCGGCTGGTGGCGGAACAACAGACAACCCGTACAGAGACCTAGGTTTTTGGCAAAACTGCGGCTGTCTGCGGGCGGGCTGTCAAGTTCCAGTTGCCTATATATCACAATGGTTAGAATTGGACACAGGCGGCTAGAGAAGTTGTTGCGGTTATTTTGGGGTAGGTGGCAGTGTTGGGCGCGCAGTGACCAGCCTGCCGGTTTGAGCATTTCCGGGGG
>JADZDN010000234.1 GCA_020851015.1 Alphaproteobacteria bacterium | reverse complement strand
TGATGATCGGGATGTCGCGCGTGCCGGCGCCGCGGCGGAGCTGGCGGCACAGGTCGATCCCCGAGAGGTGCGGCAGCATCCAGTCGAGCAGGATCAGGTCGGGCTTGTTCTCGGAGACGGACAGCATCGCCTCCTCGCCGTCGTTGGCCTCGGCGACGCGGAAGCCCTCGCGCTCGAGGTTGTAGCGCAGCATCGCGGTAAGCGCCGCCTCGTCCTCGACGATCAGGATATTGGGCTTCAAGGTCATCAAATCCTGGCCCCCCCGCCGCCCGCGGCCGCGCCGGTCTTCTCCGGCGGCTCGACCACTTCGTAGCTCGAAGTGTCGCCCTTGGGCCGCGCCATCGTCGGGCGCTGGCCCATGACCAGGAAATGCACCGTCTCGGCGATGTTGGTGGCGTGATCGCCGATGCGCTCGATGTTCTTGGCGATGAACAGCAGATGCGCGCAGGGGCTGATGCTGCGCGGGTCTTCCATCATGTAGGTCAAGAGCTCGCGGAACAGGCTGGAGGTGAGGTCATCCAGATCGTCGTCGCGATGCCAGACCGCCAGCGCCTTGTTCGCGTCGTGCTCCAGATAGGCGTCGATCACGTCCTTGATCGCCTGCTGGGCCAGCTTGCCCATGCGCGGAACCGCCGCCACCGGGCGGACCGGGGCCGACTGGTTGAGCGCGATCGCCCGCTTGGCGATGTTCGCCGCCAGGTCGCCGATGCGCTCGATGTCGCTGGCGATCTTGATCGCCGCCATGATGTCGCGCAGGTCGCGCGCCACCGGCTGGCGCAGCGCCAGAAGCCGCATGGTCTGGCTCTGGACCGCCTCCTCGAGCTGGTCGATCGCGCTGTCGTTGCGCACGACGCGGCCGGCCAGCTCGCTGTCGCGCCGGGCGACCGCCTGGATCGCCTGGTCGAGCTGCGATTCCGCCGTCCCGCCCATCTCGGCGATGGCGTTGGTCAGGCGCTTCAGTTCCTCGTCGTAGGACTTGACGATGTGCTGCGCGGTCATCGACGCCTTGCCTCCCGCCTCAGCCGAACCGGCCGGTAATGTAGTCCTCGGTCTTCTGGATCCTCGGCTTGGTGGTCATCATGGCGGTGTCGCCGAATTCGATCAATTCGCCCAGCAGCATGAACGCGGTGTAGTCCGAGATGCGCGCGGCCTGCTGCATATTATGGGTCACGATCACGATCGTATACTCCGTCTTGAGCTCCTCGATCGTCTCCTCGATCCTGGCCGTGGAGATCGGGTCGAGCGCCGAGCACGGCTCGTCCAGCAGGATGACCTCGGGCTTGATCGCCACCGTGCGGGCGATGCACAGGCGCTGCTGCTGGCCGCCCGACAGGCTGAGGCCGCTGGCCTGGAGCTTGTCCTTGACCTCGTTCCACAAGGCGGCCTGGGTCAGCGCCGCCTCGACCCGCTGGTCCATCTCGCCCTTGGACAGCCGCTCGTAGAGGCGGATGCCGAAGGCGACGTTCTCGTAGATGGTCATCGGGAAGGGAGTCGGCTTCTGGACCACCATGCCCAGCTTCGCGCGCAGCAGGTTGAGATCCTGCTTGGGATCGAGGATGTTCTCGCCGTCCACCAGGATCTCGCCCTCCGCGCGCTGGCCGGGATACATGTCGTACATGCGGTTCAGCGCGCGCAGCAAGGTCGACTTGCCGCAGCCCGACGGGCCGATGAAGGCGGTGACCCGGTTGCGGTAGAGCGGCAGGCTGACGCTCCTCAGCGACTTCGTCTTGCCGTAGTAGAAGCTGAGGCCGCGGATTTCGACCTTGATCGGCGGCGCGTCCTGGGCGGGCAGCGGCACCCGGGTGCTGGCGACACGCATGTCCATCATGGTCCCCTCTTGGCGTTGAGCGCGCGGGCTACGATGCTCAAGGTCAGCACGGCGGCCGTGATCAGGAGCGCCCCGGTCCAGGCCAGCGCGCGCCAGTCCGCATAGGGGCTCATCGCGAACTGGAAGATGACCACGGGCAGGCTGGCCATCGGCGCGTTCACGTCCGCGCTCCAGAACTGGTTGTTGAGCGCGGTGAACAGGAGCGGCGCCGTCTCGCCGGAGATGCGCGCGACCGCCAGCAGCACGCCGGTGACGATGCCGGCCCTGGCCGCGCGATAGGCGACGTGCGAGATCATGTGCCAGCGCGGCGCGCCCAGCGCCGTGGTGGCCTCGCGGATCGGATCGGGCACCAGGATCAGCATGTCCTCGGTCGTGCGCACCACCACCGGAATCACGATGAGCGCCAGCGCCACGCCGCCGGCCAGGCCGGAGAAATGCCCCATCCGCGCCACCATGATCTCGTAGACGAACAGGCCGACCACGATCGACGGCGCGCTCAAGAGGATGTCGTTGACGAACCGCACGGTCGACGTCAGCCGGTCGTGCCGCCCGTACTCGGCCATGTAGGTGCCGGCGAGAATGCCCACGGGCGTGCCGATCAGCACGCCGAGGGAGGTCATCACCACGCTGCCGGCGATGGCGTTCAACAGGCCGCCCTCGGCGCCGGGCGGCGGCGTCATCTCGGTGAAGATGCGCCAGTCGAGTCCCGAGAGCCCCTGGTAGAGCAGCGTCAGCAGGATGACGACCAGGAACCCCAGGCCGACCGCGGTCGAGAGGCCCGCAAGCGCCAGGAAGATGCCGTTGCGCCGCCGGCGCGCCGCGTAGAGCGGGCTGGCCGCCGCCCGGCTCATGCGCCCGCCCTGCGCTGGGCGCGCGCCAGCAGGATGCGTGCCGCCGCCAGTACGATGAAGGTGATGGCGAACAGGATGAGGCCGAGCGCGATCAGCGACGAGGTATAGAGGTCGCCCACCGCCTCGGTGAACTCGTTGGCGATGGTGGCGGATATGGTGGTGCCCGGCGCGAGCAGCGACGGGTTGACCTTGTGCGCGTTTCCGATCACGAAGGTGACCGCCATCGTCTCGCCCAGCGCGCGGCCCAGCGCCAGCATGCAGCCGCCGGTGACGCCGACGCGCGTATAGGGGATCACGACGTTGCGGATCACCTCGCGCTTCGTGCAGCCCAGGCCGAAGGCGGCCTCCTTGAGCATCGGTGGCACCTGCTCGAACACGTCGCGGGCGATCGACGTGATGAACGGCAGGACCATGATCGCCAGGATGACCGAGGCCGTCAGCATGCCGATCCCGTAGGGCGGCCCGGCGAAGACCGACGAGAGCACCGGCACGCCGCCGAACAGGTCGATGAGCCAGGGCTGCGCCGTCCGCTGCAGCAGCGGCGCCAGCACGAACAGGCCCCAGATGCCGTAGATGATGCTGGGGATGCCGGCCAGCAGCTCGACCGCGATGCCGATCGGCCGGCGCAGGACGGCCGGGCAGATCTCGGTCAGGAAGATCGCGATGCCGATGCCCACCGGCACGGCGAACAGCATGGCGATGGCCGAGGTGACCAGCGTCCCGTAGATCGGGGCCAGCGCGCCGAACTTCTCGGTCACCGGGTTCCAGCTCTGCGACAACAGGAACGAGAAGCCGAACGTGCCGATCGCGGGCCATGCGCCGACAAGCAGCGCCAGGATGACCCCGGCGAGCACGCCGAGGACGGCGATGGCGGCGGCGCGGGTGAGCGCGTGGAAGAACGCGTCGATACGCGCCAGGCGGCGCAGCGAAGAGACGCGCGAGGCGATGGTCGCGGCAGCTTCGTGGGCCAGGGTCAGTTCGGCCATGATGCGATGCCCGGCTTGGAGTCGATCGGATCGCGCCTGGGCCGGGGAAGCCGCCCAGCGCGGCCCCCCGGCGCCCGTGCGCTTACATCATGCTCGCGAACAGGGGCTTGCCGTCCTTGCCCTTGATCTGCTCGGTCCATGTCTTGCCGATCAGCTTGACCACGCCGTCCGGCATCGGCACGTAGTCCAGTTCCTCGGCCATCTTGTCGCCCTTGCGGTAGGCCCAGTCGAAGAACTTCAAGGCCTCGGTCGCGGCCGCGGGATCCTGCGGCTGCTTGTGCATCAGGATGAAGGTGGCGCCGGCGATCGGCCAGCTTTCCGCGCCCTTCTCGTCGGTCAGCAGCACGTTGAACCCCGGCGTGCCGGACCAGTCGGCGCCCGCCGCCGCGGCCTGGAAGGCCCGTGCCGTCGGTTCGACCGCCTTGCCCTCGCGGTTGACCATGCGGGCATGGATCATCTTGTTCTGCTTCGCGTAGGCATACTCGACATAGCCGATCGAGCCCACGGTCTGTCCGACATTGCCGGCGACGCCCTCGTTGCCCTTGGCGCCGAGGCCCACCGGCCATTCCAGCGCCGTCGCCGCGCCGACTTTTTCCTTCCAGGCGGGGTTCACCTTGGACAGATAGTCCGCGAAAATGAAGGTCGTGCCCGAGCCGTCGGAGCGGTGCACCACCGCGATCGCCTGGCCGGGCAGCTTCGCGTCGGGGTTCAGCTTGCTGATCGCGGCGTCGTCCCACTTCGCGACCTTGCCGAGGAAGATGTCGGCGAGCGTCGGCCCGTCGAGCACGAGTTCGCCCGGCTTGATGCCCTGGATGTTGACCACCGGCACCACGCCGCCCATCACGGTCGGAAACTGGATCAGGCCCGACTTCTCCAGCTCGGTCGGCTTCAGCGGCATGTCCGAGGCGCCGAAGGTCACGGTCTTGGCCTGGATCTGCTTGATGCCGCCGCCCGAGCCGATCGACTGGTAGTTCAGCCCGTTGCCGGTCTCCTTCTTGTAGGCGTCGGCCCATTTCGCATAGATCGGGTAAGGGAAGGTGGCGCCGGCGCCGGAAATGTCGGCGGCGACCGCCGCGGTCGCGGCACCCACGAGCGCGACCGCAAGCCCGGCGGCACGCAGGATGGTCCTGTTGAGCATCATCGCATCTCTCCCGCTTCAGGTCGGTGGACGGTGCCCATAGGCGCTGAGATGCGTTTAGTCCGTGTCTCGCTTTTCTTACGGTTTTGCGACAGGCCTAGCCGGGCGGCGAGCGGGCGGCTTCGCCGCCCCCAGGCGCGTCGATTTGCCGTGCGGTTGCAGGCAGATAGACCGTGAATACGCTGCCCTCGCCCACCTCGCTCTCGATCGTCAGCGCGCCGCGATGGCGGCTGACGATGTGCTTGACGATGGCAAGCCCGAGTCCGGTTCCGCCGAGCTGGCGCGAGCGGGCGGCATCGATCCGGTAGAACCGCTCCGTCAGGCGCGGCAAATGCCGACGCTCGATGCCCTCGCCGCGGTCGATCACCGCCACCGCCAGGGCGCCGGCCTGGCCGCCGACCAGGCCGGGCGCGCTGCGGGCGGGCGACGCGCGCACGGTCACGTCGGTGCCGGCGCGCGCGTACTTGATCGCGTTCACGATCAGGTTCTGGAACACCTGGGCAAGCTGGTCCTCGTCGCCGATCGCGCCGGGCAGGCCGGGAGCGATCTCGAGCTCCAGCCGCATCTGGCGTTCCTGCGCCTGGGGCTTCAGCGCGTCGATCACGCCACGCAACAGCTCGCCGAGCTCGACCTCGCTGGTGGGCGGCGAATGCTCGAACAACTCGATGCGCGAGAGCGACAGCAGGTCGTTGACCAGACGCGCCATGCGCTGGGCCTGGTCGTGCATGATGGCGAGGAAACGCTCGCGCGCGGATTCGTCGTCCCTGGCCGGGCCGCGCAAGGTCTCGACGAAGCCGAGCAGCGTCGCCAGCGGCGTGCGCAGCTCGTGGCTGGCATTAGCGACGAAGTCGGCGCGCATCTGCTCGGCGCGGCGCGCCATGGTGGTTTCGTTGAGCGTCAGGATCGCGGCGATCTCGGGCAATTCGGCGGTCGAGCGGCCGACATGGGCGGCGAAATGGCGCTCGACCGGCACGGCGAGCGAGAACTCCACGCCGCGCGCGGCCTCGCCGGCCAGCACCGCGTCGACCGCCTGGACCAGGGCCGGGTGGCGCAGCGAGGCCGTCAGGTCGCGCCCGACGCCGCCGGTCCCCACCAGCTCGCCGGCCGCGCGGTTGAGGCGGATGACGCGCCGCTCGGCGTCGAGCAGCAGGAGCGGGATCGGCAGTCCCTGCAGGATGGCCTCGGCCGCGCGCCGTCCCGCGACGCGGCCGCGCAGCACGCGGCTCAGCTGGTCGAGCGCCGGCGCCGCGCCGACCAATCGCGCGATCGGGCCGAAGCGGACCGGGGTGGCGGCGGCGCTTTCCGGCCCCTGCAGCACGCGGCTCAGCGCCAGCGCCTCGCGCTGGATCAGAACCCCGAACACGCCGGCCGCGGCGGCAACGACGAGCAAGCCAAGCGCCAGGCCGTGCGCGCCCAGCGCGCCGCCGCCCCACAGGCCAAGCACGCCCAGCGCGCCCGGCAGCGCCAGGAGGACGATGAGCGCCATTAGGCGCAGCAGGGGAAGCGGCGTCGACATCGCGAGGCAGAAAAATCCCGGCGCGCGCCGCCGTCAAGAACGGATGCGCGCGGGCCTCAGGCGATCTTCAGCACCGGCTCGCCCAGCGCGTCGCTGAGCGGCGTGACGCCCAGCCCCGGGGCGAGCGGCGCGGCCATCTGCCCGTCCTTGCGCTTGGGCGCGCCGATCGCGATCGGCTTGGTGACGTAGCTGTTGAAGTCGGTCGCGGCGAACAGGAATTCCGGCGGGGTGGAATGGGCGAGATGCGAGATCGCGGCGGTCACGATGTCGCCGCCCCAGGTATCCTCGACGATCATCGCCAGGCCCAGCGACACGCAGAGGTCGCGGATCTGGCGCGCGCGCGTCAGCCCGCCGACCTTGGAGATCTTGAGGTTGATCACATCGGCCGCGCGGTCGTGCGCCGCCTTCAAGACCATCGCCTGGCTGTCGATCACCTCGTCGAGGATGAAGGGACGCGCCGTGCGCTCGCGGATCGCGCGGCACTCCTCGTAGCTCATGCAGGGCTGCTCGATATAGACGTCGACGTCCCTGACCGCGTCGACCACGCGGGCGGCCTGGTGCATCAGCCAGCCGGTGTTGGCATCGGCCACCAGCACGTTGCCGGGCTTCAGCTTCTCGGCGCAGGCCTTGATGCGCTCGATATCGGTGTCGGGATCGCCGCCGACCTTGAGCTGGAACTTGGTGTAGCCCTCCTGGCGGTAGTCGCCGACCTTGTTCGCCATCTGCTTCGGCCCTTCCTGCGAGATGGCGCGGTAGAGCTTGAAGCTTTCGCCATAGCGCCCGCCCAGGAGCTGCGCCACGGGCAGGCCCGCGAGCTTGCCGAGGATATCCCAGCACGCCATGTCGAGCGCGGACTTCACGTAGGGATGCCCGCGCATCGCCTGGTCCATGCGCAGGTTGAGCGCCATCAGCCCCGTGGGGTCCTGGCCGATCAGCGCCGGCGCCAGCTCCTTGATGCCCGCCCGCGCGCCCGCGGCGTAGGCCGGCAGGTAGGCCGGCCCCAGGGGACAGATCTCGCCATAGCCGGTGACGCCGACATTGGTCTCGACGGCCACCACGGTCGAGTCGAACACCGTCACCTGGTTGCCGCCCGACCATTTGTAGCTGCCCTCGTGCAGCGGCAATTCGACCCGCCAAGCGGTGATCGCGGTGATGCGCGGCTCGGGTTTGACGGCGGCGGTCATGGGCATTCTCTCCTGGTGGACATCTCTTGCATGCGCGGCTTCGACGCCGCTGCCTGGGCTGGCATCAACTGGCGTGCCGTGTCTTGCCACGAATGCGCAACGCGTCGTCCTTACGCGGCGGGCGGCCGACCCCCGCCCGCGCCAAGACCGCCAGGGCCTTGGCCGGATCGCCACGCGCCGCGCGCTCCCGCCAATAGCGTTCGGTGCGGATCGCGGACAGCTTCTCCGCCACGGCTACATTGATGAGCTGGTTGAGCGCCACGCCTTCCGCCTCGGCGGCGCGGCGCGCCTCCTCCAGCAGCGACGGCTGCAGGCGCAGGGCGAAATTGCTGGTCCGCATGTCAAGTCTCCAGTCGTTCGAGGGCGGCCGCGGGCAATAGGACGTCGATTCCGAACCGTCGGGCACTCGCCGCGAAATGGCGACGATTGAACGTAGCGAGCATTTTCGCACCGCCATTTACCGCCGCTTCGAGAACCATATCGTCCGCGGGGTCCGGCAGCATGGGCCGCCACTGAAACCAGATTTCGGCTCGATCGGCCGCTCCGACCACTCCATCGAGAATTGCCGCCACATCAGCAGCGCCGATCCCTGCGGTACGAAGATGCTCGGGACGCGTGAGCACCGCTTCATACTCCACGACCAGGGGGACCGACAGAACAAGTGTCCAACGCCGTTGCAGGCCTCCGACCAGCAGGCGGCGCGACGCTCCTACATCGCTGCGGAGCGCCGCCACCATCACATCCGTGTCGAGGACGATCCGCATCGGATGATGTTTTACGATATCGCCGGCGATATCGCAAAAGGTTGCCTTAGTCCACCTTAAACAGCATCAGCAGCGTGCGCTGCGAGCGGCGGAAATTGTCGTCGGAGACGATCCACAGCAGCGTGGCGCCGTCGGGTCCGCGCGCGGTCGCGAGCCCCTCCATGTTGTCGACGCTGAGCGGCGCTTCCCATTGCGCCAGCGTCTCGCCCACGAGCTTGCCGCCGGGCACGACCTGCGCAGCCGGCACGCGCACCACGCGGGCGCCGAGCGACGTGAACAGGCCGAACTTGCGCTCCAGCACGACGAGGTCGCCCGAGGGCAGCACGGCGGCGTCGGTCGGCAGGCCCTCGCCCTGGAGCGCATAGGAAAGCGCGTGCCAGGCGCCGTCGATCCGGAGCCAGGCCTTGAGGTCGCCCTCGGCGTTGCGCGCCTGCTCGCTGATCATCAGCAGGCGACCTTCGGGCCTATCGGCGGTGGCGGGCCAGACGGCCATGGCCTCGATGCCGCCATTGTCGGGCTGGCCGGCGACATCGGGCGGGACCGGGATCGGCACGCCGGCGCCGCCCATGGCCGTGTAGCGCAGGACGCGATGCGTCCGCTCGAAGCTGACCAGAAGGTCGCCCGAGGCATCGCGGCGCAGCGATTCCGCGTCGGTCAAAGGCTTGCCGACCAGCGGCCGGCCGCGCTCGTCGTTCAGCGATTGCAGGTCGCCGTCCTGTGCGCCGACCAGATGCCCGCGCGCATCGAGGACCGGGCGGAAGGTGAACCACCAGCCGGCATCGGTGATGCCGAGCAGCCGCCCGTCCGGCAGGGCTTCCAGCCCCGACACGCCGCCGAAGCGCGAATCGCGGCTGACCAGGTGCAGGCCGCCGCGATATTCCAGCCGGCCGATGCGCGTGGTCTCGGGATGGCCGGGCAACAGCTCGACCGGTGTCGCGACAAGCGGGATCGGATCGGCGGCAGCCGGCAGCGTCAGCGCGACCGCGAGCAGCAACGCGGCGATCCGGCATCGCAGCCGGATCATGCCTTGCCGTCGGAGAGCAGCGCCTTCAGCCGGTAGAGCGCCTCGAGCGCCTCGCGCGGGCTGAGCTCGTCCGGATTGACGCCGGCCAGCGCCGCCTCGACCGCGCTGGGCGCAGCCGCGCGCGTTTCCGCCGCACCGCCCTTCTTGGGCTTGGCGGCGGCGGCGAACAGCGGCAGGTCGGTCGCCAGGTCCGCCACCGCGCCGCCCTGCTCGCCGGCCTCGAGCTTCGCCAGCACTTCCTCCGCCCGCGCGACGGCCGCGGCGGGCAGGCCCGCGAGCCGCGCGACGTGGATGCCGTAGGAGCGGTCGGCCGCGCCCGGCGCCACCTCGTGCAGGAAGATCACGTCGCCCTGCCATTCCTTGACCCGCATCGTGTAGGACGCGAGCTCGCCGAGCCTGCCGGTCAGGGCCACCAGCTCGTGATAATGCGTGGCGAACAGCGCGCGGCACTTGTTGATCTCGTGCAGGTGCTCGACGCAGGCCCAGGCGATCGAGAGCCCGTCGAACGTGGCGGTGCCGCGCCCGATCTCGTCGAGGATCACCAGCGCGCGCGGGCCGGCGAGGTTGAGGATCGCCGCCGCCTCGACCATCTCGACCATGAAGGTCGACCGGCCGCGCGCCAGGTCGTCCGACGCGCCGACGCGGCTGAACAACCGGTCGACCACGCCGATGCGGCATTCCTCGGCCGGCACGTAGGAGCCGGCCTGTGCCAGGATCGCGATCAGCGCGTTCTGGCGCAGGAAGGTGCTCTTGCCCGCCATGTTGGGGCCGGTCACGAGCCACAGCCGCCTGCCGGGCGACAGGTCGCAGTCGTTGGCGATGAAGCGCTCGCCCGCCGGCAGCGAAGGCTCCACCACCGCGTGCCGCCCGCCGCGCACGACGAACGCCGCGCCGTCGTCCACCACCGGGCGGCAATAGCGGGATTCCACGGCGAGCGTGGCGAGCGACGCCGCGACGTCGATCTGCGCCAGGCCCTGCGCGGCGAGCGCGACCGCGTCGGCCCGCGCGCGCGCCTCGCCCATCAGGTCGTCGAACAGGCGCAGTTCCAGCGCCAGCGCCTTGTCGGCCGCGGCCGCGATCTTGCGCTCCAATTCGCCCAGCTCGACCGTGGAGAAGCGCATCGCGCCGGCCATGGTCTGGCGGTGGATGAAGCGTTTCGCGTCCTCGCCCTTGGTCAGCTTGTCGGCCTGGGCGGCCGAGGCCTCGATGTAGTAGCCCAGCACGTTGTTGTGCCGGATCTTCAGCGCCGCGATCCCGGTCTCGCGCGCGTAGCGCTGCTGCAGTTCCGCGATCAGGCGGCGGCTTTCGTCGCGCAAGCCGCGCTGCTCGTCGAGTTCGGCGAGATAACCCGGTGCGACGAACCCGCCGTCGCGCGCGATCAGCGGCAGCTCCGGCGCCAGGGCGCGGCCAAGGCGCTCGGTCAGCGCCTCGTGGTGGCCGAGGTCCGCTAGCGCCGCCGCCAGGTCCGCGCTCGGCCGCGCGAGGGGATGCGCGGGTGGGGCTTCCAGCGCGCGGCGCAGGGCCGCGGCCGCCTTGAGCCCGTCGCGGATCGCCGCCAGATCGCGCGGCCCCCCGCGTCCGAGCAGGAGCCGCGTCAGCGCCCGCTCGATGTCCGCCACGCCGCGCAGCGCGGCGCGCGCGCCGGCGCGCACCGCCTCGTCGGCAACGAAGTGCTGCACCATGTCGAGCCGCCCGGCGATCGCCTGGGGATCGGTCAGCGGCGCCGCGAGACGCGCCAGCAGCAGCCGCGCGCCGGCGCCGGTGATGGTGCGGTCGATCGCGCCGATCAGGCTGCCGCGACGGTCGCCCGTGGCGATGGCGCGGTCGATCTCGAGCGACCGGCGCGTCGCCGCATCGATCTCCATCACCGCGCCCTCGGCCAGCAGGCGCGGCCGCTCGAGGCGCGGCAGGCGGCCTTTCTGCGTCAGCTCGACATAGTCGACCAGCACGCCCGCCGCCGCGAGCTCGGCCCGGCCGAATTGGCCGAAACCGTCCAGCGCGTCGACCTGGTAGAGCGCCTGCAGGCGCCGCCGGCCGCCATCGCTGTCGAAGCGTTGCGCCGGCAAAGGCGTCAGGCGCTCCTTCCATTGCCCCAGCGCCTCGAACAGCTCGGGGCGCTGCAGCACGCGGTCGGACACCAGCATCTCGCCGGGCTGCACGCGCTCGAGCGCCGCCGCCAGGCCGCCGGCGGCGATGCGCTGGACCGTGAAGGCGCCGGTGGACATGTCGAGCCAGGCCAGCGCCAGCTTGCGCTCGGCCTCGGCGAGGGCAGCCAGGTAGTTGTGCCGGCGCGCGTCGAGCAGCGCCTCTTCGGTGATCGTGCCGGGCGTGACCAGGCGCACCACCTCGCGCTTGACCACGGCCTTGCTGCCGCGCTTGCGCGCCTCGGCCGGGTCCTCGACCTGCTCGCAGACCGCGACCTTGAAGCCGCCGCGGATCAGCCGCGCCAGGTACGCCTCGGCCGTATGCACCGGCACCCCCGCCATCGCGATGTCCTGGCCGCGATGCTGGCCGCGCTTGGTCAGCGCGATGTCGAGCGCCTTGGCGGCCTTGACCGCGTCGTCGAAGAACAGCTCGTAGAAATCGCCCATCCGGTAGAACAGCAGGCTGTCCGGGTTCTGGCGCTTGATCTCGAGGTACTGCGCCATGACCGGGCTGGCGCCTTCGCCCGCGGAAATGCCGCCCGGCGGGGCGCCGGCCGACGGCGCTTCCGGCGGCGGACCGGCGGGGGATTGCGTGCGGAAAGACATCGGCCGCGAACGATAGCATGTCGCCGGTGCGGGCGGCGAGGACAAGCCGATCGCCGGCGGCCGGCGCGCATCTTGACGCATCCCATGGGCGCATCTTGACGCGTCGCGTGCGCGACGATTGAATTGTCTTGTCGAACCGGCACGTGCTTTCGGCGGCGGTAAGCGGTTACAGAGCCGGCGCCGTGAGGCTCAACCGGGCAAGAAGCAAGCAAGGGGGGACCATGATGATCTTGCAGTCATTGACGCGTCTTGGCCTGGTGGCGGCCGGGCTGGCGCTGGTTCTGGGCCTACCGCAGCCGGCGGCGGCGCAGAAAGTCGTCAACGTCTGGCATACCGAGCCCAATGCCAAGACCAAGGCCGCCATCGACGTCATCATCGCGGATTTCGAGAAGGCCAATCCCGGCATCAAGGTGGTGCAGGAAGCCGTCGGCTGGGGCGACCTGGACAAGAAGATGCAAGCCGCGCTGGCCTCGGGCGCCTTCCCGGAAATCGCGCACGGCCAGACCTATGTCGAACGCTCGCTGTCGGCCAAGGGCTATCTGCGGCCGCTCAACGACCTGATCGAATCGATCGGCGAGAACGACATCTTCGACGTCGTCAAGAAGCTCGACTACAACGTCAAGGACAAGAAGTATTACGGCCTGGCCCATGCCGTCGGCGTCGACCTGATCGTCTATCGCAAGGATTTCATGCGCGAAGCCGGCTTCGACGCCGAGAAGCCGCCCGCCACCTTCAAGGAGTGGATCGAGCAGCTCAAGAAGCTGACGGTCGACCTGAACGGCGACGGCAAGCCTGACCGCTACGGCCTCAGCCTCGCCGGCCCCGGGTTCTTCATAAACGAAGACCTTTACATGTGGGTCGGGTCGAACGGCGGACGCCTGTTCGACGAGAAGGGCAAGCCGACCTTCACCGAGAAGCCGGTGCTGGAAGTGCTGCAGTTCTGGAAGGATCTCAACGACTGCTGCCTGCCGCCCGACTGGCTGAGCCGCCAGTACCTCGACACGTTCGCCGACCTGGCCACCGGCAAGGCGGCGCAGATCCTGGGCTGGGGGCGCGGCAACGGGTATTTCGAGCAATACGCGCCCGATGCCGTGGCGAAAGGCGACATCGGCGTCTACGCGTCGAAGCCGCTGGGGCCTTCGGCGAAGCCCGGCCAGACTTTCGTCACGCAGTTCGACTGCGAACCGTGGATGGTGTTCAAGAACTCGAAGAACCCGGAGGAGGCGGTCAAGTTCCTCAAGTTCTTCCACAGTCCCGACAACTACATGAAGTACATCGCAACCGTTCCGGTGCACTTCTTCCCGATCAACAAGTCGCTGCGCGAACGCGCGGACTACAAGGCGCTGCCGGAATTCCAGAAATGGAAGTTCTGGGTGGACGCCCAGCACAAGGTGATCGAGAAGGACGATCCGCGTCCGCTGTTGATCACCCAATGGCAGGATCTGGACCTGCCATACATCGCCGAGATCGCCGGCTCGACCATCCTGGTCGACATGGTCGCGGACGTAACCAAGAATGGCAAGTCGCCGATGGAGGCGGCAACGCGCGGTCAGCAGCGCGTCGAGCAGCTGATCACGCAGCTCGGCTACAAGAAGTGGTAGGCACGATCGCTGCCTAGCGCGCCGCGACCGGCCGGGCCTGCATCCAGCGATGGGGCCCGGCCGGCCGGTGGCGCGCGACGGCGGCGAACGCCGACCCATGACCGCAACTGTCGCCTCAGGTCGGGCCAGGCCGCCCGTCGCCTTGAAGCCAAGGCGCATTCCCGAGCATTGGTGGGGCTACGTGCTGCTGGCGCCCGCCGTGGCGCTGGTGCTGGGCCTGGTGCTCTATCCGGTCGCCTATTCGTTCTGGCTCAGCCTGCATTCAAAGCACGCCTACATGCCGATCCAGAACTGGGTCGGGCTGGACAACTTCGTCTTCTTCATGACCGACTACGACGGGTTCTGGCGCTCGCTGTGGCTGGGCACGATCTACGCCTTCGGCACCGTGACCCTGCAGGTGATCGTGGGAGTCGCCGCCGCCCTGGTGCTGAACGAGACCTTCATCGGGCGCGGCTTCGTCCGCGGCCTGACCTTGTTCCCCTACATGCTGCCGACCATCGTGGTCGTCATCCTGATGCGCTGGCTTTTCAACGACAGCATCGGGGTGGTGAAGTACCTGCTGGAATCGACCGTGGTGACGCGCGCGACGGTGTGGTTCGCGCCGGAGACCATCATGGTGACGATGATCCTGGTCAGCACCTGGACCTTTTTCCCCTTCGTGGTGATCGGCGTGCTGGCGCGGCTGCAGACCATCGACCCCGAGCTCTATGCCGCGGCGCAGATCGACGGCGCGGGCGCGTTCCGGCGCTTCATCCACGTGACCTTGCCGCAGATCGCCAGCGTGCTGTTCGTCGTGGTGCTGCTGCGGTTCATGTTCATGTTCACCAAGTTCGACGTGATCTGGCTGTTCGCCGGCGCGGGCGGCCTGGGATCCTACGTGCGGACTCTGCCGATCTACACCTTCGTCAAGAGCTTCGGCGAATTGCAGGTCGGCATGGGCGCGGCGCTGGCCGTCATCATGTTCGCGATGATGGCCGCGTTCGTGACGCTCTATTTCCGCCTGTTCGCCCGCGACGAGATCGTCTGACCGCGATGCCGGCCTATGTCGTCCAGCGCATGGCGGTCTACCTGTTCGCGGGCGTGATGACGCTCGCCTGCGGCTTCCCGCTCTATTGGATGGCGCTGACCTCGATAAAACCGGACCGCGAGATCATCCAGGCCATCCCGACCTTCTTCACCTGGAACGCGCATCTCGACGCCTACCAGCGGCTGTTCACGCAGACGCGGTTCCTGACCTACTTTACCAACAGCATCACCGTCGCGGGCGGCGCCACGTTGCTTACGATCGTCGTCGCGGTGCTGGCGGCCTATGGTATCACGCGCGTCCGTTTCCGGGGACGCGAGCTTGTCGCGCGCACGATGCTGTTCACGTACATGTTCGCGCCGATCATGATCGTGGTGCCCTTCTACATCATGATGCGCGGCGCCGGGCTGGTGAACTCGCATCTCGGCCTGATCCTCAGCTACACCACCTTCTCGCTGCCCTTCAGCATGTGGATGCTGCGATCGTTCTTCCAGTCGATCCCGCTGGAGCTGGAGGAAGCGGCGATGATCGACGGCGCGTCCAGGCCCAGGGCCGTGGCGCTGATCATCGTGCCGATGGCGTTGCCCGGGGTCATCGCGGTGTCGATCTTCACCTTCATCGTGGCCTGGAACGACTACCTGTTCGCCCGCGTGCTGATCGGCGCCGACAACCTCAAGACGCTGCCCGTGGGAATCCAGGACCTCTACGAGTCCACGGTCACCGACTGGGGCATGGTGATGGCCGCGGGCGTGATGATCACCCTGCCCGCGCTGGTCTTCTTCGTCGCGGTGCAGCGTTACCTCATTTCGGGCTGGGGAGCGGGAGCGATCAAGGGCTAGGCGGCGGCAGCGGGCCGCCCGCTTTACAGCATGGCGCCAAACCTGGGATTATCGGCCCAATCAAGCAATTCCCGGGAGAGGGACGCCGCCGTGATCGAAGATCGCCGCATCCATATCAGCGACGAGGAAGCCCTGCTGCTGCATTCCAGCGGCCGGCCGGGAAAGCTGGCGATCACCGCGACCAAGCCGCTGACCACCCAGCGCGACCTGAGCCTGGCCTATTCGCCCGGCGTCGCCGTGCCGTGCCTGCGCATCCAGAAGTATCCCGACAGCGCCTATGACTTCACCGCCAAGGGCAACATCGTCGCCGTGATCTCGAACGGCACCGCCGTGCTGGGGCTGGGCGACCTGGGGGCGCTGGCCGCCAAGCCGGTGATGGAGGGCAAGTCGGTCCTGTTCAAGCGCTTCGCCGACATCGACGGCATCGACCTCGAGGTCGACACGCGCGACGTGGACGAGTTCGTCAACTGCGTGCGCTTCCTGGGCAAGACCTGGGGCGGGATCAACCTGGAGGACATCAAGGCGCCGGAGTGCTTCATCATCGAGCAGCGCCTGCGCGAGATCATGGACATCCCGGTGTTCCATGATGACCAGCACGGCACCGCGATCATCGCGACGGCGGGCCTGCTGAACGCGCTCGACCTCACCGGCCGCGACATCCGCGACATCCGGCTGGTGATCAACGGCGCCGGCGCGGCGTCGATCGCCTGCGTCGAATTGCTGAAGACGCTGGGCCTGCCGCACGACCACGCGGTGCTGTGCGACAGCCAGGGCGTGATCTACCAGGGCCGCACCAAGGGCATGAACCAGTGGAAGTCCGCCCATGCGGTGCAGACCAAGGCCCGCAGCCTGGCCGAGGCGATGGAAGGCTCCGACGTCTTCTTCGGCCTGTCGGCCAAGGACGCGGTGTCGAAGCCGATGGTGAAGTCGATGGCCGCGCGGCCGATCGTGTTCGCCATGGCCAATCCCGATCCCGAGATCACGCCCGAGGACGTGAAGGCGACGCGCGACGACGCGATCATCGCCACCGGCCGCTCGGACTATCCGAACCAGATCAACAACGTACTGGGCTTCCCCTACATCTTCCGCGGCGCGCTCGACGTGCGCGCGTCGACCATCAACGACGCCATGAAGATCGCCGCCGCCAGGGCGCTGGCGGAACTGGCGCGGCTGGACGTGCCGGACGAGGTGGATGCCGCCTATGGCGGGCGGCGCCTGCGCTACGGCCCGGACTACATCATCCCGGTTCCGTTCGATCCGCGGCTGATCGAGACCGTGCCGGCCGCCGTGGCGCGCGCGGCGATGGATTCGGGCGTGGCGCGCCGGCCGATCGCCGACATGGCGGCCTACCGCGCGGTGCTGCGCTCGCGCCTCGACCCCACGGCGTCGAGCCTGACGCGCATCACCGAGACGGTGCGCGCCAACCCGCGCCGGGTCGTGTTCGCGGAGGGCGAGGACGAGAAGGCGATCCGCGCCGCGCTCGCCTATCGCGCCCAGGGCTACGGCACGCCGGTCCTGATCGGCCGCGTGCACCGCATGACCGAGACGATCAAGGCCGCCAGCCTGCAGGGCACCGACGACCTGGAGATCCACAACGCGCGGCTGTCGACGCACAACAAGAAGTACACCGACTTCCTCTATGCCAAGCTGCAGCGCAAGGGCGCGCTCTACCGCGACTGCGAGCGCATGGTGAACCAGGACCGCAACGTCTTCGCCGCCTGCATGGTCGCCTGCGGCGACGCCGACGGGATGGTCACGGGCCTCACCCGGTCCTGGATGGTCTGCTACGAGGACATCGCCCGGGTGATCGACCCCAAGCCCGGCGAGCGGCCCTTCGCGCTGACGATGATGATCGCGCGCGGACGCACCTTCTTCATCGCCGACACCAACGTGCATTCCCTGCCGTCGCCCGAGGAGCTGGCCGACATCGCCGTGGGCAGCGCGCGGGTCGCCCGCGCCATGGGGCACGAGCCGCGCGTGGCGCTGCTCTCCTTCTCGAACTTCGGCAATCCCTGGCGCGAGAAGGCCCAGCGCGTGCGCGAGGCGGTCGAGGAGCTGGACCGCCGCAAGGTCGACTTCATGTACGACGGCGAGATGAACGCCGACATGGCGCTCGATCCCGAACTGCGCGAGCGGCTGTTCCCGTTCTGCCGGCTGAAGGACCAGGCCAACGTGCTGATCATGCCGGCGCTGCACACGGCCGACGTGTCGACGCGCCTGCTGCGCCAGCTCGGCGGCGGGACCATCATCGGCCCGATCCTGATCGGGCTGGAGAAGCCGGCGCAGATCGTGGATCTGCGCGCGCCGGTGACCGATGTCGTCCAGGCGGCGGTTTTGGCCGCGTACCAGGCGGTACGCTGACGCCTTGGCGGTCCTCGCCCGCATGTCACGTAGGCGTGAGACGGTGAAGGAGCCGCAGCGGCTAGGATCGTCGATGCCCCAAGGTAGAGGAGGCCGACCATGCTTGTTCGTCTGCTGATCGCGATCGTCGTCGCGTGCGCGACGCTTGCCGCGCCCGGTGCGCCGCCCCAGGCCGCGCCGCCCAGCGGGGATTTCCCGTGGAAGCAGTGGAGCGACGACATCTTCGCGCGCGCCAAGCGCGAGAACAAGTTCGTGCTGCTGAGCCTGCAGTCCTGGTGGTGCCCGTGGTGCCACACCATGAACGAGGTCACCTATGCCGACCCGGCCGTCAGGGCCTATATCGACGCGCACTACATCCCCGTGCGCGTCGACCAGGACAGCCGGCCCGACATCTCGCAGCGCTACGAGCGCTGGGGCTGGCCGGCGACGGTGCTGTTCGGGTCGGACGGCACCGAGATCGTGAAGCTGCGCGGTTACTATTCGCCGCAGTTCTTCATGCCGGTCCTGCAGGAGACGGTGAAGGACCCGACGCCGGTGGACTATGGCGAGCCCGGCGGGCCGGAGCGCGAGCGCCTGCTGGCGATGGCCCTGCCGGCCGAGCGCCGCGCGGAGCTGGCGGCCTTCCTCGACAGGGTCTACGACCGCGACAACGACGGCTGGGGCAAGAGCAAGCTGGTGGACGGCCCCACCCTGACCTACGCGCTGGAACGCGCGCGCGCCGGCGACAAGCAGATGGAGACCCGCATCCGCCGCACGCTGACCCGCATGATCCAGCTGATCGACAAGGACATCGGCGCGATCGGCCAGATCACCAAGAAACCGGACTGGTCCGAGCCCTCGCGCGAATTCCCGATGTTCGCGCAGGAGGCCGCGCTGACCGCGTTCAGCACCGCCTTCGTGCTGTGGCGCGATCCCGAGCATCGCCAAGCCGCCGACCGCATCTACGGCTTCTTGAAGGAGAAGCTCGCCTCGCCCGAGGGCGGGTTCTACACCAGCATGGGCATGGAGAAGGGCGAGCCGGGCGTCGACAAGACGCTCTACGCGCGCGAGACCGGCCAGGCGATCTCGGGCCTGCTCGCCTACTACGACGCCACCGGCGTGGCCGAGGCGCGCGGCCTGGCGCTGCGGGCGGCGCAATGGGCCGTGCGCGCGCGCGGCATCCCCGGCGGCGGCTTCCGCCATGCCGCGGCCGATTCCAACGGGCCTTTCCTGGCCGACAGCCTCTACATGGCGCAGGCGCTGATCGAGCTCTACCGCTCGACCTCGGACCGGCGCTGGCTGGCCCAGGCGCAGGCGGCGGGCGAGTTCATCGCGCTCAATTTCGTCGATGCGCGCACCGGCGGGTTCCTGGCCTCGACCAGCCCGATCGCGTCGAAGTTCCCGCCGCCGGTCAAGCAGAAGGACGACAACGTCGCGGCCGTGCGCATGTTCAACCTGCTGCACTTCCACACCGGCGAGGCCAAGTACCGCACGCTGGCCGAGGCCGGCATGGGCTACCTGGCGTCGCCGCCGATCCAGGACGCCTACGACTTCCTGCCCGACGTGCTGCTGGCCGAGATGGAGATGACGCAGGAGCCGGTGCACGTGACCGTGGTCGGCCCGCGGCGCGACCAGCGCTCGGGCGCGCTGTTCCGCGCGGCGCTCAACTATCCCACCCAGTACAAGCGGGCGGAATGGTGGGACAAGACCGAGGGCAAGCTGCCCAACCACGACGTGGACTATCCCGACTATCCCGAGCCGGCGGCGTTCGCCTGCACGCGGCGCTTCTGCTCGGAGCCGGTGACCGATCCGGCGAAGCTGGCCGCGGCGCTGGATGCCCTGCAGCGGGACGTGCGATGACGCGGACGGGATCTTGAGCGCGAGCGCATCGGCCGAGGCGATCGCGCGGGGCGGCGGCGGACGCGCCTGGGCGGCGTGGCTGCTGGCGTCGCTGTTCTTCTTCTACGCGTTCGCGCAGCGCGTGGCGCCGTCAGTGATGGTCGAGGAGCTGATGCGCGATTTCGCGGTCGGCGCGGCCATCCTGGGAAATCTGTCGGCGGCCTATTTCTATGCCTACGCGGCGCTGCAGATCCCGATCGGGCTGATGCTCGACCGGCTGGGGCCGCGCCGGCTGATGACCGGCGGCGCGGCGCTGGCGGGGATCGGCAGCCTGGTCTTCGCGCTCAGCGATTCCGTGCTCGGCGCCTATGGCGGGCGGCTGCTGGTCGGCGCCGGGGCGGCGTTCAGCTGGGTGGGCGCGCTGACGGTGGCGGTGCACTGGTTTCCGCCGCAGCGCTTCGCCGCGCTGGGCGGCGGCACGCAGGCCTTCGGCATGGCCGGCGCCGTGTTCGGCCAAGCGCCGGTCGGGCTGCTGGTCGGCGCCTATGGCTGGCGCGGCGCCTTGCTGACGCTGGGGGCCGCGGGTTGCACGCTGGCGCTGGCGCTGTGGCTGGTGGCGCGCGACCGCCCGATGCCGTCCCACGGGCATGGCAGCATCCTGTCCGGCCTGCGCGTCGTCGTGGCCAACCGCCAGACCTGGCTCAGCTCCATCTTCGGCATGGCGATGGTGGCCCCGGTCGTCAGCTTCGGCGGGCTGTGGGGCGTGCCGTATTTGACCCAGACCCAGGGCATGAGCCGCGCCGAGGCCGCGAGCCTGGTGTCGCTGCTGTTCATCGGGTGGGGCATCGGCGCGCCGCTGTTGGGCACCGTGTCCGACCGGCTGGGCAAGCGGCGGACGCCCATGGTGTTGGGCGCGGCGATCGCCACGCTGGCCCTGCTGGCGGTGCCGCTGGTCGCGCACTCGCCGCTCCTGCTGGGCGCGTTGATGATGCTGCAGGGCTTCGCCGCGTCGCCGATGGTGGTGGGCGTGGCGCTGGCGCGCGAATCCAATCCGTCGCGGGTCAGCAGCACGGTGCTGGGCTTCGTCAACACCTTCGTCGTGGGCAGCGGGGCCTTGTTCCAGCCGCTGATCGGCATCCTGCTCGACCTGCAATGGGGCGGGCGGATGGTCGACGGCGCGCGGGTTTATGACGCCCATGCCTACCACCTCGCGCTTTCGGTCGTGCCCGTCATCGTGGCGATCGGCTGCGCCGCCGCGCTGCTGTCGCGCGACATCGCCCGCGAACGGCCCGCCGCGCGCTGAGGGATCCCTACGAGCCCGATTGCTCCAGCCAGCGCGCGGCGCTGAGCAGCGCCCGGTCCGCGCCGCGCGCCGCGACAAGCTGCACGCCCAGCGGCATGCCGGCCGGGCCCTTCAGCAGCGGCAGCGTGATCGCCGGCGTGCCGAGATAGGTCCAGATCGTGCAGAAGACCGGGTTGCCGGTGCCATCGAGCCCGAGCGGCGCCTCGCCCGGCGTCGCCGGCGTCAGGATCGCGTCATGGCCGGCGAAGACCGGCTGGATCGCGCGGTTCAGCGCCGCGATGCCGTCGGTCGCGCGGCGATATTCGGCTTCGGGCGTGGCGCGCCCCCGCTCGATCAGGACGCGCAGCCGCTCGCTGAGCCGGTCGCGCGCCTCGTCGAATTCGCGCCGCAGGTTCCGCGCCATCTCGACATCCATGACGATGCGCTGCAGCTCGATCGCCGCATCGAAGGCCGGGGGCAGATCGACCGGCGTGGCGCCCAGCCGCGCCGCCAGCGCCTCGAAAGCCGCGCGCGTCGCCGGCTCGGCCAGGTCCCAGGCCGGGGTGCGGACGAAGGCGAGCCGCAATAGGCGAACTCGGTGGTGACGGTCTTGCCGAGGATGACCGCGCCGGCCGCGCGCAACCGCGCCACGGCTGCCGCGTCCACCCCCGGCCGGCGTCCGGCATGGATCGGCGAGCCGAACTCGGTCGGCATCCCGGCCGTGTCGAACACGTCCTTCACCGCGACCGGCACGCCGTGCAGCGGGCCCGGGGAGCGCCCCTCGCGGAGCGCCTGGTCCGCCGCCCGCGCCTGGTCCAGCGCAAGCCGGGGGTCGAGAAAGGCCCAGGCCCGGATCGGCCCGTCGGCATCGCGGATACGGTCGAGGCAGGCCCGGACCAGGCTGGTGGAATCCAGGTCGCCCCGCCGGATTTGGACGGCGGCCCGGGCAAGCGAAAGGCCGAACGCTGGGGACATGACCGGTCAAGCTAGGCTGAGAACCGGGAACACAAATTCCCGCTTACCAAGCAACGGTAAACTGTGTCATGCTGAAATAAAGAATGCCACCGGAATTAAGACCCCATCAACCGGTGTCCAATGCGCTGAAGCGCGAGCAACAAGCTCACTGGAGGAGGAAACGAATGACGACATCCAAGACGACCCAAAAACCCGGCGGCAAGAGCACAACGCGCCGCAAGTTCCTGCGCGGCGCCGCCGCGGCGGCGACGGGCGCGGCCGCGCTGTCCATGCCCAGCGTCTCGAACGCGCAGAGCGGCCCGATCAGCATGCGCTGGCAGAGCACCTGGCCGTCGAAGGACATCTTCCACGAATACGCCGGCGACTTCGCGAAGAAGATCAACGACATGACCGGCGGCGATCTGAAGATCGAAGTGCTGCCGGCGGGCGCGGTCGTTCCCGCCTTCGGCCTGCTCGACGCGGTGTCCAAGGGCACGCTCGACGGCGGCCACGGCGTGCTGGTCTATCACTATGGCAAGCAGAACGCGCTGGCGCTGTGGGGCTCGGGCCCGGCCTTCGGCATGGACGCGCAGCAGCTCATGGCCTGGCACAAATACGGCGGCGGCAAGGAACTGCTGGCGAAGCTCTATGCGTCGATCGACGCCAACGTCGTGTCGTTCCCCTATGGCCCGATGTTCACGCAGCCGCTGGGCTGGTTCAAGAAGCCGGTCACCAAGACCGAGGACTTCAAGGGCCTGAAGTACCGCACGGTGGGTCTGTCGATCGACGTGTTCACGGGACTCGGCGCCGCGGTGAACGCGCTGCCCGGCGGCGAGATCGTGCCGGCGATGGACCGCGGCCTGCTCGACGCGGCCGAGTTCAACAACATGACCTCGGACCGCGTGCTGGGCTTCCCGGACGTGTCCAAGGTCTGCATGTTGCAGAGCTACCACCAGAATGCCGAGCAGTTCGAGATCATGTTCAACAAGACCAAGTTCGACGCGCTGCCGGCGAAGATGAAGGCAATCATCGAGAACGGCGTCGAGGCGGCCTCGCAGGACCTGTACTGGAAGGCGATCGACCGCTATTCCAAGGACTACGTGGAGCTCCAGACCAAGGACAAGGTCAAGTTCTACAAGACGCCCGACTCGGTGCTGCGCACCCAGCTCACGGCCTATGACGACGCGGCGGCCAAGAAGGGTGCCGGCAACGCGTTGTTCAAGGAGATCGAGGCGTCGCAGAAGAAGTTCGCCGAACGCGTGGTGAAGTGGGACCTCGACAACAACGTCCGCCGCGAGATGGCCTACAACCACTACTTCGGCAAGGCGGCGCCGAAGAAGACCTGATCGGACCCGATGCGGGGCGCCGTTTCCGCACGACGCGGCGCCCCGCTTTCCGTTTTCTGAAGATGTCACCTTTTCGATCCGGCATCGATGAGCGTTAGATCCTTCCTCACCGGCATCGACCGTTTGAGCGATTGGACCGGCAAGGTTAGTTCCTGGCTGATCGTCGTCCTGACGCTGGTGGTCTGCGTCGAGGTATTCAAGCGCTATATCCTGAACGCGCCCACCGCCTGGATCTTCGACCTGGACAGCATGATCTACGGCACGCTGTTCATGATGTGCGGGGCCTATACCCTGTCCCAGGACGGCCACGTGCGCGGCGATTTCCTCTACAGCTCGATGCGTCCGCGCACCCAGGCGACCTTCGATCTGGCGCTCTACATCCTTTTCTTCATTCCCGGCATCCTGGCGCTGATGTACGCCGGCGCCGACTTCGCGGCGCTGTCCTGGCGCATCGACGAGCATTCCAACGTCACCGCCAACGGGCCGCCGGTCTACCAGTTCAAGGCGATCATCCCCATCGCCGGCACGCTGCTGATGATCCAGGGCGCGGCCGAGATCGTGCGCTGCATCGTGTGCCTGAAGACCGGCGAATGGCCCGAGCGGCTGAAGGACGTCGAGGAAATCGACATCGTCGAAGAGCAGCTGGCGCACAGCGAGTTCGTCGACGAGGAATCGCGCCGGGTGGCGATCGAGAAGGCGCACGAGATCCACGAGGCGGCCGTGCAGCGCGGCATGGGCGAGACGCACGCCCACGAGGATGCGGCCAGGCGCGGCGACAAGTCATGAGCGACCCGCTTCTCGGCCTGTCGATGCTGGGGCTGATCGTGGCCGCGATCATGATGGGCTTCCCCACGGCCTTCACGATGATGGGCCTGGGCATGTTCTTCGGGGCGCTGGCGTTCTGGGACCCGCACGAGCACTGGTGGCAGAACCGCGTGTTCGACCTGATGGTCCAGCGCACCTATGGCGCGATGAACAACGACACGCTGCTGTCGATCCCGCTTTTCGTGTTTATGGGCTACGTGATCGAGCGGGCGGCGCTGGTCGACAAGATGTTCTACAGCGTGCAGCTCGCCTTCCGGCGCCTGCCGGCCTCGCTGGCGATCACCACGCTTCTGGTCTGCGCCTTCTGGGGCATCGCGTCGGGCATCGTCGGCGCCGTCGTGGTGCTGATGGGCGTCATCGCGCTCCGCCCGATGCTGAACGCGGGCTACGACATCAAGCTGGCCTCGGGCGTGATCACCGCCGGCGGCACGCTGGGCATCCTGATCCCGCCCTCGGTGATGCTGATCGTCTACGCCGCCGTGGCCGGCCAGTCGATCGTCAAACTCTACGCGGCGGCGATGCTGCCCGGCTTCTTCCTGACCTTCCTTTATCTCGTCTACATCCTGGGCTGGGCGCTGATCAATCCCGCGGTGGCGCCGAAACTGCCGCCGGACCAGTACCGCATCGCCATTCCGGATTGGCTCGCCAAGCTGCAGCGCGGACCGTCGCGGCGGGTGATCGGCGGGCTGGTCGGCGCGCTGTTCCGCCCGGGAATGGCGCCCTATGGGCTGGTGGTGAAAAATCTGCTGGCGGCGATGATTCCGCTGGCGCTGGCCGGGGCCACCTTGGCCGCGGCGTGGTGGTACGTCGTCATCCACAATGCGCCCGAGGCGGCGTCCGAGCCGGCGCAGACGATTTCGCAGCCCGCCGCCTCCGGCCTGGCCGAACCGCCGTCCGCCGACACGGCGGAGGGCGCGAAGGAGTTGGGCGCGGAGGAGAAGGAAGTCTCCGAGGGCACGACCGCTTCCTCGGACAAGCCCGAGGCGCTGAACACCGGGCTTCCCGGGCCACCGAGCGATTCCGAGCTGGGCAAGGTGCCGGAGGGCTTCTACGCGTGGTTCTGGGGCTTCACGATCGTCACGACGCTGATCTTGGCCGTCTACTACTACCGCATGGACGGCGAGCAGCTCGAGATCCTGAAGATGCTCTCGGCCTCGGTCGTGCCGCTCGGCGTGCTGACCTTCGTCGTCCTGGCGGTGATCCTGTTCGGCATCACGACGGCGACGGAATCGGCCGGCGTCGGCGCGCTGGGCGCGCTGTACCTCGCGACCTTCGAGAAGTACCGCCGCGCGACGCTGTGGGCGAGCCTCGTCGGCCTTCTCATCGGCTGCGCGCTTGGCTCGCTGCGCGGCGACACCGTCACCTTGATCGTTTCCGGCACCCTGGGCGCGCTCTTCCTCGGCACGGCCGTGCCGTGGCTGTGGGACCTCGCCTCCGCCCGGCACCTGCTGCAGACGCTGAAAGAATCGACGTTCCTCACCGCCAAGACGACCGCGATGGTGTGCTGGCTGTTCGTAGGCTCGGCGCTCTTCTCGGCGGTATTCGCGCTGCACGGCGGCCAGCAGGTGATCGAGAAGTGGGTGCTCGGCCTCGACCTGTCGCCCACGATGTTCATGATCGTGGCGCAGGCGATCATCTTCCTGCTCGGCTGGCCGCTGGAATGGACCGAGATCATCGTCATCTTCATCCCGATCTTCATTCCGCTGCTGTCGCATTTCAACGTCGACCCGGTGCTGTTCGGCACCATGGTGGCGGTCAACCTGCAGGCAGCCTTCCTGTCGCCGCCGGTGGCGATGTCGGCCTTCTACTTGAAGGGCGTGGCGCCAAAGCACGTAACCTTGAACCAGATCTTCGCCGGCATGATGCCCTATATGCTGATCGTGATCCTGTGCATGGTGATCATGTATCTCTGGCCCGGCATGACGCTGTGGCTGCCGAACTTCCTTTACGGCGGCTGACGGCTAGGCGAGCGCGCGCCACGCGATCCCCGCCAGTGCCGCGCCGGCCAGGGTCGTCACCATTCCAACCTTGAACCGCAGCATCGCCAGCATCGATGCCGCGGCGAGCATCAGCGCCACCCAGTCCACCGAATTCAGCACCGGCAGGTCGAGCCGCATGCCGGCAAATTCCCAGTCGACATGCGCGCGGAAGATGACCTTGAGCGCGAACCAGACCGCCAGGTCCAGCACCACCCCCACCACCGCCGCGGTGATCGCCGACAGCGCGCCCGCGGCCAGCTTGTTGCCGCGCAACCGCTCGACATAGGGCGCGCCCAGAAATATCCACAGGAAACACGGCACGAAAGTGACCCAGGTGGTCATGACGGCGCCCAGCACGCCGGCCAGGAACGGGTCGAACGGCGCGGCGTGGCGCAGCGCCGCGAGGTAGCCGACGAAGGTCAGCACCAGGATCAGCGGGCCGGGCGTGGTTTCGGCCAGGCCGAGCCCGTCCAGCATCTCGCCCGGGTTGAGCCAGCCGTAGTGCTCGACCGCCTGCTGCGCCACATAGGCCAGCACCGCATAGGCGCCGCCGAAGGTGACGACGGCGGTCTTGGAGAAGAACAGCCCTTCGGCCACCAGCACGTGCGACGGGCCGAGCATCATGGCGGCCAGCAGCACCGGCGCGAACCACAGCAGGCCCCAGATCGCGAGCATCCGCCCCGCCCGGCGCGGCGTGGGATCGACATGGGTCAAGAGGTTCTCGTCGATCAGCGCGTCGATCACCGGCTTGTCCTTGGCCGGCCCGTGACCGCCGGCGGCGGCGAACAGGTCCGGCCGCCACCGCGCGCCGGCCAAGCCAACCACCCCGGCCGCCAGGACGATCAGCGGGAACGGCACGGCGAACAGGAAGATCGCGACGAAGGCCAGGCCCGCCAGGGTCGTCTGGGCCGCGTTCTTCAGCGCGCGCCGGCCGATGCGCAGCACGGCCTCGACCACCACCGCCAGCACGGCCGCCTTGATGCCGAAGAACGCCGCCTCCACGAGCGGCAGATGGCGATAGCCGGCATAGAGCGCGCTCAAGCCCAGCATCACCGCGAAGCCCGGCAGCACGAACAGGATGCCCGCGACCAGCCCGCCCGGGGTGCGATGCAGCAGCCAGCCGACATAGGTGGCGAGCTGCGTCGCCTCGGGTCCGGGCAGCAGCATGCAGTAGTTGAGGGCGTGCAGGAACCGCGCCTCGCCGATCCAGCGTTTCTCGTCCACCAGGATGCGGTGCATGGTCGCGATCTGCCCGGCCGGCCCGCCGAAGCTGAGCAATCCGATCTTCAGCCAGACGCGGAACGCCTCGGCGAAGGGCACAGCCGGCAAAGGGTTGCGATCGCGCATCTGGCTCCTGCGAAAGCAGCCTGGTGCTTGCTTGTGGACACCCGGCCACGGGATCGGCAAGGTATAGCATTCAAGCTGATCCCGGCATGGCAGGTTCGTCTCCATTCCGGTCGAGCCGGAGAGATGCAAAGTGGTCCGGGTCGCGGAGGAATCCCCGCATCAAGCCGCGGTGGCCGAATTGCTGCGGCAGTCGGACGCGCATGCCCAGGCGCTCTACCCGCCGGAGAGCAACCACCTGGTGGATGTCGACACGCTGGCGCAGCCGAACGTCCGGTTCTTCGTCGCGCGGCTCGACGGGCGGGCGGTGGGCTGCGGCGCGCTGGTGCTGGGCCGCCCGGGCAAGGCCGAGATCAAGCGCATGTTCGTCAGCGAGGCCGCGCGCGGCAAGGGCGTGGCGCGGGCGATCCTGGCCGCGATCGAGGCGGCGGCCGGGCGCGCGCGGGTCGGAAAAATCCGGCTGGAAACCGGCATCGACAGCCATGCGGCGCTCGCCCTCTACCGCCGCTTCGGCTACCGCGAGCGCGGTCCCTTCGGCGACTACCGGCCCGACCCGCTCAGCGTGTTCATGCAGAAGAAGCTGCCGGTCAATCCGCCGGCGTCCTGACGTTGCGCTTTGCCCCCGGGGCGTGCGAAGTTCCCGGCCTCATGATCGTCTATCACCATCGGCACCCCGCGAACTTCTACGCCTCGGGCGGGATCGAGCGCGCGCACCTCTTGCGCTCGGACGCGGACGCGCTGCGCAAGCTGCTGGCGCGCGCCGACGCGCGGGTGGTGCCGGTCTGGCGCCAGCGCAACCTGGTGCTCGACGGTACGGCCGAGAAAGCCGCGCCGCCCGGCCCCGCCTTCCTGTCGGTGCCGGAATTCCAGGCGCTGTTCGCCGACATCAAGCTCGATCCCGAAGGCAGCGCCGTGCTGCTGGGATTCGTCGACGACGCGCCGCATTTCGCGATCGACCTGTCGCTCTTGGCCGAGCCGGAGATCCAGGCGCGCATCCAGGGCCTGAACATGGGCGGCGCGCCGCGCTTCGCCGATTTGCGCGACGTCGGACCGCTGATCGGGCACCAGCCCGGCGCCGTCATGGCCTATGCGCGGGGGCTCACCTTCTGGCACGAGCGCCACAGGTTCTGCGGGGTGTGCGGATCGCCGACCGTGGCGGCCGAGGCCGGGCATGTCCGCCGCTGCACCAACGCGGCCTGCAAGGCGCAGCATTTTCCCCGCACCGATCCGGCCGTCATCATGCTGGTCACGGACGGCGAGCGCGTGCTGCTGGGCCGGCAGAAGATCTGGCCGCCGGGCCAGCATTCGGTGCTGGCGGGTTTCGTCGAGCCGGGCGAGAGCCTGGAGGACGCGGTGGCGCGCGAGGTCGAGGAGGAGGTCGGCCTCAAGGTGCGCGACATCCGCTACCACTCCTCGCAGCCCTGGCCCTTTCCGGCCTCGATCATGCTGGGCTTCACGGCGATGGCCGACCCGGTCGAGCCCAAGGTCAACACCGACGAGCTGGAGACCGCGCGCTGGTTCACCCGCGCGGAAATCCGCGCCTGCCCGGAGAACGACACGTTCCGCCTGCCGCGCCGCGTGTCGGTCTCGCGCCGCCTGATCGAGGACTGGGCGAAGGGGGAGTAGCTGCGTCCCTCATTCTTCGAGACGGGGCTTTGCCCCTCCTCAGGATGACGCGAACTTTCTTCCGACTCGAAAATACCACGTCATCCTGAGGAGCGAGCGCAGCGAGCGTCTCGAAGGATGAGGGGCGAGGGTCAAGATCAATCCCCCGCGCCCTTCCTTTGCCGCATCGGGTGCTGCGGATAGACGCCGAGGATGCGCACCTCGCGCGAGAAGAAGCTGAGCTCCTCCATGGCCAGGCGGACCGGCGTGTGCTCGGGATGGCCTTCGATGTCGGCGTAGAACTGGGTGGCGAAGAAATTGCCACCCAGCATGTAGCTCTCGAGCTTGGTCATGTTGACGCCGTTGGTGGCGAAGCCGCCCATCGCCTTGTAGAGCGCGGCCGGCACGTTGCGCACGCGGAAGACGAAGCTGGTCACGACCGGC
>JADZDN010000233.1 GCA_020851015.1 Alphaproteobacteria bacterium | reverse complement strand
GTCGATGTGCAGATCAAGCTGAACTGAGGGCGCTGCCGCACGACGGGCTCGGGGCGATGGGCCACGGGCGCCGAGCAAGAGAAGGGGCCGGTGGGCGTGAGCCGCACCGGCTTTTTGCTTACCCGCAGCTCGAAGAAGAACTTCGCCGCTGAAGATGATTTGGGGCTCGCAAGGGCGGCGCCCTGCCGTGATCTGCCCGCACCCAAAGGCAAGAACGTCGATCTTCGCCTTGACACCCCCCCCCCAGCCACAGTAGAAGCGCAAAGTCGCGATTTTAAAAGTGACAACGCGCAGGAGCGAAGGGGTCGCATGCCGTTCAGGCCATGGCGTCGAATCAACGGGGGACGGCGCATCCGGTGCGCGGGGCCTGACCGCCCGTTGAAGGCTGGATCGCCTGGCCAAACTGCGCTTTCCGGTCGCGACGAAGGGTGCGGGCCTCTCGAGCACGAGCGATTACGAGCTGTACGGCTACGACGCCGCCGGCAACCGCATCTCGCTCCGGAAGCGCGATGGGCGCGTCCTCACGTATGCCTTCGATGCCCTGAACCGCGAGCGCGTGAAGACCGTGCCGGCCTCGGTGAGCGGCGCGCCGGGTTACAGCGTGTACCGCGGCTACGACGTGCGGGGCCTCGTGACCTACGCGCGCTTCGGTTCCGACAGCGGCCCGGGCGTCACCCAGACCTACGATGGCTTCGCTCGCCTGAGAGTGTCGAGCAGCACGCTGGGCGTGCGTCACGCGGGAGGTCGCCTGGGACTACGAGGCGGGCAGCAACCGGCGCTGGGTCACCCATCCGGACGGCGCCTACTTCCTGTACGAGTACGACGCCGCCGATCGGCTCTTCCACCTCTCCGAGAACGGCCCCTCGACAACGCTCGCCTCGATCTTCTACGACGGGGAGGGCCGGCGCGACGAACTCGATCGCGATGCGGCCGGCGCGGTCTCGGCGTACGCCTACGACCCGCTCGGGCGGCTGTGGGAGACGGCCACGTCCTCCGGGGTCACCCGCTTTCTCTACGACGGGGATCGGCTGATCGGCGAGTACGGGAGCTCCGGCACGCTGCTGCGCCGCTACGTGCATGGCGCCGGCGTCGATGAGCCGCTGGTGTGGTACGAAGGATCCACTGTTTCGCCCACCACCCGCCGCTACCTGCACGCCGATCACCAGGGCTCGATCGTGGCGGCCTCCACGGCCGCGGGCGCCACGCTGCAGCAGAACACCTACGACGCCTATGGGGTGCCCAGCGCCGCCAACAGCGGGCGCTTTCAGTACACCGGCCAGGCGGCGATCCCCGAGCTCGGGCTCTACTACTACAAGGCGCGCTTCTATCACCCGCGGCTCGGGCGGTTCCTGCAGACCGATCCGATCGGGTATGAAGATGACTTCAACCTCTATGCCTATGTCGGCAATGATCCGCTCAACAGGAGCGATCCGAGTGGAAACTGTCCATCGTGCATCGGAGCTTTAGTCGGCGGCGGCTTGGAGTTGTTGATTCAGGCCGTTGAGGTCGGCACCGGAGTTCGCGCGGACTACAGCCTTAAGGATATTGGAGTTGCCGCGGTCGCTGGTGCGACGGGCGTCGGTGCTGCACGATTGATCAGCCGTGCTAGCAGTATCGGTAACCTCGGCAGGGCGATTGCGAATCGCGTAGCAGATGCAGCCGTCAGTGCGGGTTCCCAGGCTGCGCAGAATGGAGACGTATCACTCGCTGCCGTTGCCACGGACGTTGCTGCCGGAGTCTTGGTCGGTGGTCCGGTGGGGGATCGCGCGGCCGCGGCCGCCGCCAGGTCCGCCGAAGGACGTGTCTTGGAACGACAAGCCGATCGAGCGGAACGAATTGCAGCCAATTCGACAAGAGAGGCGAGGCAAGATGCGGCCACCGCCGCGCGAGCCGCGCAACAGGATCAAGTAGCCAAGGCGGCCGCGGTTGCGGGTTCGAACGCGGCAAATGTGGGCTCCTCCGCAGTAAAGATCGGATGCACGGTAGCGGGGAAGACTGAATGTTAGTGCCCCGAGAAAAGTTGCCGATCATTGCGCGCAATGTTCTCGGGCTTGTGTGCCTCTTCGCCGCGGCGACGTGGATGGCGAATGCCCGTATCGCCGCTGCCGTTGTCGTGAGCTTTGTAGCGGGATACTTGAATGAGTTCTACATTGTCCGATCGGTGATTTCCTTGGCACGAGGTGTCAGCGTCGAGAAAACTGCCGCCGTGCTCGCGATGTGTGGAGTCGCGATGAGTCTGGCGATTGTCGGAGTTGGCTTCGGGATGGTCTTGCTCTTGGCGACCGGCGTGTATTTTGTTGTTGATGCATTGATATTGCGCTTTCGATGGGGCGCCCGTGCTTGCGCCTGGTGCGGTCGACGCCGAACTTCCTTGTCGGGTACAGCCTCGCGCGCAAATCGGCACCCGGTGATCAGACTGCCGTGTGAGGGAGGGCGGCGAGCGCGTCGCGGGCGGCCAGGATGGGGATGTCGCGGAACGCCTTGAGATCGAGCAGATCGCGGTCGCGGGTGACGATGAGCTGAGCGTGGGCGCTGAGCGCACAGGCGAGCACCTGATCGTCGTCCGGATCGCGCACGGTGGGCGGGATCGAGGCCGGCAACTCGACGGTGACCAATACGCGGTACTGGGCGAGCATGTCGGCGACGGTGCTGCCGACCTGACGGATACGCGCGGCGAACTTGTCGCGGCCCAGCACATCCTCCAGCTCGGCCAGCAGTGCGGGGCTGGTGTGCAGGCTGATGCGCCCCTCGCGGGCAGCATCGAGGACCGCCTTGGGCGGCCCACCCCAGAGGAAGGCCGAGACGACGGTGTTGGTGTCAGCGACGACGCGCACGCTCGGCCCGTGCGGCGTCGATCTCGGCGTCGATCTCTTCCTCCGTGAACTTGGGCTCCAGGGCAGCGAGCTTGTCCATTGTGGCGAACAGCCGATCGACCTGGCGCTGCTTTATGGCGGCACGCAGCAGACGCTCCAGGGCCTCGGGGGTCAGGAGTCCTGCGGCGTGGGCCTCTTGAGCGAGGTTGTCAGGCAGGGAGACGGTGACGTTGGTCATGGCGAGCGTCCGTTGCCGCGCAGCTGCTCGGCGGCGATAAACGAGTCGATGATCGAGAGCAGCTGCTGCTTGGGCCTGGGGCTCAGGCGCTCGATCTGCTTCAGGCGGCGCTCCAGGCGCGGACTCAAGGAGAGCTTGCCCTTGCGGCTTACGGCGCCATCGCTCAGCAGAGCTTCCACGGGGACGTTCAGGACGCGCGCGAGGTCGGCCAGGAGGTTGGCCGGCGGGTGATCGCTCTCGGCCTCGTAGTAGGCAATGCGGCGGCGGGAGATGCCTAGTTCTGCGGCGAGCTGTTCTTGGGTATAGCCGGCGGCCTTGCGCAGTTGCGCCAGGCGCTCGCCGAATCCTTCCCCCTCGGGTGCGATGTACTTGGTCATGGGTCGAATCGTGACGGGTGTCGGTTGGGGAATATATATCCGGTTCTTGTACACGGGCCTTGTCCGGCGGCTGGGAACGTCCTGGACTGTACGGGAATCGTACAATTTTCTGTCACGATCCTCAAGCGCGAAAAATGGGTACTTGGGGCTTGACAGGTTTTTTGGAGCGCGTAATTCACGCGATGGCGGTCCACGATTTCACGGCGTGTCGGTCCGGTGCATGAGGTAGGACAACCACCAGCTACGCTGGATCTTTTTTGTGTTTGCAGAGGGGATCGAGAGTGGCGCAAGCGAGGTTGTCCATGCGGAAGATCCGCAAGGTGTTGCGGTTACGAGCCGAGGGGTTCAGCGAACGGGAGATCGCCGGCAGTTGTGGCTGAGTACCTGGCCCGGTATCCGGACGGGCTGAAATACACGGCGTTCTGCGTGAAGTTCCAGACCTGGTGGCGCAGTCGTGCCGTGACGATGGCGCTCACGCACACCCCTGGGGATCAGCTGTTCGGCGACTACGCCGGCGATGCGCTGCACTTCACCGACCGCACCACCGGCACTGAACAGCGGGCGTGGTTGTTCGTGGCGGTCTGGCCCTACAGCGCGAAGCTGTACGCGGAAGCGACGCGGGCGCAGAGTTCGGCTGACTGGCTCGGCGCCCATGTACGGGCGCTGTAGGCCTTCGGCTGCGCCCCAAGGGCCCTGGTGCCGGATAACTGCTCGACCGCGGTGAAGAAAGCCCTGCGCTACGACCCCCAGTTCAACCGCAGCTATGCGGAACTCGCCGAACATTGTGCCCCCGCGGTCCTGCCGGCGCGCGTGCGAAAACCGTGTGACAAAGCCGCCGTCGAGAACGCGGTATGGCCGGCCGAGCGCGCCATCCTCGGCGGTCTGCGCAGCGCCCAGTCCTTCCAGAAGCGCGAGGGCAGCCGCGACAGCGTGTTCGAAGCCGAGGAGAAATGCGCGGCACGCGCGCCCGCGCTCAGCGACGAGCCAGAATGGTGTCGCGTCCTGCTCCGCGAATGTCGTGCGTGCGTCCAGCACGCCCATCACCACGTGCGCGTCGTCGATGGCCTGCAGCACCTTGACGACGCTCCATATCAGCCGGGTCAATGTCCGGGTCGGGAGATGTGCACCGGTTCAGTGCATCCACTGGCCATGTCGCGACGCAATTCCGTCTTCACGAAGTATCGGACCGAAAACGGCTTGCCCTGTCCATCGCGCAGCCTCCTCCAAATACCGGCGCTGCGCCGGAAGTGGCCGGGTCAGCCGTCCGCCTCGCGTGATTGTGCCGCGATGATCTTCTGCATCAGGGCGAGGAACTGGCGGCGCTCGTCCTTGCTGAGGCAGGCCAGCAGCGCGGCATTCACGCCGCTTGCGGCTTCAATCGCCGGGGCCTGCAGACTGCGGGCGCGCTGGCTCAGAAAGATGTTCTGCACGCGGCGGTCG
>JADZDN010000232.1 GCA_020851015.1 Alphaproteobacteria bacterium | reverse complement strand
GGGTCGGCGGTGCACGGCGTCCATCGGCCCCACCGCGCCCAGCATCAGGATCGGCACGCGGTCGCACCAGGCGTTGAAGATCGCCATGGTCGCGTGCATCAGCCCGACATTGCTGTGCAGCGCCACCGCCATCGCCTTGCCGGTCACGCGCGTCCAGCCATGGGCCAGCGACACGGCGTGCTCCTCGTGGATGCACAGCAGCAGCTCGGGCTTGGTGTTGCCCAGGTAGTTGACCAGGCTGTCATGCAGGCCGCGGAAGCTGGCGCCGGGGGTCAGCGCGATATACTCCATGCCCAGCGCGCGCAGCATTCCCGCCATCGGGTCGCTGCCGAACAGGCGCGCATTGCTTTGGGTGGGGGCGTTGTCCGCGGCCATGGTCAGGAACCCTTTCCGGCAGCGTCGCCGAAGCGTGTCTCGATCTCGCGCCAGCGCTTCAGTTCGACCGCGTCGTCCAGCGCGGCGCGGATCGCCGCGCCATCGGCCAGGGGCGTCATCGCGCGCGTGCCCAGCGCATGGGCGCGCAATTCGGCCAGCGCGCCCTGCAAGGCGCCCACGACCCGCAACATCAGCGTGACCGGATAGGAAACCTGGCGGAATCCCATCGCGCCCAGGTCGGCGGGCGCGATCCACGGCGTGCCGGAGCCTTCGAACATGGCGGCCAGCAGGATGGCGCCGTTGAGCGTCTTGCCGACGCGCGTGTAGTCCTCGGGCGTTCGCAGCCCGGCGATGAAGACGCCGTCGACGCCCAGCTTCAGGAACCGCTCGGCGCGCCGCAGCGCGGCGTCGAGGCCGAGCGCGCCATAGGCGTCGGTGCGCCCGATGATCAGCGTCTCGGGTCCGGAGCGCACCGCGAGCGCCGTGCGCAGCTTCTGCTGGATCACCGCTTCGTCCACCACGGCGGCCGCCTTGTCGGCGCGCTGCTGCTTGCGGTCGCGGTGCTGGTCCTCGATCAGCAATCCGCCCACGCCGATCGCCTCGTAGTCGGCCACCGTGCGCGCGGTAGACTTCACGTCGCCGTAGCCGTCGTCGGCATCGGCGAAGAACGGCAGGTCCGAGGCCGCCGCGATGTCGCGCAGCCCGTCGGCCATGTCCTTGACGCCGATCAGCCCGATATCGGGGAAGCCGTGCCGCGCCGCCAGCAAGGCCGAGCCGCCGACCGTGAAGGCGCGGAATCCGGCGCGCGCGATCAGGCGGGCGGACAGCGCATCATGCGCCAGGGGCGTGACCAGGGGTCGCTCGGCGGCGAGCGCGGCGCTGAGCGGGGGCCGTCTCATTCGGACTTTCCTTCCGGGGCAATGGCGCGGTAGAGCCAGCCGCGCCGCGCGCGATCGGCGGCGGCATAGGCGGCGATGTCCTCGGCATGGCGCAGGGTCGACGCGATCTCGTCGTCGCCGCGCAGCAGCGCATCGCGGCGGAACGCCGGCACGCTGAAGCCCATCCGCACCGCGTTGCCGCGCACGATCAGGCCCTTCTCCAGGTCGATGTCGACCTGCGCGTCATCGGGCGCGGCCTCGACCGCGGCGACCAGCGCGGCAAGCTCCGCCGGGTCGGCGATCGCGGCCAGCATGCCGTTGCGGAACGCATTCTCGTAGAAGATGTCGGCGAAGCTGGGCGCGATCACGCACTTGATGCCGAAGCGCTGCAGGGCCCACACCGCGGCCTCGCGCGAGCTGCCGCAGCCGAAATTCTCGCCGGCGAGCAGGATGGCGGCGCGGCGGAACGCCGGGCGGTTCAGCACGAAGTCGGGCCGCTCGGCGCCGGCCTCGTCGAACCGCCAGCGCGCGAACAGGCCGCGCGCCAGGTCGCTCGATTCCGAGCGCAGGTAGACCGACGGGATGATCGCGTCGGTGTTGACGTTGGCGAGCGGCAGGGGTGCGGCAACGCCGGCGACGCGCCGGAGCGGTACTCTCATGACGCCAGCCTCCGGACGTCGACGATGGCGCCGCTGACGGCGGCGGCGGCGGCCATCGCCGGGCTGGCGAGGTGGGTGCGGCTGCCGGGGCCCTGGCGGCCCTCGAAGTTCCGGTTGGTGGTCGCCACGCAGCGTGCGCCCGGCGGCACCACGTCCTGGTTGATGCTGACGCACATCGAGCAGCCGGGACTGCGCCATTCGAACCCGGCCTCGCGGAACACCCGGTCCAGGCCCTTCGCCTCGGCGGCCCGCTTGACCGACGCCGATCCCGGTACGACCACGGCGCGCAGATCGGCCTTGACCTTGCGGCCGCGGGCGATCGCGGCGGCGGCCTCCAGGTCCGACAGGCGCCCGTTGGTGCACGAGCCGATGAACACCACGTCGACCTTCAATCCTTCGAGGGCGTCGCCCGGGGCAAGCCCCATGTAGCCCAGCGCCGCGACGCTGCGCCGCCGCCGCTCGGGATCCGTCTGCAACGCCGGGTCGGGAATGCGCTGGTCGATGCCGATCACGTCCTCCTGGGTCGTTCCCCAGGTGACCTGCGGCGCGATCGGCGCGCAGTCGATCGCGACGTCGCGCTCGAAGACGGCATCCTCCGCCGAGGCGAGCGCGCGCCAATCAGCCATCGCCAGGTCCCAGTCGGCGCCGCGTGGCGCGAAGGGCCGGCCGGCCAGGTAGGCGAAGGTGGTGTCGTCGGGCGCGATCAGGCCCAGCCGCGCGCCCAGCTCGATCGACATGTTGCAGACCGTCAGGCGCTCCTCGAGGCCGAGGGCGCGGATCACCGGGCCGGCATATTCGACCGCGTGCGAGCGCCCCGCCGCGATGCCGAAGCGGCCGATCACCGCCAGGATCAGATCCTTGGCGCTGACGCCCGGCGCCTTGCGGCCCTCGAGCCGGATGCGCATCGTCTGCGGACGCTGCAGCAGCAGGGTCTGCGTGGCCAGCACGTGCTCGACCTCGCTGGTGCCCACCCCGATGCCGAGCGCGCCCAGCCCGCCAACGGTCGAGGTATGGCTGTCGCCGCAGGCCAGCACCGTTCCCGGCAGGGCGGCGCCCAGCTCGGGGCCGATGACGTGCACGATGCCCTGGCGCGCGTCCTCGATGCCATAGTGGCGGATGCCGTGCGCCGCGGCGTTGGCGCGCATCAGGCGCATCAGCTCCACGCCTTCGGGATTGCTCGCCTCGGTCCGGTCCGGCTCGGTGGAAACGATGTGGTCCTGGGTGGCCAGGGTCAGCGCGGGATGCGCAACGGGGCGGCCGGCGCGCGCGAGCCCCGCGAAGGCCGGGGCGCAGGTGGTTTCCTGCAGGATATGGCGGTCGACGAAGATCAGGTCGCGGCCGCCGTCGAAGCGCTTGACGACGTGCGGGTCCCAGATCTTTTCGAACAGCGTGCTGCCGCGTGTCATCGCCGCGGACGCAACTTCTCGCCATCCGCCGCAAGGCGCCGGTCGATCATGGCGGCGTTCGCTCCCCAGGGCTCTATTGCGGAATCTACTTATGCCCTAGGGTAAAATTAGAGCGAAACGCCTGGCCGGCTGCAAACCATATTTCCTCCGCTCGCATGACTTGTGATCATGCGAAGGGAAGCTCCGCCTGTCAGCGCCGCTGCCAAGGGGTTTCGGCGACCGGGGTCTTCGGTCCCTTGCCGGCGAACCACGCGGTCAGGTTGTCGACCACGAGCTGGCCCATGGCGTTGCGGGTATGGACCGAGGCGGAGCCGACATGCGGCAGCAGCACGACATGGTCCATCGCGATCAGCTCGGCCGGCACGCGCGGCTCGTCGACGAACACGTCCAGCCCGGCGGACAGGATGGTCTTGTCGCGCAGGGCCTGGATCAGGGCCGGCTCGTCGACCACGCTTCCGCGTGCCACGTTGACCAGGATGCCGTTGGGGCCAAGGTTGCGCAGCACCTCGGCGTTCACCAGGTTCCTGGTCCCGGCGCCGCCCGGCGTCACCACGATCAGCACGTCGACATCCTTGGCCATCTCGTTCAGCGACGCGTAGTAGCGATAGGGCACGTCGGCCTGCTTGTTGCGGCCGTGATAGGCCACCGGCACGTCGAAGGCCGCCACGCGCTGCGCCACCGCCTTGCCGATCCGCCCCAGCCCCAGGATGCCGACCTTGCGGCCGCGCAGCGTGGTGGTGAGGGGGAAGTTCTTTTCCAGCCACTTGCCGGCGCGCAGATGGCGCTCGGCCTGCGGCAGCTGGCGGATGGTGGACAGCAGCAGCCCCAGGGCCAGGTCGGCGACCTCGTCGGTCAGCACGTCGGGCGTGTTGGTCACGATCACCTTGCGCCGTCCGGCCTCGGCCGCGTCGATGTTGTCGTAGCCCACGCCGAAATTGGCGATGATCTCGAGCTTGGGAAACCGGTCCATGAACGCGCCGTCGATCCGTGCATGGCTGCCGCCGGCGGCGATGCCGCGGATGCGCGGTCCGACTTCGCGCAGGAACGCGTCGCGGTCCTTGGCTTCCCAAGGGCGATGCGCGGTGAAGGCGGCGGCGACGCCGTCCATGATCAAGGGCATCATCGGCGCGGACAGCAGAACGTCGATGGATTTCACGGCGGGTCCCCTCCGGTGCAAGCCCGGGCAGGTGCCCGGGGTGCCGCTTATATCACGGGCCCGCCGTGGGGAAACCTAGAGGGCGATCGAAAGCCCCGCATCCACCGTCAGCACATGGCCGTTGACGTAGGACGCGGCGTCGGAGGCGAGGAAGATCGCCGCGCCCACCAGTTCCTCCGGCTTGCCCCAGCGCTGCAGCGGAATGCGCCGCTTGATGTCGGCGACGCGGTGGTCGGCGAAGAAGGCGGCATTGACGTCGGTCAGGAAGAAGCCGGGCGCGATCGCGTTGGCGGTGATGCCCTTGGGCCCCAGTTCGACGGCGAGCGCGCGCATCAGCGCGGTCAGCCCGCCCTTCGACGCCACATAGGCCGGATCGCCCTGGAACGACTGCGGACCGACCATCGAGGTGATGAACAGCAGCCGCCCGCCGCCGCGCTCGACCATGTGCCTGGTCACCAGGCGCGAGACCTCGTAGGCGGCGACCAGGTTGGTCCCCAGCAGGCGCTGCAAGTCCCCAGCCGAAATGTCGGGGAACGGGCGGCGGTCGCGCAGCGCCGCGTTGTTGACCAGGCAGTCGATGCGTCCGCGCGCGGCCACGATGGCGTCGATCGCCTTGGCCGCTCCCTTCAGGTCGGTGATGTCGAAGGCGGCGGGGAAGGCGTTGGGGATCGCGGCGGCGGCCTTTTCCGCCAAGGCGGGGTCGCGGCTGTTGATGCCGACGGCGGCGCCGGCCGCCGCCATGCCGCGCGCCATCGCCAGCCCCAGCCCGCCGCGCGCGCCGGTGATCAGCGCCACTTGGCCGGCCAGCGAGAAACGCTCGATCCCCCTTGCGTCCGCCATTCACTTCCCCCTGCGCGCCACTTCGCGCGCGATTGCCTCGGCCGCGCGCTTGAGCGCGGGCACCAGCCGGTCGCGCACGACATCGCCGGCGAAGCGCGAGCTGGGCACCGTGACGCTGAGCGCGGCGACGACCGCGCCGGTCGCGTCGCGGACCGGCACGGCCGCGGCGCAGACGCCCGGTCGCCATTCCTCGCGATTGCGCGCCCAGCCCGCGCGCCGGGCCTGGGCCAGTTCGCGCAGGAACGCCGCGCGGTCGACGATGGTGGCGTCGGTATGGCGCAGGAGCCGCGGCGGCAGCAGTTCGGCCAGCGTGGCTTCCGGCAGGAAGGCCAGAAGCGCCTTGCCGGTCGCCGATCCGTGCAGTGGCGCGCGCAGCCCGACGAAGGTATCGACGCGCACGGGATTGGCGCAGTCGACCTTGTCGATGACGACGATGCCGTCGCCCTGCAGCACCGACAGGTGGACGGTTTCGTCCAGCTCGGCCGCCAGGCGCTCCATGTGCGGGCGCGCCTGTTCGCGCAGGCCGATGCGCCGGACCGCCCTGGCGCCGATCTCCCAAGTCTTCAAGGTCAAGCGATAGCGGTTGGCGGTCGATTTCTGCACATAGCCGCAGGCGGCGAGGGTGGCCAGCAGGCGGAACAGGGTCGGCCCCGATAGGCCGATCTTGCGCGCCAGGTCGCTCAGGCCCGCCTCTTCCTCGTCGGAGAGCGCCTCGAGGACATCCAGCCCCTTGGCCAGGGTCGCGGTCATGTAGGCCGGCTTGATTGACATCGGCGCTCGCCGTTTCGGATAATAGAAACGTATTTCAAATTATGAAAAACGCAAGGAGGGAAGGGTATGGCGACGCGGAAGGATTTTCCGGTCTTCGACTGCGACAGCCACGTGGTCGAGCCGCCCGCGATCTGGGACGAGTACGTGCCGACGAAGGACCGCGCCTGGGTCAAGACGCAGTTCTGCTTCCACACCGATGGCGACCTTCTGATGATAAACGGCCGCGTCGTGCCGGCCGCGCGCGAGCGGTCGAACGCCGCCGAGGTCGGCTGGGCGCGCTGGGACAAGAAGGAGATCGGCAAGCTCACCCCCGGCACCAAGGAATGGCAGGCCAAGTTCGGCCGGCTGCTCGGCTGCCGCGACCCGCAGGCAAGGCTGAAGGACATGGATGCGCTGGGCACCGACCAGGTGATGCTGTTTCCGACCTGGTTCGTGCGCCTGGCGCTGCTGCGCGACGCGGGGGCGGCCACGATCCTCGGGCGGGCCTACAACGACTGGGTCCACGACTACTGCGCCGCCGACCGCAACCGCCTGTTCCCCTGCGCGGTGCTGCCGCTGCAGAGCGTCGAAGCCTCGGTCGAGGAGTTGCGCCGGGTCGCCAAGATGGGCTTCAAGGCCGCGGCCGTGCGGCCCTGCTTCTGGAACGGGCGCTACCCGACCCTGCCCGAATTCGACCCGCTGTGGCGCGAATTCGAGTCGCTCGGGCTGGTTCTGGCGATGCACACCTTCCCCTCGCGCGAAGCGCTGACGATGGACTGGGCCCAGCGCATGGCCCAGGCGCGCGGCCATTCCGGCCAGGGGCTGATGTTCACGGACGAGGCCGTGGTCTACTCGCCGGGCCAGTTCGTTTCCAACATCACCGCCGCGATGGACCCGACCATCGATGCGTCGGAGACGCTGGGCTTCGTCATGGAGGCGATGACCTGGGTGACGGTCGTCGTGCAGACCGGCTGGCTCGACAGGTTCCCCAAGCTCAAGGCCGCGGTGCTGGAATCGAACGCGTCCTGGCTGCCGCTGGTGCTGGCGCGGGCGACCAACTTCTCGAACCTGTTCGCCTTCCAGCGCGGCAACCGCAAGCTGCGCGATCCCGGCGAGATGTTCCGCGAGCGCTGCTTCATCGGCTTCGAGTCCGACGAGACCCAGGTCTATCGCATGTGGGACGAGTTCAAGGACATCGCGATCTGGTCCTCGGACTATCCGCACCACGACGCCGAGGACGCCTGGGACGGGCTCTACCATATGGCCGAGTACAAGGTGCCGCCCGAGGTGCAGCGCAAGCTGATGGGCGAGAACGCCCGCAAGCTCTACGGCGTCGAGCCCCTGATGCGGGTCAAGGACCGCGTCGAGAAGCACGAGCCCGCGATCCTGGCCTGGTAGCGCCTGCCTGTCCCGCCTAGTGTTGATCGCCGGTCTCGCGTAGATTGCCGGCGACAGGGCGGCTGCGACCGCCATCGGCGACAGGGGACGTTTCCATGGCATCGATCAACAACCCGGCGCGCAAGCGCCTGGAGGCGGGCGAGGTCGCGCTCGGCTTCTCGCTGCGCCAGTCGCGCACCGTCGATATCGCGCCGATCGCGGCGACTTGCGGCTTCGACTGGCTGTTCATCGACACCGAGCACAACTCGATCGACCCCGACGCGGTGGCGCAGATCTGCGTCGCGGCGCTGGGCGCCGGCATCTCGCCGATCGTGCGCGTGCCGCAGGACGAGTACACCCAGGCCGCCCGCGCGCTGGACACCGGCGCGCTGGGCGTCATCTTCCCGCACGTCGACACGCCCGAGCAGGCGAGGCGCGCCGCCGATGCCTGCCGCTATCCGCCGGGCGGCAAGCGGTCGATCGCCGGCGCGATGCCGCAGTTCGCCTTCGCCGCGATACCGCTGGCCGAGGCGGTGACGGTCGCCAACGCCTCGACCCTGGTGGTCGTGATGCTGGAAACGCCGACGGCGATCGCCAATGCCGACGCCATCGCCGCCACGCCGGGGGTGGACGTGCTGCTGATCGGATCGAACGACCTGTGCGCCGAGATGGGCATCCACGGCCAGTTCGGCCATGCGCGGCTGAAGGACGCCTACGCGACGATGATCGCCGCGGCGCGCAAGCACGGCAAGCATCCCGGCTTGGCCGGCATTTTCGACGAGACGATCATGCGCGACCTGATCGGCATGGGCGTGCGCTTCGTCCAGGGCGGGTCCGATCTCGCCTTCATCCAGGCCGGCGCGCGGGCCCGCAGCGCCTTCATCCGGTCGCTGAAGATCGGGCCCGCCTGATCCTGCGGCCGGGCCGGACAGTGCGGGCTTGACCCGCGCCGCGGCGGCGATTCTAGTGCCGCGGGGCCAATGGCGAGGGCGCCCGGAGGTCAAGCCGCAGGCATGTCGATCCAACGCGAGATCGTCAGGGGCACCGCCTGGATGGTGGCCGCGCGCTGGGGCGTGCGGGGCCTGGGCTTCGTCAGCACGATCATCCTGGCGCGCCTGCTGATCCCGGCGGATTTCGGGCTGGTGGCGCTGGCCACCATGCTGACCGGGCTGATCGGGGTGTTCAGCGAGCTGGGGCTGGTCTATTGGCTGATCCGCGAGGCCGACCCGGAGCGCGCGCATTTCGACACGGCCTGGACCCTCCAGACTCTGGTCAATGGTTCGCTGGCGATCGTCATCATCGCCAGCGCGCCCGTCATCAAGGAGTGGTTCGACAAGCCCGAGCTGGGGCCGGTCATGCAGTGCCTGGCGCTGGTGCTGGTGCTGCAGGGCACGGCCAATCCGGGCATCGCCTGGTTCCGCAAGAGCATGGATTTCTATCGCGATTCGCTGACGATCGTGGTTCCCAAGTTCGCGGCCTTCTTCGTCACGATCGGCGCCGCGCTGCTGCTGCGCAGCTACTGGGCGCTGGTCGTGGGCATCCTCACCTTCAATGCGACCTACTTCGTCGTCTCCTACGCGCTGCACCCGTTCCGGCCGCGCTTCGACCTGTCGCGGGTGGGGCAGATGTGGGCCTTCTCGTTCTGGAGCCTGACCCATGCGATCTTCGAATATCTGAGCGACCAGATCGACACGCTGATCGTCGGCCGCTTCAAGCCGACGCGCGAGGTGGGGCTCTACAACGTCGCCCATGACGTCGCGGCCTCGCCGTTGGTCGAGCTGTCGCAGCCCCTGTCGCGCGTGCTGCTGCCCGCCTACGTCAAGATCATGGACGACCCGGCGGAGCTGTCGCGGATCTTCGCGAAGGTCTTCTCCGGCGTGGCGCTGGTGGCGTTCTCGGTGGGCACCGGCGTCTACCTGATCGCGCACGATGCGGTGGCGGTCGTCCTCGGCGCGCAGTGGCTCGAATGCGCGCCCTTGATGCAGATCCTGGCGCCGGCCAGCGCGATGTTCGCCCTCGCGTTTCCGATCTACGCGTTGCTGACCGCGCTTGGCCGCCCGAAGATCAGTGCCTACCTGACGTTGATCCAGGTCGTGCTGCTGATTGCCGGCATGTTGCCGGCGGCGGCGCATTATGGCCTGGCCCAGGTGGCCGAGGTGCGGCTGGCCGTCATGGTGATCGTGCTGACGATGGTGGTCGCCACGTTCGCGCGGATCACGCGAATGTCCGTCGGCACCATCCTGGCCAGCCTGTGGCGGCCGGCCCTGGCCGCGGCGGCGATGGCCGTGGCCGTGCACCTGGTCCAGGGCGCCGCGGCGGACATGGCCGACCTGTCCCGCCTGCTGCTCGCCGTCGGCTCGGGCGCGGTGGTATTCGTCGCGACGCTCCTCGCCGCCTGGACCGCGAGCGGCATGCCCCGGACGATCGAAGCCGACCTGGTCGGGGCGGTGCGCAAGGGGCTCGGCCGGGGCTAGCCGAGACCGCCGATAGATGCTTTGTTAACAATGGGATGCGAAAGTCGTCGCCCGCATCGGGGCGGGATTCGGCATGCGATGGCGCTGCGGCGCGTGGACCCGGACGGATGAACGAGGCGCTGAAGAAAATCGCCAAGAAGGCGGCGTATTTCGGCGGCGTGCTGCCGATGCAGCACGTCGTGGAGCATCGCGACACCCTGACCGCCGTCATGTTCCATCGCGTGCTCGACCGCGACGATCCGCGTTGGCACGAGGCCAATCCGCGCGATACCGTCTCGACGGATTTCTTTGCCGATTGCCTGCGCTTCTTCCGTCGGCACTACGACGTCGTCTCGCTTGGCGACGTCGTCCGTGCGACCGCCGACGGCGCCCGCCTGCCAACGCGCGGCCTGCTGATCACCTTCGACGACGGCTGGTCGGACAATCTGCGCTACGCGGCGCCCGCGCTGCGCGCCCGGGGCTTGCCGGCCGTCGTGTTCGTGACGGTCGATGCCGTGGCCAGCCCTGATGCGGCGTGGTGGCAGGAGCGGATCTACGCGGCCTACCGCACCGGCGCGATGACGCCCCAGCGCCACGCGGCGCTCGACGCGGCCATCGGCGCGGCGGTGCAGCCCGGCGCATGGGTGGAGCGGCCGGACGAGCCGCCCGTTCTTTCCCTCATCGCCCGCCTCAGCACGCTCGACGCGGCGCGGCGCGCGTCGCTGATCGCGGACCTGCCGCCGCGCGAACAGGGCACGCGCATGATGTTGACGCCGGCGGAACTCGCCGCGCTGGGGCAGGCCGGGATCGAGCTTGGCGTGCATGGATTCTCGCACGCGCCCCTGACCATGCTGGCCGATCCGGGCGACGACCTGGCGCGGGCGCGCGACGGCCTGCGCGGGATGGCCGGCGGCATCGCCTGCCTCGACGCGCTTGCCTATCCCCACGGCCGCTACGATGAAAGAGTCCAGGCCGCCGCCGAGCGCCTGGGGTACACCGCGATCTTCACCAGCGACGAGCACATCAACCGCCTGCAGCCGGGCGGCGTACCGAATGCGCGCGCGATCGGGCGGATCGTGATCGACCAGCAGCTTCTCGCCGACGCGCGCGGACGCCTGAAGCGCGAGGAGATGGCGACGTGGCTGTTCCGCCGGCCCCTGCGATGACGGCCGGCGACCTGACCTGCCGCGTTCTGCATCCCTCGGCGCTGGATGCGGCGGAGCGCGCGGCGTGGCGGGACCTGGCGCGGCCGATGGCGCGATGCGGCGGCGCGTTTCTCGCGTTCGGATTCGCCGATGCGGTCGGCCAGGTGAATCCGCGCGCGCGGGTCGCGGTGTTGCGCGACGCCGGCGGCAAGCAGGGCTTCTTCGCGTTCCAGCCGAAGCCGGGAGCGCTCGGACATCTTGGCGTCGCCCAGCGCATCGGCGGCGAGATCAGCGACTATTTCGGCCTGGTGGCCGCGCCCGGCTTCCGCTGCTCGCCGGTGGCACTGCTGCAGCGCTGCAGCATCGGCGCGCTGGAGTTCTCGCATCTCGACGAGACGCAGGATGCCTATGGGCTTTCCGGCGAGCTGCCGCGCGCCGGCCTGCGCATCGACCTGCCGCAGGGCGGCGCCGCCTACCTGGCCGACCTGCGCCAGCGCAAGAAATCCGTCGTGCGCGAGGCCGACCGCCGCATGCGGCGCCTGGCCGAGCAGGTGGGTCCGGTGCGGCTGGAGATCGACCTGCGCGGCCGCCCCGACGTCCTCGATACGTTGATCGCGGCCAAGCTCGCCCAATACGCACGAACCGGCAAGGACGAGGGCGCCGTGCTGGGCGAGGACTGGGCGCAGCGCCTCGTACGCCTGCTATACCAGTCGGACGATCCCGACTGCCGGGCGCAGCTCAGCGCGCTCCATGCCGGCGACACCTGGGTGGCGCTGCATGTCGGGCTGCGCGCCGGCGACGTGCTGCACTACTGGTTCCCGGTCTACAACCACGAACTTGCGTCCTACGGCCCCGGCCGGCTTCTGTTGCAAAAGACGATCGAGGTCTGCGGCGAGTCGGGGATCGCCTGCATCGACCGCGGCGAGGGCGACAACCCGACCAAGCGCGAGTACGCCACGTCGGAGCATCGCTTCGCACGCGGACTGTGGGTGGCGCCGGGGCTTGGCGGCGCGCTCGGCGGCCTCGCGCAGCGCCTGCAATGGAAGCTCGCGGCGCGCGCCGCGAAGCCGGCCGCCCCGGCCGAGCAGCCGACCGCGGCGGGGTAGAAAGTTCAGTTCTTCGCGGCGGTGAAGACGACTTCCAGCAGCACGTTCTCGCCCAGGTCCTTGACGCCGATCGTGGCGCGGGTGGGCAGCGCCGCGGAGGGGAAGAAATCCTTCCAGACCTTGTTCATCGCCGGCTTCAGGCTCATGTCGGTGATGAAGATCAGCGCGGTCAGCACGCGCTCGCGGCTCGAGCCGTGCTTCTTCAGCAGGACGTCGAGCTGGCTCAGCACGTCCTTCGTCTGGCCCGCCATGTCGAGCTTCAGGTCCTCGCAGACGAGCCCCGCGAAATAGACCGTGTCGCCGTGCTCGACGACTTCGTGCAGAACCTCGTAGTTGCCGGTGCGCTTGATGCTGCCTGCCACGGATCGTTCCCCCCTAGTACATGCTGATCAGGACGCTGCGCAGCGTCTTCATTTCCTCCAGGCACCTTCCGGTGCCCAGCGCCACGCAGGACAGCGGGTCGTCGGCGATCGAGACCGGCAGGCCGGTGGCATGGCGCAGGACCAGGTCGAGATTGCCCAGCAGCGCGCCGCCGCCGGTCAGCACGATGCCCTTGTCGACGATGTCGGCCGCCAGCTCGGGCGCGGTGTGCTCCAGCGCCACCTTGACCGCCTCGATGATCGCGCCCACCGGCTCGGCCAGGCTCTCGGCGATCTGGCGCTCGCTCAAGACCAGCTCCTTGGGCACGCCGTTCATCAGGTCGCGGCCCTTGATCTCCATGGTCTGGCCCTCGCCCTCCTGGGGCGGGCAGGCCGAGCCGATCTCCTTCTTGATGCGCTCGGCCGAGCTTTCGCCGACCAGAAGGTTATGGTTGCGGCGGATATAGGCGATGATCGCCTCGTCCATCTTGTCGCCGCCCACGCGCACCGAGCGCGAATAGACGATGCCGCCCAGCGACAGCACGGCGACCTCGGTGGTGCCGCCGCCGATGTCCACGACCATGGACCCGGTCGGCTCGGTGACGGGCAGGCCGGCGCCGATCGCGGCCGCCATCGGCTCCTCGATCAGG
>JADZDN010000231.1 GCA_020851015.1 Alphaproteobacteria bacterium | reverse complement strand
TTGTCGAGGATGCGCTTGACGCCCTCCTCGAAGCTGACCTGGGGCTTCCAGCCCAGTTCGCGCGTGATCTTGCCGATATCGGCCCAGGTGCAGTCCGGCTCGCCCGGGCGCTTGGGGATGTAGGCGATCTCGGCCTCGGGCCCGCCAAGGATCTCGATCAGCCGGTTGACCGATTGCGGATTGCCGGCGCCGAGGTTCCATATCTCGCCCGCCCGATCGGTCTCTGCCGCGGCGAGGAATCCCGCCGCCACGTCGCTGGCATAGAGGAAATCGCGGCGCTGCGTGCCGTCGCCCACCACGGTGAAGGGCTTGCCCGCCAGCTTCTGGCGCAGGAACACGCCGAATACCGCGCCATAGGCGCCCGAGGTGCGCGAACGCGTGCCGTAGGCGTTGAAGATGCGGATCGCGTTGACCGGCAGCTTGTAGACCTGGTGCCAGTGGAACGCCGCCTGCTCGCCCTGGTATTTCGAGAGCGCATAGGGGTACTTGGGCCGGATCGGATGGTCCTCGCGCGTCGGCACGTCGGCGAGGCCATAGCACGAGGACGACGCCGCGTAGACGAACTTCCTCGCCCCGCCGGCGCGCGCGCCTTCGAGCATCCGGACGGTGCCCTGGACTTTGATGTCCATGTACTCGATCGGGCGCTCGATCGACGGCACGATGTCGCCGATGCCGGCGAAGTGGAAGACGTAGCGCACGTCCTTGAACAGCGCGTCGCCGGGGTCCACCGCGCGGATGTCGCGCCATTCGCAGGCGAGCCGCGGGTTCTTGGCGTGATGCGCGACGTTCGCCTCGCGCCCGCCGATCAGGCTGTCGATCACGCGCACGGAAAAGCCGCGGTCGATCAGCAGATCGACCATGTGCGAACCGATGAAGCCGGCGCCTCCCGTGACGACGGCGACGGGGGCCTCGCTCACGCTGCTTCCAGGCGCTTCATCGTGCGGACGTTGTAGTACCAGTCGTTGTCGAAGCTGTTGGGCAGCTTGCCCGACTTGAACGCCCGGCACAGATCGCGCGCGGCATCCTCGATCGTGCGCTTGGCGGCGAAGCCCAGCACGCGCCTGATCTTGTCCGAGTTGATGTGGTAGGAGCGGTTGTCGTCGGTCGGCGTGACCTTGATGTCGATCGGCGGTCGGCCGGGGAACTCCTCGCCGACGATCTTCTTCACGATGCTGGCGATCTCCATGATCGTCTGGTTCTGGTAGCCGGCGTTGAAGATCTCGCCGTGGATCTTGGCGTGCGGCGCCACCAGCGTCAGCAAGTAGAGGTCGACCATGTCCTCGATATGCAGGTTGGGCCGCTTCTGGCCGCCGCCGAACACGGTGATGACGCCCTTGTTGACGGCGTGGTTGGTCAGGATGTTGACCGACAGGTCCAGCCGCGTGCGCGGGCTGTAGCCGCACACCGTGGCCGGCCGGATGATCGCCGAGGTGAAGTTGTCGGCCTTGTGCTTGAGCAGCAGCGGCTCGCACATGCCCTTGTACTTGTTGTAGAGCGTCAGCGGGACCAGCGGATGGTCCTCGGTCACGTCGGGCGCGTCCGACACGCCATAGACCGAGCTGGACGAGCAGTAGACGAAGCGCTTGATGCCCGCCTTCTTGGCCGCGATCACCATCGGCTCGAAAGCGTCGAGGTTGATCGTAGTGGACAGCTTCTCGTCCAGCTCGAAGCTGGCGTCGTTGGAGATGCAGGCGAGGTGCAGCACCGCCTCGATGCCTTCGAACGCCTTGGCGAGCCTGGCCGTGTCGCGGATGTCGCCCTTGATCACGGTCAGGTTCGGGTGGCTGAGCGGCAGCGTCTCCTTGCCGAAATAGAGCGTGTCGTAGACCGTGACCTTGTAGCCCTCGTTCAGCAGGCGCGGCGTCAGCACGTTGCCGACATAGCCGGCGCCGCCCGTCACCAGTACGTTCTTGAACAGTTTGTCCGCCACGGCTCGATCGTCCTCCGGATTTACTCGGCGGCCGCGCGCGTGCGGATCGTGAATCCGGCAGCGGTCGCGTCCTTGTGGAACATCTTGACGGTGTCCAGGCTGTAGCCGTCGAGGTCCTTGCCCACGAGCGGCAGCTTGGCCAGCACGTCGTGCGTCACGGTGATGATGTGGCAGCCCATGCCCTCGGCATGGAAGATGTTCAGCAGCTCGCGCGGGCTCGCCCACAAAAGTTCGGCCTTTGGCCGCGGCTTCAGGATGTCGCGGCATTCCGTCATCAGCGGCACCGGGTCGCGGCCGGTGTCGGCCACGCGGCCGGCGAACACCGAAACGATCGCCGGCGTCTTGGGATCGAGCGCGTCGGCCACCGTTTTCACCTGCGCCGGCGTCATGATCGCCGTCACGTTCAGCACCACCCCGGCGGCGCTCAGCCGCTTGATCAGCGGCCCGGCCGAGGCGCCCTTGGTGTTGGTGATCGGGATCTTGACGTTGACGTTCCGGCCCCAGGACGCGATCACGCGGGCCTGGGCCTCCATCTCGCCGAAATCGTCGGCGAAGACCTCGAACGACACCGGGCGGTCCGGCACCACCTTCAGCACCTCGCGCGCGAAGGTTTCGTAGTCCTTCACGCCGGCCTTGTTCATCAAGGTCGGGTTGGTGGTGAAGCCCTTGATCAGCGGGTTCTTGTAAAGCTTCGCGATTCCGTTCAGGTCGGCGCCGTCGGCGAAAATCTTGATGCGCAGCGATTCCACTCCAGCCATCACCACCTCACCCCCGCCCCCGCATCGGGGCTCGTTCACTCGCGTGCGATCCTGTCCAGAATGATCGCGACCGCGCCGGCCAGGTCCTTGACGACATGGTCCGGGTTTTCCGGCTGTCGTTCGCGGTAGCCGTAGTCGATGAAAAACGTGCGACAGCCGGCCGCCTTGCCTGCCCCTACATCGCGCCAGCGATCCCCGACCATGAAACTGCGCGCGAGGTCGATATCCCAGTCCCGCGCGGCCTCCAACAGCATGCCCGGCTTGGGCTTATAGCAGTCGCAGTCCGGCCCTTCAAGGCAGAAGCAGACATAGACCGCGTCGACTTTCACCTGTTTTTTCAGATGCTTGTGGATCGCATCCACATCCGCCCGGCGGTGCTTTCCCCGGGTCACGTCGGGCTGGTTGGTGACGACGATGACCGCGAGTCCCGCGTTCTTCAGCCGGGCCACCGCCTCCGGCACGCCGGGCAGGATTTCGAACTGGTCGAGCGTGCCGGGTGCGGTCGGCTTGTCGCCGACCATCAAGCTTCTGTTGATGACGCCGTCGCGATCGAGGAAGACGGCGCGCCGCCGGCCGGTCACGCGGCTACCACTTCGTCTTCATCACCTGCAGCGCGGGGTGCGACACCAGGCAATGCCACACCACGGCCTGGAACGCCTCGGAATGCGGGGTGATGAGGCCGGGATCGACCTGCGGGATCACCACCACTAGGTCGCCGGTCTTGGCCGCGTAGCCGCTGTCGCGCCCGACAATGCCGAACACGCGCGCCTTCTTGGCCTTCGCCTCGTCGATGCCGCGCATCAGGTTGACGCTGACCTTGCGCTCGGCGTCGCCGCCGCCCACCGAGAACACCAGGATGGCGTCCTTGTCGCCGATGCGGCTGACCTTCAGCCATTCCGAGAAGATCGTGTCGAAGCCCTCGTCGTTGGTGCGTGCGGTCAGCTCGGACACGTTGTCCGTGGGCGCGTAGGCCTCGATGCCGCACAGCTTGCGGAAGTCGTTGACGGCGTGCGCGCAGTTTCCGGCGCTGCCGCCGACGCCCAGGAGGAACAGCCGCCCGCCGCCCTCGCGCAGCTTGGCGAGCTCGTGCGCCAGCCTGTCGATCTTGGCGTGGTCGATCTTCTGCGCGATCTCGCCGACCTGGCGGAAGAAGCTGTCGACATGGCCCATGGCGCCGCCCCCCTCTTAGAGAACGCCTACGGGCGCGTGCTTGTCCAGGTAGACGATGTAGGACCGTCCCCACCACGAGATGTCGAGATGACGCTGGAAGCGCCAGCGCGTCTTCTGCTGGTATTCGAGGAACGCCTTGGCGACGCCCTTCGACGGCGAGCCCTTATAGCCGGCGAACAGGTCGTCGATGTAGATCACCGCGCCTTCCTGTAGCAGCGGGTCGATGAACTTGAACACCGGGACGGCCGATTCGTAGAGGTCGCAGTCCACGTTCACCAGCGCGATCTTGCTCTCGCCGTCCAGGAACTTCTGCCTGAGCTGGTCGGTCAGCGATTCGCCGTAGAAGCCCTTGATGGTCGTGACGCGGTCGGCGTAGATGCCGTGCGCGCGCACCATGCCCATGAAGTTCTCTTCCGTCGTCGTCAGCGCGCCGCGCTTCCATATCTCGACGCTGGTCTGCGAGGTCGGCTCGGGCAGGCCCTCGAAGCTGTCGAACGCGAAGAACTTCATCGCATCCAGATTGTGCAGCCGCGCCTCGGTCAGCGCCATGCGGAAGGTGCGGCAGCGGTGGCAGCCGTATTCGTGGTAGTCGCCCACCACGCGGTTGTCCTTCAGGAAGTCGAAGGTGCGGCGATAGAACAGCGCCTTCTCCGTCTGCCGGTTGGTCTGGTTGTAGGCGATCTCCTCGTCGCGGCCCCAGTTGGCCAGCGCCTTGCCGTCCGGCAGGTCGACCCACGGCTCGCCGATCTTGCGACCCATCGCCGGCAGCGCGATCTTCGGCTGCGGCTCGGCCGGTTTCGCGGGCGCGGCCTTCGTCGCGGGTTTGCCTTTCGCGGACTTCGCCATATGTCCTCTCACGACCCAGCGGGTCAGGATTTCAGCTTCGCCGCCACGTCCATGGCGTGCTCGATCGTGTTGTCGATGTCGACATTGTAGAGATACGTGCCGGCGCGTCCCACCGAGAAGATGCCGTCCGGCATCATGTCGAAATACTTCTTGGCCTTGGCCTTCTCCGATTCGAACGGCATCGGATAGAGCTTGT
>JADZDN010000230.1 GCA_020851015.1 Alphaproteobacteria bacterium | reverse complement strand
TCGGTCTTCACCGAGGACGGGGTGTGGGACGGCGGGCCGCAATTCGGCATCAAGGCCGGCCGCGCGGTGATCGCCGAGCACCTGGCCAACGTGCCGTGGTCCTTCGCCATGCACTACTTCCTCAGCCCGTCGATCCAGCTCGCCGGCGACACGGCGCATGCCGACTGGATGCTGTGGCAGACCTGCACCTTCGCCGAGAACAACCTGTCGGTCTTCATGGCGGCGACGACCAGCGACGACTATGTCCGCACGCCCGAAGGCTGGCGGATGTCGCGCATGGGCTTCACGCTGAAGTTCATCACGCGCTTCGACCAGCCCTGGTCGGTCGACCGCAACGCGCCGATCAAGCTCTGAGACGGCATTCCTCATCCTTCGAGACGCTCGCTGCGCTCGCTCCTCAGGATGACGCGTTTCTTTTTTGTTCGCCAAACCGACGCGTCATCCTGAGGAGGGCCGAAGGCCCGTCTCGAAGGATGAGGAGTGCAAACCGGGTCACATCCCCAGATACGCGGCCTTGACACGCTCGTTGCGCGCCAATTCCGCGCCGCTGCCTTCGAGCACCACCCGCCCGGTCTCGAGCACATAGGCGCGGTCGGCGATCTTCAGGGCTTGGGCCGCGTTCTGCTCGACCAGGAGGATCGTGGTGCCGGCGCGCTTGAGGTCGGCGATGGCGGCGAAGATCTCGGCGATCAGCAGCGGCGCCAGGCCCATGCTGGGCTCGTCCAGCAGCAGCAGCCGCGGCTCGGCCATCAGCCCGCGCGCGATCGCCAGCATCTGCTGCTGGCCGCCCGACAGCGATCCCGCCGGCAAATCGCGCTTCTGGCGCAGGGCGGGAAACATCCGGTAGGCGCGGGCCAGGCCTTCGGCCGAGCGCTCGCGGCCGCGCGCGTAGGCGCCGAGCCGCAGGTTGTCTTCCACGCTCAGTGGCGCGAAAACCTGGCGGCCCTCGGGCACCTGCACGATGCCCAGCCCCACCCGCCGCGCCGGCGCCTGGCGCGTGATGTCCCGGCCATCGAAGCGGATCGTCCCGGCGCTTGCCGGCCGGACGCCCGAGATCGTGCGCAGCAAGGTCGTCTTTCCCGCGCCGTTGCCGCCTACCAGCGCCACCAGCTCGCCCGCGGCCACGGTGAGCGTGGCATCGTGCAGCGCGACGACGCGGCCGTACTGCGCGCCGAGGTCCGCGACTTCCAGCAGCGCCGCCGTCATGACGCCTGGCCCAGATAGGCGGCGATGACGGCCGGATCGGCGCGGATCTCGGCCGCCGTGCCATCCGCCAGCTTGCGGCCGGAATCCAGCACGATGACGTGGTCGGACACCGCCATGACCAAGCGCATGTCGTGCTCGACCAGCACGATCGTCACGGCCGTGGCGGCGATCGCCTGGATCAGCGCGGTGATCCCGGCCGTCTCGGTCGGGTTCAGCCCGGCGGCGGGCTCGTCCAGCAGCAGCAGGCGCGGCTCGCCCGCCAGCGCGCGCGCGATCTCCAGCCGCTTCATCGCGCCATAGGCAAGGCCGCCGGCGGGCCGATCGGCCTCCCCGCCCAGCCCGACCCGGTCCAGCAGCGCTTGCGCGCGCTCGCGCGCCGCGCGGTTGGCGCGGTCCACCGAAGGCATCCCCATGAGGCTCGGCAGCAGGCGCCGGTCAAGCCGCAGGTGCCGGCCCACCATGACGTTCTCGGCGACGCTCATGCCGGCGAAGATCTGCGGCGTCTGGAAGCTGCGGCCGACCCCGCGCCCGGCCAGCAGGTGCGGCGCCAGGCCGGTGACGTCCTCGCCGTCCAGCCGCACCTTGCCGCTGCTGGGCCGCACCACGCCGGCGATCAGGTTGAACAGGGTGGTCTTGCCGGCGCCGTTCGGGCCGATCACCGAATGCACGCGCCCGGCTTCCAGCTCGAAGCTCACCGCCGCCACCGCCGCGACGCCGCCGAAGGTCTTGGACAGGGACCGGACGTCGAGCAGGCTCATCGCCGGCCCGCGAGCCGCGCCAGGCTCGGCACCAGGCCGCGCGGCAGGAAGATCATGATGCCCACCAGGATCGCGCCCAGCGCGATCGACTCGTATTCGTGGAAGGTCGCGAAGACCTGGGGCAGGGCGGTCAGGATCGCCGCGCCGACGACCGCGCCGAAGGTCGACGCCATGCCGCCCAGCACGACCATGGTGACCAGCTCGACCGATTGCAGGAAGCCGGCCTTGGCCGGGGTGATGAAGCCGGCGTAGTGCGCGAACAGGCTGCCGGCCAGGCTTGCGTAGAGGGCCGACACCACGAACACCAGCGACTTGTGGCGCGCCACGTCGATCCCGGCGGTGGCGGCCGCGATCTCCGACGCGTTGAGCGCCGCCAGCGCGCGCCCGATCGGCGAGCGCGCGAGGTTGAGGCTGAGCCATGCCGCGATCCACAGCAGCACCGCGACGATCCCGTACCACGCCGCCTCGCCCTGGGGCGACCAGCCGAGCAGCGCCAGGGGCGGCACCGGCATGCCGTCCGGGCCGCCGGTCAGCCGCACCTCCTGCGCCAGCACGATGGCCGCGATGATGCCCAGTCCCAGGGTCGCCATCGCCAGGTAGTGTCCGCGCAGCCGCAGGATCGGCCGCGCCACGGCGAAGGCGAGCGCGCCGTTCGCGAGCATTCCGGCCACCAGCGCCAGCGCCGGAGGCCAACCCTGGCCCGCGGTCAGGATCGCCGAGACATAGGCGCCGATGCCGAAGAACGCCGCGTGGCCCAGGCTGATCTGCCCGGCATAGCCGATCAGGAGATTGAGACCGATGCAGGTGATGGCGTTCAGCCCCGCCAGGATCGCGACGTTCAGGTAGTAGGTGTTGGGCAGCACGAAGGGCAGGACGACCAGGACGACCGCCAGCGCGCCCAGCCCGCCGCGCCGGGCTTCGCGCCGGCGGATCATACCCGCTCGGCGTCGCGCGCGCCCATCAGCCCCCGTGGAACCGCGATCAGCACGACCAGGATCAGCACGAAGGCGATCGCGTCCTTGTAGGCCGAGCTTAAGAACCCCGCGCCCATCGCCTCGACCACGCCCAGCAGAAGCCCGCCCAGGACCGCGCCGATGGCGCTTCCCATGCCGCCCAGGATGGCGGCCGAGAAACCCTTCAGCCCCAGCATCACGCCGGCATCGTAGGAGGTCAGCGTGATCGGGGTGATCAGCACGCCGCCCAGCGCGCCCAAGAGGGCCGACAGCGCGAAGCAGAGCGTCATCACCCGGCGGGTCTCGATCCCCATCAATTCGGCCGCCAGCCGGTTATGCGCCGTCGCGATCACCGCCTTGCCCAAGAGCGTGCGGCCGAAGAACCAGCCCAGCGCCAGGACGGCCAGCAACGACCCGCCCAGCACCCACAGGCTCTGCGGCAGGATGCTGGCGCCCAGCACGCGGATCGGCGCCTCGTCCGAGAACGGCGCCAGCGTGTGGAAATTGCGGTCCCAGACGAGCTGCGCCAGCCCGCGCAGCAGGATCGACGCGCCGATCGTGATGACGATCAGCGCGACGGTCGACGCCTCGCGCGCCGGCGCGATCGCGATGCGCTCCAGCGCCACGCCTGCGCCGATCGCCAGCAGCACCGCCAGGGGCGCCGCGGCCCAGATCGGCCAGCCGGCGTCCACCAGGAACACCGTCGCCATGCCGCCGATCATCACGAACTCGCCCTGGGCGAAGTTGATCACGTGGCTGGCGTTGTAGATCAGCGTGAAGCCGAGCGCGACCAGCGCATAGATCGCCCCGGTCGTGATGCCGGAGAACAGGAACTGCAGGAAGGTTTCGAGCATGGCCCTCACCCTCCCATCGCTACGCGATGGGCCCTCACCCCGCCGGCGCTGCCGCGCCGTCCACCCTCTCCCGCCGCTGCGCGTCGGGCGAGGGGCTCAAATCCCCTCGCCCGGCGGAGCCGGGAGAGGGAGGGGCCCAGCGCGAAGCGATGGGAGGGTGAGGGCCGCGCCCAAGCGACTAGTACAGTACCCGCCACGCGCCGTTCTTCACCTCGACCATG
>JADZDN010000229.1 GCA_020851015.1 Alphaproteobacteria bacterium | reverse complement strand
TGGTGCACGAGGTCTTCATCCATCGCGAGATGCCGGTGGTGCCGGGCGTGCGCTCGGCCGAGACGGTGGCGAACGTCATGGCCTACCACACCGTCTCCGACCAGGTCGGCAAGGTGGCCGCGGCCGCGGGCATCGGCTGCCTGGTGCTCAGCCATTTCGTGCCGCCGAGCTTCGACAAGCCGGCCCTGCTGGCCGAGGTTAAGCGCGATTTCGCCGGCCCCGTGGTGCTGGGCGAGGACCTGATGACGGTGGATGCCGCCACCGGCGCGGTCGAGCATCGCGGGACGCACCTGGCGCTGGGCGGCTGGCCCGCGGCGTCTGGACCGGCGGCCTTCTGACCGCTAGTGTCCGCCTTCGCCCTGGAGGCCCGTAGCTCAGTTGGTTAGAGCGCGCCGCTCATAACGGTGTGGTCGCAGGTTCAAGTCCTGCAGGGCCTACCACGCTTCGCCCTTCGGGCTACGCGTGGCGCAGCCATGCGAAGGCGGAAGGGCGAAGCGTGTCCGGCGTAGCTTGAGCGAAGCGAAAGCGAAGTCGGACGGGAGCGGACCGCGTGGTACGTCTACATACTTCGCAGCGTTCCGTTCCCCGACCAAGAATACACCGGCGCCACTGCGGATCTGAAGCAGCGGATGGCGGATCACAACGCCGGCAAATCAACGCATACGGCCAGATTCAGGCCTTGGGAGTTGATTTGGTATTCCGCTTTTCCCGACAAGCTCAGAGCCCTCGAGTTCGAGAAGTACCTCAAATCGCATTCGGGCAGGGCTCTTGCGAAGAAGCGTCTGGTTTGATTGAGACGGCTGTCAGACCCAACCCTCGACACGCCTGCTCAGGGCCAAGCCGAGCATGAGCACCAACGCGCTGCCCACGAGCATCGCCGCCGCGGGCAGCACCGTGGGCATCGCCTTATAGCCGGCCTTGAAGGCGTGGATCGAGGTCCTGCCGGTCAGCTCCATCACCGGACGGGCGAAGCGGCCGAACCTGCCGTACATGCCGGCGACGCTGCCGATCTCGTCGAGCGAGCCGGCATGGCGCAGCATGCGGGTCGCCTCGAGCACCCCGTGCTCGCGGCGGACCGCATCGACCGCGCCGGTCGCGCGCATCAGCCGCGCCGCGTCGCCACCCTCGGCGACCAGGCGCAACTCCGTGCCGACCGCGCGCGCCAGCGCCGGCGGCACATGCCCGGCGCGCCGCGCGCCCTTGAGCAGCGACAGACCCGCGCGCGCCGGCGCCGCCGTGCCGGCCGTGGCCGCGCTCAACGCCGTAGCGCCCAGCCCGGCCGCCGACAGGGCCACGATTACCCGGTCGTAGTCGCGTCCCGCGGCCCAGGCGCTGCCCTGGATCGCGAGGTCGCGCAGGTCGCCGAGCAGCGTGAAATCGGCGGCCAGCGTGCAGAGGACCGAGGCTCCGTCCGTCATCTGCCCGCCGAAGGCGCCCGCGGCGCAGCGCCGCCAGCGCGCGGCCGGTTCGTCCTCGGCAAGCCGCACCACCGCCAGCCGGTCGCGCAGCGCCTGGGTGACGGGCCGGCCGAGGCGCCGGGCAAGGGCGACGAAGCCGTCGGCGTCGTCCAGCTCGCCGCGTTCGATCGCGGCGGCGGCGAGCGCCTCCGCCTTGCCCTGGCGCAGCGATCTGTCGAGCGCGGCGCGCGCCGCCTCGTCCTCGGTCTGGCGTTCGAGCCCCAGGTAGAAGGGCCAGGCGACGGCGAACGCGAGCAGCACGGTCGCCAACCGGCGCAGGGAACGCGCGGCGAGGCCTAGCATGCGGGCTGCGCCGCGGGAATGGGTGAGCCGACCGGCACGCGCCTGCCGAGCGCATGATCGAGCATGCCGCGCGCCAATTCCTGTTCGCCCATGATGATGGTCGTGGCGCCCAGGCTGCGCAGGTGATCGATCTCGGCATCGAAATGCGCGCGCGCGATGATCGCAAGGTCAGGCCCGATGGCGCGCGCCTGCTGGACGATCTGCCCGGCCTCGAACGCATTGGGGATGGCGACGAACAGCCAGCGCGCCTCGCCCAGATTGGCGGCGGCGAGGGAGTCCGGGCGCACGCCGTTGGCGTGGATCACCGCGCACCCGGCTTCGCGGGCGGCGGCGGCGCGCTGGCCGTGATCCTCGACGACGAGAACCGGCAGCTTCGCCGCGCGCAGCCCCTTTGCCACGAGTCCGCCGACGCGACCATGGCCGATGATCACGGCATGCGCCTTCAGCGTCGTGGGCGGAATCTGCCCCGCGCCCGATGCCTGGGCGGCGCTTGCCGCCGATGCGCTCGCGACGCGGTTGCGGAAATAGTCGAGCGCGACGAAGAACAGCGGATTGGCGAAGATCGACAGGATCGCGCCGGCCAGGATCAAGTCGCGGCCCTCCGGCGGCAGCAACTTGAGATCGACACCGAGCGCCGCCAGGATGAACGAAAACTCGCCGATCTGCGCCAGGCTCGCCGAAATCGTCAGCGCCGTGCCGGTCGAATGCTTGAACATCCGCACGATCAGGAACGCTGCCAGCGACTTGCCGAACAGCACGATCGCCAAGGTGGCGAGCAGCGCCAGAGGCTGCTTGGCCAGGATCCAGGGATCGAACAGCATGCCGACCGACACGAAGAACAGCACCGCGAAGGCATCGCGCAGCGGCAGCGACTCCTCGGCCGCGCGGTGGCTTAGTTCCGATTCCGCCAGGACCATGCCGGCGAAGAAGGCGCCGAGCGCGAAGGACACGCCGAACAGCACGGCCGCGCCATAGGCGATGCCGAGCCCGATCGCCAGCACCGCCAGCCGGAACAATTCGCGCGAGCCGGTATGGGCGACGGCGTGGAGTATCCACGGCACCACCCGCCGCCCGACGATCAGCATCAGCGCCACGAAGGCCGCGACCTTGCCCAGCGTGATGCCGAACGCGACCGCCAGCTCCCGCATGCCCCCGCTCGCCTGCGCCTGGCCGGGATCGAGCAGCCCGCCCAATGCCGGCAGCAGCACCAGGGCCAGCACCATCGCCCGGTCCTCGACGATCAGCCAGCCCACGGCGATACGGCCCTGCTCGGTTTCGACAAGCCGCCGCTCCTGCAGCGCGCGCAGCAGCACCACGGTGCTGGCGACCGACAGCGCCAGGCCGAACACGAGACCGCCGCCCAGCGTCCATCCCAGCACATGGGCCAGCCCCGCGCCCATCGCCGTCGCCACCACGATCTGCACCACCGCGCCGGGAACGGCGATCGCCCTCACCGACAACAGGTCCTTGAGCGAGAAATGCATGCCGACGCCAAACATCAGCAGGATGACGCCGATCTCCGCCAGCTCGTTGGCAAGCGACTGGTCGGCGACGAAGCCCGGGGTATGCGGGCCCACCAGTACGCCCGCGAGCAGGTAACCCACCAAGGGCGAAATACGCAGCCTGGCGGCCAGCGCGCCGAGCACGAAGGCCAGCACGATGCCCGCGACGATGGTGGCGATCAGCGGCGTGTGATGCGGCATGCGCTCCGGCGGCTTCTCGTGGATTTCACGGAGCGCGCGGGAAACCGCCGCCCCGGTCCATCGTGCCTAGGGGTGCGGCGCAACCGCAAGATAAAGAAATGGCCACCATGGACAGCCATGGTGGCCCGAACTTTGTGGCGGGAATCAGGCGGCTTGCGACTGGACGCCGGCGGAAACCTGCTCGCCGTCCAACGTCGCCGCGACGGAGTGGATGACGGCAGCTGCGCGCACGGCGGTCTGCACCTCCTGGACGCTGAGCCCGTGCTTGCGCAGTTCCGCCTCGTGCGAGTCCATGCACTTGCCGCAGCCGTTGATCGCCGAGACCGCCAGCGACCACAGCTCGAAATCGGCCTTCTCGACGCCCGGATTCGCCATCACGTTCATCCGCAGCCGGGCCGGCAGGGTGGCGTAGTCCTTGGCCGCGACCAGGTGGACGAAGCGGTAATAGACGTTGTTCATCGCCATCACCGCATGGGCCGCCTTGGCGGCATTGACCGCCTCGGGCGACAGGCGCTGGCGCGCCTCGGCCTCGACGGCAGCGATCACCTGGGGCTGGCGCGTCGCCAGCGCGGACGCCAGCAGCGTGCCCCACAGGCGCTGGTCGCCGAGCGACTGGTCCGACGCGATGGCCGACAGGTTCAGCTTGATGTCCTTCGCGTAGTCGGGCAGCGCCGCCTTAAGGGATTCGATCGACATGCGTGTCTCCCGGGAAATGCGCCGGGCGGCGGTGCCGCCCGGACGCCGGTTCGATGCGTAGGGATCAGGCCGCGGGGCGCAGCGTCTCGCCGCCCACCGCGCGGTTGCACGGGCAAAGCTCGTCGGTCTGCAGCGCGTCGAGGATGCGCAGCGTCTCCTTGGGGTTGCGGCCGACGTTCAGGTTGTTGACGGAAACGTGCTGCACGACGTTGTGCGGGTCGACGATGACGGTCGCGCGGAACGCCACCCCATCCGGCGAGCGGATGCCCAGTGCATCCACCAGCGAGCCCGCGGTGTCGCCAAACGACCAGTGGTTCAGCTTCGCCAGGTCCTTGTGGTCACGGCGCCAGGCCAGCTTCACGAACTCGTTGTCGGTCGATCCGCCCATCACCACCGCGTCGCGGTCGGCGCAATCCTTGGCGATCTTGCCGAACTCGACGATCTCGGTCGGGCACACGAAGGTGAAGTCCTTCGGATAGAAGTAGATGACCTTCCACTTGCCGGGAAAGCTCTTCTCGGTGATCTCCTCGAAGGCGCTCACCCCCTTCTCTTCGGGCTGCATGAAGCCCGGCTTTACGCCGGTCACCTTGAAGGCGGGAATCGTCTGGCCTACGCCGATCATGAATCATCTCCTGGGTTGGTCGCTTGCTCGGAGCCCATCTCGCTTCGCCTGAGGCAGCGAGCGACTTACAGAGAACTATAATAGAATTATTCTAAGGCGCAATAGCTATTAGAAATAATCTAATGAACTAAGCCAAGCCCATGATCTGACGTTAAAAACTCATGAATTTCCGTCGCATCGATGTCGCGCGGGGGCAACCGAAGACCGACCTCGGCCATGGCGCGGGCGACTTCCTGCGCATGGGCGAACGCCACGCGTAGGGCTGCAGGTGCCAACCAGGCTTCCAGGATACGCCGCGCCGGCGTCTCCCGCCGCCGCTGCAGATGCGCGAGGGCCTGGATCAGCATCGCCTCGTCGTCGCCCAGGCGGGGACAGGCCGGGCAGTGGAAGCAGATTGCCCGCGTCGCGCCGCCGGCAAAAGCGTTGAACAGCGCATCAAAGGCCTCGGCGGTGGGGTGATCCAGCCCGGCGACCCGGAATCCTTCCCGCCACCGCTCATCTGTTCCGCTTGGATCGAGATAATGCGCGACCCAGAAGCGGCCGGCGGCCAGCACGAGCAACTCAGCGGTACGAAGCTGCGAAACCCGGTCGGGAAACTCCTGGCCGGTTGGCGGCGGCAATTGCATGGCATGACCTTTCCTGGATGGACCGCGACGACGCTACCGCAGCCTTCATGCAAATGCAACTCACTCTCATTATCGCAATGCCGTCAACATTTTGCCGCCGTCGTTCCTCGCCGGACGGAAGGCGTCGCGGAAGACCTAGATGTTGCGGGCGGCGAGGATGGCATCGCGGAAGATTTTCATCGCCGGGCCATGCGGCTTGTTCTTGTGCTCGACCAGGCCGAGCGTGCGCTGCAGCTTGGGGCGCAGCGAGCGGACGATCAGTTCGCCGCGCCGCTTGTCATCGTCGAGCACGGAAGCCGGCACGACCGAGGCGCCCAGCCCGATCGCCACCATGCGCCGGATGGTGTCGAAATTGTCGAGCAGCATCGCGGGCTGCAATTGCCGGTTCGCGGGCGAGATCCAGTCCAGTACCAGCGACTTGACCACGGCCCGCGGCGCTTCCAGCAGCAGCTTGTGGCGCGCGAGGAATTGGGGCGTGACCCAGCGGGGAGTGTCGGTCGCACTGGCCGGGAAGATCGCCACCAGTTCTTCCGTCCGCAGCGGGGTGACGACGATCGAGCGATCCTTGACCGGCAGATTGACGATCCCGAAGTCGATCTCGTCCTTCAGCACGCGCTCGACCTGCCCCGCCGTCGTGTCGATGCCGATCGTCAGCGCGACGTCGGGATGCCGGCGTCCCAACGACCGCAGGACCGGCGTCAGGAAGTAGTTCAGCGCGGTGGTCGTCGTTCCCACCCGCACCAGGCCCAGCGATCCGTCACGGTGCCGCTGCATCGCCGCGGCGGCCAAGTCCACGTCGGCCGCGACGCGCCGCGCGTGATCGACCAGCTCGCGCCCGGCCGGCGTCGGCATCGCGCGCCGCCCCAGCCGCTCGACGAGCCGGAGACCGAATCGCTGCTCCAACTCGCGGATCTGCACGCTCACCGTCGACTGCGACAGGTTCAGCCGCTTGGCCGCGGCGGTGAAGCTGGCGAGCTGGACCACCGTCTCCAACGCCCGGAGCTGGTCGAGGTTAAGGCTGCGCATGAATCGATTTCCTTCATCAATCCAATCAAATCATTCAATTGGACCGATGGCAGGTCAAGCCCTATCAACGCGCCCTTTGCAGCGCCGCGGCAATAGGGCCCGGCCGCGGCAACGACAACCGACATCGGTCCGGTGGACCCCCGCGCGATCGGCGCGGCGCGTACGCCAGCGCCCATTGGAGGCAGACATGCGGACACTCGACGCCATCGACCACATTCCCGGCAAGTCAGAGCGCGAGCAGGTCGTGCTCGTGCCCTGCTCCGCGGGATCGACCCGCCAGTACAAGGCGCTGGTCGAGCAGCTCGGTGCCTTCGAGTCGGTGGCGATCGACCTGTGCGGCCATGGCAACCGCCAGCGCTGGCACGGTGCCGGCCCGTTGAGCCTGTGCGAGGAAGCGGCGGCGATCGGCACGGCATGCTCCTGGGACGCGCCGTTCCACCTGGTCGGCCATTCCTATGGCGGCGCGGTCGCGCTGCGCTTCGCGCTGACCTTCCCCGAGCGCCTGCGCTCGCTGACGCTCTACGAGCCGAGCTGCTTCCACCTGCTGAAGACCGGCGACGACGGCGACGCCCGCCTGCTGGGCGAGATCCGCGCGGTTGCCGAGGCCGTCAATCGCGGCGTGATCTCGGGCGACTACCGCGCCGGCATGGAGACCTTCATCGACTATTGGGCCGGCGCCGGAAGCTGGAAAAGTCTCGGCGAGGACCGCAAGGCCGCGTTCGCCGCGCTCGCCGTGCCGGTCGCCCATCATTTCTGGAGCCTGATCGAGGAACCGACGCCGCTCGATGCCTATGCGGGCGTCGACGTGCCGACCCTGATCCTGTGCGGCGACCGCTCGCCCGGCCCGTCGCGCGCGGTCACCCGGCTGCTGGCCGCGGCGCTGCCGCGCGCGCGGCACCGCACGGTGCGCGAGGCGGGTCACATGGCGCCGGTGACGCAGGCCGGCGAGGTCAACCCGCTGATCCTGGAGCACCTGCGCGCCAACGCCAGCCGCATGGTTCTTCGCCGCCCCACACAGGTGGCCGGCCATCCGATCGCCGAGCGGTCCTCGGCGGAACACTGGGAAATGTAAGGGAGAAAACCGATGCGAAAATTCCTCGCCCTCGCCTATGGCGTCATCGCTTATGTCCTGTTCCTCGGCGTATTCCTCTACGCGGTCGGGTTCGCGGAGGGGATTGTCGTGCCCAAGACGATCGACACCGGCACGGTCGGCCCGGCGGGCCAGGCGTTCGTCGTCAACCTGCTGCTGCTGTCGGCCTTCGCCGTGCAGCACAGCGTGATGGCGCGCAAGGGCTTCAAGCGCTGGTGGACGCGCATTGTCCCCCCCGCGATCGAGCGCAGCACCTATGTGCTGGTGGCCAGCATCATCCTGGCGGCCGTATTCTATCACTGGCGTCCGATCCCCACCGTCGTGTGGCAGATCGCCGATCCCACGGCCGCGATGGCGGTGATGGGCCTGTCGTTCCTCGGCTGGCTGCTCGTGCTTCTCAGCACGTTCCTCATCAATCACTTCGAACTGTTCGGCCTGCACCAGGTCGCGCTGAACGCGATGGGGCGGTCGGCGACCGAGCCGCGGTTCCGCACGCCGTTGCTCTACAAGCTGGTGCGTCACCCGCTCTACCTGGGTTTCATCATCGCCTTCTGGGCGGCGCCGGTGATGACCGTGGGCCACCTGATGTTCGCCGCCGTCACGACCGGATACATCCTCGTCGGCATTGCGCTGGAGGAGCGCGATCTCGTCGAGACGTTCGGCAACGAGTACCGCCACTACCGCCAACGGGTTTCGATGCTGGTCCCGTTCTGGGGCCGGTCGTCCTGACCACCCTGCCCCGGCAGGTCCCGCCGGCCTGAACTCGACCGACCCGGCGCCTGCGCGTGCCGGGTCGGGGCTTTTCCTACTGCGCCGCCGCGGCCACCGCGCGGATGGGCACCAGGAACGAGAAGGCGGCGCCCTTGCCTGGCTCGCTCTCGACCCAGATGCGCCCGCCGAAGCGCTCGACGATCTGCCGGCAGATGGCAAGGCCGAGGCCGGTCCCCTGGGGCTTCGCCGTCATCGTGTTGCCGACCTGCTGGAAGCGCTCGAACACGCGCGGCTGGTCGATGCGCGACACGCCCGGACCGTTGTCGCGCACCGTAACCCGCATCGCGCCGCCCTCGACCGCCGCCTCCAGCCCGACGAACCCCTCGCGGGCGTCGCAGAACTTCACCGCGTTCGACAGCAAGTTGACGATCACCTGGATCAGCCGGTCGCGGTCGTATTCGATCGGCGGCAGGTCGTCCGCCACGCGGACCTCCAGGCGGATGCGCCGTTCGGCGAACAGGCCGCGCGTGACCGCGAGCGCATCGGCCACGACGTCCTTCAGCTCGACCTTGGCGATCTGCCAATCCATCCGCCCCGCCTCCATCTTGGCGAGGTCGAGGATCTGGTTGATGAGGCGCGTCAGCCGCTCGCTCTCCTTGACGATGATGCTGAGGAACCCGCGGCGCTGTTCGATGTCCAGCGCGGGGTTGTCGAACAGGATTTCGCCGAACGAGCGGATCGAGGTGAGCGGCGTGCGCAATTCGTGGCTGACCGTCGAGATGAAGTCGTCCTTCATCCGGTCAAGCTCCTTCAGCCGCTCGTTGGCCGCGCGCAGCTCGGCGGAGGTCGCCTCGAGCTCCTGCGACTTCTGTTCCAGCCGGCGGCTGTATTCGATGATCTGCGAGGCCTCGTCCAGGATCGCCATCACCTCGTCCAGGCTCATGATCTCGCCCTTGGCGACCGACGCGATCATCACCCGTGCCGATGCGGTCCCGATCGCGCCGGCCAGCAGGCGTTCGACGTACTGCACCAGCTCGGCGTCCGCATCGCCGGGCTTGCCCAGGTTGAGGTCGCGCTGGCGCGCATAGTCGGCCAATGCCTGGCGCGCGCGGAACGGCCCGATGAAGCGCACCAGCAGCGCCTCCAGGTCCGCCACCGTGGCGGTGCCGCGCCAGAACCGCTGCCCCGCGCCGCCGCGCCGGAAGATGTCGACGAAGGTGCTGGCCTGGATGCGCTCGAGCGCCGATTGGCGCGTCAGCAGCGACACGCCGACATAGGCGCCGACATTGACCAGCATGGTCCAGAACATGGCGTGGGTCAGCGGATCGAGCCCGGTGAGGCCGAACAGCGCCTGCGGCAGCAGGATCGCCATGCCGAACGGCCCGGCGGTCAGGATTTCGGCGTCGAGCCAGCCCGAGCGCACGAAGGAGGGCAGAAGCAGCGTGTAGCCCCAGATCAGGAACCCGGCGCCGAGGCCCGCCAATGCGCCCCAGCGATTGCCGCTCTTCCAGAAGATGCCGCCGATGATCGCCGGCGCGAACTGGGCCGCGGCCGCGAACGACACCAGGCCGATCGTGACCAGCGCATAGGACTCCCCGATCAGCCGGAAATACAGGTAGCTGAGCAGCACGACGCCGACGATGCTGCCGCGCCTGATGCCGAGCAGTAGGCGGCTGAGGTCCGCGCGCTCGGTCAGGCGCAGCCAGCGCCAGCGCAGCAGCACCGGCATCACCAGGTCGTTGCAGACCATGGTGCTGAGCGCGACCGTCTCGACGATCACCATGCCGGTCGCCGCCGACAGCCCGCCGATGAAAGCGACCAGCGCCACCCCTTGCTGGCGCGCCAGCATCGGCAGCACCAGCACGTACATGTCGGCGTCGACCTCCTCGGGCCGGAAGGCCAGCAGTCCCGCGACCGCGACGGGCAGCACGAAGATATTGATCAACAGCAGATATAGCGGGAACAGCCAGACCGCCTTGTCGAGGTGGCTTTCGTCGACGTTCTCGACCACCGTCACGTGCCATTGCCGCGGCAGGCAGACGATGGCGGCCATCGACAGCACCATCAGCGTCATCCAGTTGCCGAAAGCGCTGGTTGGCGCCGTCGTCAGGAGCCGGCGCGTCTCCGGGTGCTCCATCGCCTTGGCGAACAGGTCGCCGAAGCCGTCATGGAAGCCGAACGCGATGAAGGCGCCGACGGTAAGGAACGCCAGCAGCTTGACCATCGATTCGAAGGCGATCGCCGCCACCATGCCCTCGTGATGCTCGCTGGCGTCGATGTGGCGCGTCCCGAACAGGATCGAGAAGGTGGCCAGGATCAGCGCGACGTAGAGCGCCGTGTCCTGGAACATCGGCAGGGTCGACACCGCGCCGGGCATCGCCACATCGGGGTAATGGATCAGCACGTTGAAGCTCGCCGATACCGCCTTCAGCTGCAGCGAGATGTACGGCACGACGCCCACGACCGCGATCACCGTCACCAGTCCGCCGAGCAGCTGGGTCTTGCCGTAGCGCGCGGAGATGAAATCGGCGATCGAGGTGATGCGGTTCACCTTGCTGATGCGCACGATCTTGCGCAGGATGAACCAGCACAGCACGAAGACCAGGGTCGGGCCGAGATAGATGGTGAGGAAGTCCATCCCGCTCGCGGCCGCGCGGCCGACGCTGCCGTAGAACGTCCAGGCCGTGCAATAGACGGCGATCGACAGTGCGTAGATGTAGGGATTGGCGACCAGGCTGCGGCCGGCGTCGGCGCGCTTGTCGCCGTAATAGGCGATCGCGAACAGCAGGCAGAGATATCCGAAGGCGGCGACCAGGATGATGCCGGGGCTGAGCATCAGCGGTCGAGCTCCGTTTCCGGGCGCGCGGGCGCTTCCTCGGCCGCGCCCGTCGCGCCCGTGTCCTCGCCGCCCCTGATCGCCAGCGCCGCCAGCACGATGATCCCCGCCCAGACGGCGAACAGGTAGCGATAGAGCAGCGGCAGCCCGAACACCGTCGTGGCCGCGCCGAACAGGCCGAGGATCGGCGGATTGAGCGCGAACCAGCCCAGCAGGAAGAGTCCCACCAGGCGCTCGCCGCGCAGGCCCTGGATCGTCGCGCGATGCCGCTGCGCCGGCTGCACGGCCGCCACCGACTCAGCCGTCCGGCGGCAGGTACTGCTTGACGCGCTGCACCACCTCGCGCGTCGAGAAGGGCTTGGTGATGTAGTCGTCGGCGCCCAGGGCCATGCCCTTCTCGCGCTCGATGTCGCGGCCCTTGGCGGTCAGGAGCACGATGCGGGTGGCTTTCCAGGCCGGATTGGCGCGAACGCTCCGGCATACATCGAAGCCGTCGCGCTTGGGCATCATCACGTCCAGCAGAATCAGGTCCGGCGGGTCTTCCTCGACCGCCTTCAGCGCCGCCTCGCCGTCGCGCGCGACCCGCACCACATAGCCGGCCTGGCGCATCAGGAATTCGAGCGACAGCACGATATTCGGCTCGTCGTCCACCACCAGCACCGATCGCGCCATCGGCGAATTCCCCCGCAATCGCGTTTGCGTCCGGCGACCGTCGCGCCAACACGCGATTTTCTTGGCATTCTATCCGCTGGAGGCGGGTAGCGCCATCGCCGACGTGGCGCGTCCGGATCGCGCTACGGGCGCGGCCGCTGCGCCTGCCAGCGCAGGAACTGCTCGAACAGCTCGTCCTGCTGCTGGCGCGTCGGCGCCGCGGCGCCGGCAGTCCGCGACTGCTGGCTCATGAAGGCGCGGAAATTCGCGCGCAGCTGTTCGTCGCTGGCGCCGGCGCGGCCGGCGGCCGCCTTCAGCCACTGGTCGGCGGGGGCGAACCGCTGCCAGCCGGGCACCTGCGCCGCCAGGTTGACCTCTTTCCACTTCGGGTGCCGGGGCGCCTCGAGGAACTTGCCGAAGTCCGCGAAGAAGGCGTCGATGAAGTGCTTGACCCGTCGGTAGCGCTCCGAATCGGCCGGCCAGTTGTAGACCGCCATCACCGCTCCCACCGCTACCGTCTCGACGCCCGCTCCGTCCGCAATGAGCAGCGGGTAGTCGTCGCGCGCGAGACGCGACGGCAGGTAGGTTTCGATCAACTCGGGCGCCAGCGGCACCGGCAGGAAATGCATGCCGTCTTCCGGCTTCAGTTCGCGGAAAAGCCTGGTCGGCTTGCCGGCGACATAGACGAGCGCCGCGATCTCGCCGCGGCGCAGCTTCTCCAGCGCAAGCTGCTGGTCGAAATAGACCGGCTGCACGTTGACCTTCAGCAAGTTGAACAGCAGCGTGCCCGTCAGGTAGCTGCCGCTTCCGCGCGTGTCGAAATTGACCTGCTTGCCGGCCAGATCGGCGATGGTTCGGACCTTGGTCGACGCCAGCAGGTGAAATTCCTCGTTATAGAGCTTGGCGATATAGGCGATCGACCGGTCGGAGGGCACGACGCGCTCGCGCCGGGCATAGGCAAGCGCGTCGGACTGCACGATCGCGATGTCGACCCCGCGCAGGTACACGAGGTCGGTGAGGTTCTGCAGCGAGCCTTTGCCCAGCGTCGGCAGCACGCGCAGGTCCGGCCCGTCCAGCACCGCGGCCAGGTCGGCGGCGATGCGCACATAGGTGCCGTCGACCCCGCCCGACACGATGCCGACCACGCCGCGATTGGCCCGCTCCTTGGCGGCCTCGATCGCCTGGTTGATCGCGGCTTGTGGGTTCGCGGACGCAGCGGCGGGAGCAGCGTCCGGCGCGGTTTGGGCCGCCACGGCGAAGGGAAGGAGCACGATGAGCCAGGCGGCGATCGTTCGCGCGAAGAAGAACATGGCGGGCGCTCGCTGTGTTACTCGGTCAGGAGCGCGGCCTCTGCGCAAGATCGGGCTTGCGCGGGTCGGCCGGCATCCCGGCCCGAGTATACCAGTAAGCCGCGCGTTCGGGATCGGCCGGAACGCCCATCACGCCATGCAGGCGCAGCCAGTCCGGATCGAAGCTGCGCGCCAGGGCCAGCGCCGCGGGGCGGCTGCCCGCGAGCGCCAGCTTTTCGTAGAACAGCCGGGCCGCGGAAAGGTCGCCGATCGCCGCCAGGGCGTCGGCGCGCCGCAGCATCGCCTCGGACTGGGCCGGATCGATTACGGGACCGCTAGCCGGCGGCGCAGCCACGGCCGCGGCAGGCGCCGCGGGCGAGGCGCTCGGATCAATCTGCGCCCGCTCGGCCGGCGCCGGCGCGGCCAGGGGGGCTGGCGGCGCCACAATCGCCGCAACCACCGCGGGTGCTGTCGCGACCGGGGCCACCGGCGCGAGCGGCGGTTGCGCGGGCTCGACACGCGAAGGCTGCGGAACCGGAGCGACCGGAACTTCCGCTTTCAGGACCGCGTGCGCGGGTGCGGGAAGATGCACGACGGCCACCGCTGCCATGCCCTCCGGATCGGCCCTGTCCGGCAGGATGATCGGCTTGGCGACTTGCGGCGCTGCCGCCGGCGCGGCCGGCAGCGCCGCGCGCTGGATGACGGCGCCGCTATCGACCAGCGGCGGAGCGCGGTCGGGAACGATCGGCGGCGCCGGGCGCGCGGCCACGATGTCTTCCCGCGTCGCGCGCGGCGGCGGCGCGGATGGCCCCGCGTTCTCCCGCGGCGGGCCGGCGACGGCTGGCGCGGCCTCGGGCTCCTTCGGCGGCCTGGGAGCCGCCACGGTCTCGCGCGGCGCTGCCTTTGCCGCCGCGGGCGGGGACGACGGGACCGCGGGCTCCGGCAACGCTGCCGCAGCCGGCGGTGCCGCGGGCGCGGGTTGCGCTGCGCGTGCCGCCGCGAGCGGCGGGGGCGCGGGCGGAACGATCTGCGGCTGGGCCGCTGGCGCGGGAGCGGGCACCGGTTTCGCCGCAGGCATGTCGAAGGCCGAAACCTGGGGTGTCGGCATGGAAAGCGTCCATATGGAAAGCGTCCATGCTGCGGCGACCGCGCAGACCACCGCCGCCGCCGCGGCCGCCGCAATGCCAAGCCGCGATCGTGTCCGCCGCGTGGCCGCGGATTTGACCGCGACGGCCGGCGACACCACGACCTCGCGTCCCGCGGCTTCGGCGGGAAGGTCGGCGTGCTCGACGTGATGCAGGGTGGCCGTACCCTGCTCGTCGCGTTCGATCGTCAGCGCCGGCGCCGGCGACCGCGCCGCGAGCTGCGGCTCCGAACCGCTCCAAAAGGCGCGCGCCAGGTCCAGCGCGCGATCGCCTTCGCCCTCCGCGCGCGCATCCGGTCCGGGCGCCGTGCGCTCCGCCAGGGCCTGCAGCATAAGCGGCGGCCCCTCTTCGGGCGCGGGCTGCGGCCGCTCGGGCGCGGCATCGGTTGCATCGGGGGAACGGCCGACCGGCGGATCGTCGGGCGCGCGCAGCGCATGCGCCGACTGGCTTTCCTGCAGCAGGTTCATGACCGCAAGCGCGCCGGCGGCCTCGATCGGAGTCACGCGCGCGGACGGCCGGTCTTCCCCCAGCGTCGCGGGTCGGCCGCCGGCTGCCGCTCCGCCTTCCCGCAAGATCGGGAAACGCAGGACCGTTTGACTCGCCATGGTTGCACCACGCCCCTGACAGAAGGAAAACCAGCAATCCCTATGCCAAGAAAAATCGCTGGCAAATCAGAGCGCTATTGATATTGCAGCGCAAAATTGTAAAGCCGGCCGACGGTCGCTGGGAGTGGATGCAAAATTCCCTGACAAGAAAAGCGCGGGCTGGGCTACAAACCGCGTCCGCATCGCGCGACCCCCTTTTGAGCCCGGAGCATCGGAGCGACCATGGCCGCCTATCAGTACATCTACGTGATGAAGGGATTGACGAAGGTCTATCCCGGCCAGCGCGAGGTGCTCACCAACATCTGGCTGAGCTTCCTGCCGGGCGCCAAGATCGGCGTGCTGGGCTACAACGGCGCTGGCAAGTCGACCCTGCTGCGCATCATGGCGGGCATCGACAAGGACTATTCCGGCGAGGCGTGGTCGGCCGAAGGCGCGACCGTGGGCATGCTGACGCAGGAGCCGCAGCTCGATCCCAAGAAGACCGTGGTCGAGAACGTCGTCGAGGGCATGGGCGAGACCAAGAAGCTGCTCGACCGCTTCAACGCGGTGAGCGAGCAGTTGGGCAGCGTCGAGGATCCCGACGAGATGACCAAGCTGATCGAGGAGCAGGCGACGCTGCAGGAAAAGATCGATGCGGCGGGCGCGTGGGATCTCGACCGCACGATCGAGATCGCGATGGACGCGCTGCGCTGCCCGCCGGGCGACGCCAAGGTCGACAAGCTGTCGGGCGGCGAGAAGCGCCGCGTGGCGCTGTGCCGCCTGCTGCTGCAGAAGCCCGACCTGCTGCTGCTGGACGAGCCGACCAACCATCTCGACGCCGAGTCGGTCGCGTGGCTCGAGCGGTTCCTCGAAGAATATGCCGGCACCGTCGTGCTGGTGACCCACGACCGCTACTTCCTCGACAACGTCACGGGCTGGATTCTCGAGCTCGACCGCGGCAAGGGCGTGCCGTACGAAGGCAACTACACCGCCTGGCTGGAGCAGAAGCAGAAGCGCCTGTTCCAGGAAGAGAAGGAGGAGTCTGCCCGCCAGCGCGCGCTGGCCGAGGAGCGGGACTGGATCGGC
>JADZDN010000228.1 GCA_020851015.1 Alphaproteobacteria bacterium | reverse complement strand
AGGAGATCACGTCGGGCCTGATCGCGATCGGCGGGCGCGTGGTCAACCAGCTTCCGCCCAAGGACCGCGACATCGCGATGGTGTTCCAGAACTACGCGCTCTACCAGCACATGAGCGTGCGCGACAACCTGGCCTTCGGCCTGCGCAACCGCAAGCTGCCGGAGTCCGAGATCGATCGGCAGATCGCCTATGCGGTGAAGATGCTGGGGATCGAGGCGCTGCTCGACCGCCGGCCGCGCCAACTCTCGGGCGGGCAGCAGCAGCGCGTCGCGCTGGGGCGCTGCCTGGTGCGCAACCCCAAGGTATTCCTGTTCGACGAGCCGCTGTCGAACCTGGACGCCCAGCTCCGGGGCCAGATGCGGCTGGAGCTGAAGGAGCTGCGCAAGCGCGTGCCCACCACCTCGATCTACGTGACCCACGACCAAGTCGAGGCGATGACGCTGGGCGACCGCATCGTGGTTATGAAGGACGGGCTGGTGCAGCAGGTCGGCACGCCCCTCGAGCTCTACCGCCGGCCGACCAACCGCTTCGTGGCGGGCTTCATCGGCTCGCCGGCGATGAACTTCATCGACGTCGCCGTGACAGCGACCGAGACCGATGCGACGGCCACCGCACCCGGCCTGTCGCTGCGCCTGGCCGGCGAGAAGGGCGCGCAGCTGCGCCGCCACGGCGCGCGCGACGTGGTGGTCGGTGTCCGGCCGCAGCACCTGATGCTGGGCGAGGGCGGCAACGGCACGCTGCGGTTCCAGGCCACGCTGTCGACCTCCGAGCAGCTTGGCGATCAGCAACTGCTCGACGCGCGCGTCGGCGACACGCCGATCCGCGTCGCCGGAGTCGACCCGTCCCTCACCCTGGCCGACGGCGCGCCGCTTACGTTGGCGGTCGTTCCCGACAATATCCATCTGTTCGACAAGGCGAGCGGAAACGTCCTGCAATGACCGATCAACTGCCGAAACGCGACGGCGTCCTCGCCGGCATGCGGGTTTTGAGCTTCTGCCACTACCTGCAAGGCCCGGCCTGCACCCAGTACCTGACCGACATGGGCGCCGACGTCGTGAAGATCGAGCCTGGCAAGGGCGGCTTCGAGCGCCACTGGGCGGGTGCCGACCGGGTGAAGATCGACGGTGTCAGCGCGTTCTACATCGTCGCCAATCGCGGCTCGCGCAGCCTGGCGCTGGACCTTAAGCATCCCGATAGCCGGGCGGTGATCCACGCGCTGATCGCCCGCAGCCATGTCGTCGTGGAGAACTTCCGCCCCGGCGTGCTCGACCGGCTGGGCTACGGCTACGAACAGGTCAAGGCGCTGAAGCCGGACATCATCTATGCCTCGGCCAGCGGCTTCGGCAGCGACGGCCCCTACAAGGACCGGCCCGGCCAGGACCTGCTGATCCAGTCGATGAGCGGCCTGGTGCATGCCACGGGCGTGCCCTCGCACGCGCCGACGCCGGCGGGCTGCGCGATCGCCGACCAGCATGGCGGTGCGTTGCTGGCGCTGGGCATCGCCGGCGCCTATGCCAAGCTGCTGGCGGGCGGCGGCGGCACGCGGGTCGAAACCAGCCTGCTGGCGGCCGGAATCGACCTGCAGGGCGAGGCGATCACGACCTATTTCGCCGCCGGGCGCGGTCCCAAGGTGTTCGAGCGCGACACGCATCTCGGCACCTGGTTCCACTCCTCGCCCTATGGCGTCTACCGCCTGGCCTGCGGCCAGCATGTCGCCCTGTCGATGAACGAGCCGGCCAAGCTGGCCCGCGCGCTGGACAGCCAGGCGATCGCCGCGCTGGCGGACATCAATGCCTACGAGGAGCGCGACCGGCTCGCCGCGGCCGTGGCCGAGGCGCTGGCCGGCAAGCGGTTCGACGCGATCGTCGCCCCGTTCGACCGCGAGGGCATCTGGTACGCCCGCGTCGACGACTACGAGGCGCTGCGGCGAAACCCCCAGGTCGTGCACAACCGGCTCTTAAGCGAAATTCCGGCCGGCGAGGCCAAGGCGGTCGTGGTCAGCCACCCGCTGCGCTACGACGGCGAGGGCCGGGCATCGGGCGAATTCGCGGCCGCGCCCGGCGCGCATACGCGCGAAGTGCTGGCCGAACTGGGTTTCGCCCAATCCGCAATCGATGGCCTGCTCGGCAGCGGCGCCGCTCATGCGCCGGCCGGGCGTTCTTGAACCGAAGGAGACAGCGATGAGCAATTTTCACGTCAGCATCGGGGACAGCGTCAGGTTCGCCAAGACCGTCGGCGAAAGCGACATCTACCTGTTCGCCGGCATCACCGGCGACCTGTCGGGCAACCACGTCAACGACGAGTACATGGCGAAGTCGAAATACGGCCGGCGCATCGCGCATGGCGCGCTGATGATCGGCTTCATGTCGACCTGCTCGACCCTGATGATCGACAAGAGCCTGGCGAAGTCGGGACCGATCGACGAGACCCCGGTATCGCTCGGTTACGACAAGATCCGGTTCCTGGGTCCGGTCTACATCAACGAGACCGTCACCCTCACCTACACGATCCAGGAGGTGGACCCGGTCAAGCGCCAGTCGCGCTCGAACGTCGAGGTCAAGAACCAGAACGGCGAGCTGGTAGCGGTGGGCACCCACATCCTGCGCTGGGTCAAGAATCCGTCCGTCGCCAAGGCGGCGGCCGAATAGGCGCAGGCCCATGACGAAGATCGCCGCCGTATCGAGCGCGACCGTCCGGGTGCCGCTGGACAACGTCACGTCCTTCGCCACCCGCACGGTTGCGGCGCGCGACTATGCGCTGGTCCGGGTGCGCACGGATGACGGGGTCGAGGGGATCGGCTTCTGCTACGGCGGCAGCCGCGCCGGGCACCTAGTGACGCTGGCGGTGCGCGAGCTGCTGGCGCCGCTGCTGATCGGCCAGGATCCCTACCAGGTCGAGGGATTGTGGCAGCGCATGTACCAGGAAGGCCTGCTGCAGGGCCGCGTCGGCGCGGTGATGCGGGCGATCAGCATCCTGGACATTGCGATCTGGGACCGCAACGCGCGCGCGGCCAAGCTGCCGCTCTACAAGTACCTGGGGGCAACGCACCTGGGCTCGGTGCCGGCCTATGCCAGCGGCGGCTACTATCTCGACGGCAAGACGCCGGAGAAGCTGGGCGAGGAGCTGGCCGGCTATGTCGCCAAGGGCTTCAAGGCCGTCAAGATGAAAGTCGGCCGGCTTTCCGACCCTGCCGCGGAAGAGGCGCGCATCGCCGCCGCGCGCAAGGCGATCGGGCCGGACGTCATCCTGATGCTCGACGCCAACACTGCCTGGCTCGACCTGCCCGCCGCCCTGCGGTTCGTGCGCCGCTACGAGCCCTATGACCCCTACTGGATCGAGGAACCGTTCAGCCCGGACGACATCGAGAACCACGCGCGTTTGGCCGAGCGCACGCGCGTGATCGTTGCGACCGGCGAGATCGAGGCCGGTCGTTGGCGCTTCGCCAACCTGCTGCGCGAGCGCGCGGCGCAGATCCTGCAGACCGACGCCTGCGTCTGCGGCGGCATCAGCGAGTTCCGCCGCATCGCCGCCACCGCCGACAGCTTCGGCGTCACGCTCTGCCCCCACTGGTTCCACGACGTGCACGTGCACTTGGTCGCGGCGATCCCGAACTGCCGCTACGTCGAGTTCTTCCCCGACGACCAGGTGCTGAACTTCCGCCGCCTGGTCGACCGCCAGCTCGAAACGAAGGACGGCAATGTCGTGCTGCCGACGGGGCCGGGCCTGGGTTTCGACTTCGATGCCAAGTCGGTCCAGCGCTACGCGCACGAGGGTTGGATCGAGACGCGCTGAACGTGCGCCCTATTTGAGCCGCATCAGCCCCAGCGACGCCAGGAGCGGCAGCACGCCCGCGGCGATGAACGCCGGCGAGTAGTGCCCCGTGGTCTTCACCGCCACGGTGAATGCGATCGGCCCGCAGACATAGCCGAGGAAGGTGAGGAAGGTGGAGCCTGCCGTCGCCTCGGCGATCTTCCCCTTGGGCGCATGGGCAGCGACTTCCGACAGATAGACGCCGTTCCAGCTTCCGACGGCCAGGCCCGACAGGGCCGAAACCACCATCATCGCCGACCACGGCCAGCTGGGCGCGATCATGGCCGTCGCCCACATCATGGCTCCCGAACCCATGCCCAGCAGCATCAGCATGCGCAGGCCCGAGCCGAGCCGGTCGGACGCCCAGCCGGTGAAGACGCGGCCGGCGATGCTGACCCCCTGGGTGACGGCAAACAGGCTGCCGGCCATCGCCAGCGAAAGGCCGGATTCGACATTCAGGAACGTGACCTGGAACGAGAACAGGCAGCCCTGCGCGATGGCGAAGGAAAATCCGACCATGCTGAGGCGGATCAGCGCTGGCGTCGCCAGCACGGCGCGGAACGGCTCCAGCACCGTTGCCGGCGACAGCAGCGTCGCCGCGGAAAGGCGCAGGTCGCGGTTGCGATCGGCATCCATCGTCGCGCGCGCCGGCTGGACGACCAGGGCCGGCAGGCCGGTCAGGGCCGCGGTCAGCAGCAGCGCGATGCGCCAGTCGTACCACGCGATGAACAGGGGCATGACCAGGCCGGCGATCACCCCGCCCACCGGCACGCCTGCCTGCTTGATCGAGAAGATCATGGCGCGATGCTGCTTCGGGGCATAGCGCGCGAGGATCTCGCTGCCCGCCGGCGGCGACGGGCCGTAGCCCAAGCCGATCAGTAGCGCGGACAGCATCATCATCGGCCAGACGCCGAAGCCGGCCACCGCGATGCCGACGGCGGCGAAAAGCGCGCCGATCTGCAACGCGCGCACCGGGCCGAGGCGCTGCAGCACCGGCGCGCCGCAGATCAGGAACAGCATCGTGCCCATGGTGTTGATCGCGGTCAGGATGCCGATCTGCTCGGGCGTCACGCCCGCGACCTCCGTCAGCACCGGCCCGAACACCGCGATGCCGCGGGCCGCGAAGGCGGACTGCGCCTGCATCACCATCGTGATGACCAGCGGCCAGAACCACGGCGCCGCGATCATAAGGTCAGATCACCCACTGGAACCCGTCGACCTTGAAGTCCTGTCCGGTGATGAAATTGGGCTCGACCGTCGCCAGGAACACGACGAGCTGCGCCACGTCCTGGGGCGTGCCCAGCCGGCCCAGCGCGATGCCTTTCTTCAATTCCGGCTCGCGGGACTGGGTGAGCGTGTTGCCCAGCTCGGTCTTGATGACGCCGGGGCAGATCGCGTTGATCGTGATGGTCGGCGCCAGTTCCTTCGCCAGCGCGCGGGTCATGCCCAGGATGCCGGCCTTGGCCGCCGCGTAGGCGAACTTGCTGACCGCGCTGGTGACGCCGCCGGTATAGGCGTTGAGCGACGACATGCTGGCGATGCGCCCGCCGCCCTGGGCCAGCATCACCGGCGCCGCCGCCTGGATGTAGTTGAAGCAGCTCTTCAGGTTGATCGCGATGGTGCGGTCGAACTCCTCCTCGCTGATCTCGACCAGCGGCTTGGGCATCGACCTGCCGGCGTTGTTGAGCAGGAAGTCGATCCGGCCCCATTCCCTGGCCACCGCGCCGACGACCTCCCCGGCGCGGGCATGGGAGGCGACATCGGCCTCGTAGGCCAGGACGCGACGGCCCAGCGCACGAATCTCCCCCGCGGTGCGCTCCATCTCCGGCGCCAGCAGGTCGACCAGGGCGATATCGAAGCCCTTGGCCGCCAGGGCCAGCGCGCAGCCCCGCCCGATGCCGCGGGCGCCGCCCGTGACGATCGCCGTTCTTGTATCGGATTCCGCCATGTCGTCCCCCGCCCCGGCACTCTCCGCCGGCCGGCCATGCCCCGTCAACGCTTGACCTTGCATCCCCCCTGCCCGAGTTTAGCCGGTCTGGAACAAAGGGATATGGCAGGCACCGTGAACGGAAAATCGGCCCGGTTGGGCGTCGATATCGGCGGCACATTCACCGACGTGGCGCTGGAAACGGACAAGGGCTGGTTCACCACCAAGGTGCTGACCACGCCGCGCGCGCCGCAGCAGGGCGTGATCCAGGCGATCGAGATCGT
>JADZDN010000227.1 GCA_020851015.1 Alphaproteobacteria bacterium | reverse complement strand
CGCGAGTGCGCGGAGCCTGGCCGGCTCCAGAGGCGTCGGGTGCGATCCGGCCGGATCGCGTCGCGTAGGGTTCCCGCCTGCGCGCCCGACGCCTCATTATTTATCACCGGCTTAGCCTGTGGACAACCGGATTTTGCGCAGCCGCGCGCGGTTCGCTCGACGCGATGTCCATTGCCGCCGGCCAGCACCGCGATGGCTTGCCACCTGCTAACGCGCAGAGGCCGGTCGCGGGGCCAGCATGAGCCGCGCCGAGAACCACACCACCAGGAACAGCACGATGATGCTGTCGACCCAATAGACGAGACCGTCGTTGCCGGGCGCGGCGATGAAAGCAAGATTGCCGGCCAAGATCGCGCCACCGAATGCCGCGACATCGGGCACCGCGGCATCGCCTGCCCGCATCAGGGCCATGGGCGCCAGCAGCACGAGCACGACATAGTCGTAGTTGGTCGTACTGGTCAGTCCGAAAAGAGCGATCAGTCCCAGCAGGATCACGCGGGCCGCGCCGTGCGTGCGAAGGCCGACCGCGACGGCGAGCCCCACCAGCGCCGCGGCGAGCACGGCCCATAGCGGGCCGCGGGAATAGGTCGTCAGGACCGACAGTCCGACAAAATTGCTGAGGCGGCTCGACGCGTGTTTCGCGGTGTTGGCGATGAAGGCGAGGTGCGGCTCGACCCCCAGCACGGCCAAGGTCGCCGCTGAAGCCAGCACGCCGGCGAGGACCGCGCCTGCAAGAAGACGCAAGAGGAAGGGATTCAGGCGCCGGACGCGCACGAGCTCCCAAATCGCCAGAAGCCCGGGGCCGACCAGGAAGGCGCCGGGCAGCACCCGCAACATCACGGCACATCCGAACGCCGCGCCCGCACCCAGCGGCGCCTTGCGCTGCACGAGGCATATGCCGGCCACCACGGCGGAGACCCACCACAGCCGGCCGATCGATCCGGGCAGTCCGACATGGTCGTACACCCAAATGAGACCGACGCCCCAGGCGAAGGCCGCCAGCGCGCCCGCGAGCGGGCCGAACGTGGTGCCGAGCGCCACGATGCAGAACGCGAACAGCGCGACGTCGATCAGCGCGAGCGCGCCCAGCATCCGCGTGCTTGCCTCGGTGCCGGCGACGAGCGCCCCGTGGACAAGGGTTATCAGCGGCGTGGCGTTGTAGCCAAAGTCCGTCATGTACCGCAGGCGCGCGCGCGCGTCGTCGACGCTGCGGAAGAACCGCGCGTCGTTCTCGAACGCCTTCCACCGTTCGGACGAGAAGCGTTCGCGGCAAGGTGAGGCCCGGACCAGGTCGCCCATGGTGACGATGCTGTTCGTGCGCAGATCGCGGGCGGGACGCTCGAGAATTGCCCGCTCCGTCGCGGCCTCCGCCTGCGCCGCGCATGCGTAGAGCCCGTCATACGAGAGCTCGCGGGCGTATTTTGCGCCCAGGTAATAGTGGAACTGGTCGTTGTAGTGGATCGGACCGAATCCTTCGCCGGGCCCCAGCCGCTGGCCCGCGAACCGCCAATCGTGGAAATTGAGGAAGCTGGTCGCCGCGATGCAGCCGGCCGCGACAAGCGCCGCGATCGTGACCCGCTGCCAGCGGTCGTGCCGGACCTGGACCGCCAGGAACGTCGCCAGGCCCGCCGCGGTGACGGCGGTCGCGACGACGGCCATGCGCGATGGACCGGCATAGACCAGGGCGATCAGCGTTCCATAGAGAGCCGCGCAGACCGCGAGCGATGCGGCCAGTCGGCGCCACCCGATCTGGACCGCGATGACGGCGCAGAAACCGACCGCCCCGACGATCAGCCGATGCGTCGCCAGCGCGGCGCGAAACTCGAGCGGCGATGCGAACGAAGAGAGGGGGAGGAACAAGGCGTCGAGGAGGTTTGGCTCGCCGCTGCCCATCGCGATGATGCCCAGGAACACGTGCGTTCCGGCTTGTCTATCACGGCGCCACCGGCGCTCCAAACCCGGTCATCGCGCGCGGCCGGTTGATCGCATCGATCAGCCCGCGATGCCGCTTGGCGGCGATGGAGCGAAGCCCATTGCGAGGGTGCCCAGGTCGGGCCGGGACGCCATTTCGGCGGCCGAGCCTTGGGCAACCTGCCGGCCTTCCGCCAGCAGCACGGCGCGGTCGCTGATCCTGTCGAATCCGCCCGAGAGCTTCCATCTCGGCATCGACCCGTTCGGCCTCGCCACGCAGTCCTATGCCGATCTCGCAGAGGTGTACGGCCAGTGGAAAGGCGCGCGCACGACCCTGGCGAAGCTCTCGGCGCTGGCCGACGCGCAGGACGTGACCTACTGCCACTACACCATGGCGGCGTCGACCTTCATCGCCTGCGACCTGCTCGACCCGCGCGCCCAGTTCCGCGTGGTGCATTTGGACGGCGACCATTCCGAGCAGGCGGTCTGCGAGGAGCTCGACTACTTCCGCCGCAAGCTCGCGCGGCCCGTGCTGTTCGTGCTGGACGACCACGATTCAACCTATCCCGGCGTGGAATCCGGGAGGCAACGCGCCGGCCAGGGGCTCGCCCGCGTGTTCCACAACCTCTACGACTATCCCGGTTTCCCGACCAAGCTCGGCTTTTCCGCCTGGGTCCACGCGCCGTAGGCGCAACGTCCAGCATCAACGGCCGCAATCGGGATTCAGCCCCTTTGCGGCGATCGCGCCCACGCTCGCCGCGCCGGCCTTCGCGAAGTGGAAATCGTCGTAGAACAGTGCCGCGCTTTTCGGCATCTCGCGGTCGAGGTCGACGCAGAGAAGTTTTTTGGATTGGCAGACCTGGCGCAGCACGTCGTTGTACTGGCCCAGCGCCCTGCGCATTGCCTCGGTTGTGTACCACTTGACGTGCGGGTTGACCATCCACTCGTCCGGCGAAGCGAGCCCGCCGGCGTAGAGCCGTGACCGCTCCTCGTCGTTCATCTCCGGCTTCCACAGGGAAGGCTGGGTGACGAACACCGGCTGCGCCCCGTGTTTCGCGACGAGCGCGGCAATCTCCTCCAGCCTGCGTCGATAGTCGTCAAGCTTCGTCGTCAGGTCGGGCAGGATGTCGACGAAGTCCTCCGGCGCGATCTGGCGATATCGCTTCTTGTAGGCCTCCATCGCCGAGCCCAGGTCGGCGACGCGGACCAGCGCCGCGTCCGGATCGCGCAGCCTGGCGGCGTTCTCGATGATGCGCCGGGCCGCCTGGTAGAGCGCGGAACGCTCGTACCATTTCGGCGCTTGGGGAGGTATGTACATGAACGATTGCTGCAGTTCCCAATTGTCCGGCATCCGCTTGGGCAGAGGGATACGCAGGTCGAACAGCATGTCGTTCAACCCGACTAGGACCACGACCCGATCGAGCGGCGGGTATTGCGGCAATACCCTCGGCAGTTGGATCAGGTAGTGCCGGGAATCGGTGCCGGCCCGTCCCAAGTTCGACACCCAGGCGCGTGGGCTGCACTTGCGGAGATTTGCCTGGAGCTGGCCCGTCCACATGTCCGCGTCACCAAGCGGATGATCCTCCGTAGTGCTGCCGCCGATGGCGAGAATGGAAGGCGACGGGTTGCTCGGCGGCATCTCGCCTCGCGCGCCCAGCGCGTTGCTGAGCACGCGCGCGTCCTCGAAGATGCCGGGCGTCCCCTCGGACGACGGGTGGAAGATGATCTCCCAGCCAGGCATCCGAACGTAGTATTTCGTCGGGTCGAAGACGGAGGTCCGAAGATACAGCTCCATCGCGCCCGCCACCAGGAGCGCGATTGCGATGCTGCATCCCGCGGCCACCAGCGCGACGAGTCTTCCGCGACGACTTGGGTTTGCGCCTTTCCTCTCCACCACGACACCATCGCCAGCAGCTTGTCCGGTCGACGGATTGCCATGACGCGCACGACCCGGCCGGCCGCGGGCATTCAAGCCGGTCGCCCCGCCCGCGTCAATCGATCGCCGCCTGGCCGCCGACGGGAGTTGCGGGTCCGCCGGCAATTTATATCCCCATCGCCAGCGCCGCGAGGTCGGCGCGGGCGGCGATTTCCGCGGCGCTGCCCTGGGCGGCCATGCGGCCTTCGGACAAAAGGACGGCGCGGTCGGCGATTTCCAGCGCGGCGCCGATGTTCTGCTCGGCCAACAGGACCGCCGTGCCGCCGCGCGCCACCGCGCGCAACCTGCCCAGCAGTTCCTGAACCAGGATCGGGGCGAGACCCAGCGAGGGTTCATCGAGGACGAGCAGCTTCGGCGCGTTCATCAGGGCGCGGGCGATCGCCAGCATCTGCTGCTGGCCGCCCGAGAGCTGCCAGGCGGCCGTCGCGGCGTGGCCGCGCAATTGCGGGAACAGGGCCAGGGCCGAATCGACGCGGCGCGCGCGCTCGGCCGCCCCGGCGAAGCTCGCAACGTGCAGGTTGTCCAGCACCGACATTGCGGGAAACACGCGCCGCCCGGCCGGGCAATAGCCGATGCCCCGCCTGGCGCGGCGATGCGGCGGGATGCCGGCGAGGTCGTTGCCGAGGAAACGGATGGCGCCGGAGGCCGGCGCGATCTCGCCGATGATCGCGCGGATCGCCGAGGTCTTGCCCGCGCCGTTGGCGCCGAGCAGCGCCACGATCTCGCCCTCGCCCAGGTCGAAATCGATCGGCCCGCCCTCCTCCGCTTTCAGCCGGATCGCGCGGAATTCGAGGATGCTCATGGCTTCTTGCCCAGATAGGCGGCGACCACTTGCGGGTCGGCCGTCACGTCTGGCGGCGTTCCGTCCGCCACGATTTTTCCCTCGACCATGCAGACCATCCGGGGAACGAGACGGCTGAGAAAAGCGACGGAATGCTCGATCACCAGGATCGCCACGCTGTCGCGATTCAGCGCGGCCAGGATCGCGCGCAGTTCCTCCTGCTCCGCCGGGGTGAGCCCCGCCGCGGGCTCGTCGAGCAGCAGCAGGCTCGGCCGCCCCATCATCGCGCGGGCGATCTCGACCCGCCGTCGCGCGCCGCCGGGCAGCATGCCCAGCCGCGATCGCGCCACCGATCCCAGACCCAGCCGCCGCACCAGACGCGCCGCGGCAATCGGGCGACCGGGCCCTGCCGCGATCGCGGCGATCGCGACGTTGTCCTCTACGGTCAGATGGTCGAGCAGCCTCGGCGCCTGGAAGCCACGCCCGATTCCCGCCCGCGCGATGCGCCAGGCCGGCTCGTCCTGGATCGCCTTGCCCCGGAACTCGACCCGGCCGCCATCCGGCCGGTATAGGCCGGCGATGACGTTCACCAGCGTGGTCTTGCCCGACCCGTTCGGCCCGATGATCCCCACCAGTTCGCCCGCCCGGATTTCGAGGTCGATCCCCGCCAGGGCGGCGACGCCGCCGAATTTCTTCCTGACACCCCGGAGCCGCAGGATCGTGCCCGAAGGTTTCGCCGTCGCGTCTTCCCCGCGCGCCGGCAGCGGCGTCTCATCCTCGGCGGATTCGCGAAGCCCAGGTTTCATCGGGCGTTCGAGCAGTCCGACGATGCCCTCGGGCGCGAAGACGATCATCGCCAGCAGCGCCGCGCCGTAGACCGCGAGGTACCAGGGGCCGACGCCGCGCAACAGTTCCGGCAGATGGACCAGCAGCACGGCGCCCAGGACCGCGCCGGCGATGCTCCCGCGGCCGCCGATCACCACCATCGACAGGCACGCGACCATGACGGGAAACTCCAGCACCTCGGGCGAAACGATGCCGAGCAGATGGGCCTGCAGCGCGCCGGCGATCCCCGCGCAGCCGGCGGCGAACAGGAAGGCCGCGAAGCGCAATCGGCCGATGTCGATGCCGAGGGACTCCGCGGCGATCGGGTCGTCGCGCACGAGCATTAGGACGTGCCGGCTGCGCCCGGACGTCCCGCGCCAGGCGATCGCGGCAGCCAGCGCGACCAGCATCCAGCACGCGGTCATCAAGGGCCAGCCACGCGGAACGTCCCATCCGAGCAGCGCCAGGCCCGGCACGCCGGGAAGGCCGTTGCCGCCGCCGGTCAGGCTCTCGGCATTGACCGCGACCAGCAGCGCGAGCTGCGCCAGTCCAAGCGTCGCCAGCGCGAAGTAGTGCGATTCCAGACGAAGCACCGGCGCGGCGACGATCGCGGCAACGCCGACGGCAATGGCGGCCGAGAGCGGCAACGTGATCGCCGCGTCGAGGCCGAGCCGGGTCGCGAGCAGCGCCGTGGCATAGGCGCCGATGCCGAAAAAGGCGCCCTGCGCCAAGCTGAACGCGCCGAGCTGGCCGAACACGAGCTGGTATCCCAGCGCCAGCAACGCGTAGATGGCCGCCATCGTCGCCAGCCGGACGCCATAGCTGCCGGCGTTGACCCAGGACGTCAGCGCCGCCAGCGCCACGCAACCCGCGAGCGCGATCAGGAGGTTGCGGCGCAGGGCGTCAGGCACGGATGCCTGCCCGCTCGCCGAACAATCCGCTCGGCCGGACGAAGAGGACGACGAGCAGCCCGGCATAGAGAAGCGCTTCGGCGATCACCGCGGAGAACTGCGCGGCGACCACCGTCTCGAACAAGCCGATCGCCAGCGCCCCCAGCGCCGCACCGTTCAAGCGACCCCAACCCCCGATGGTCGCGGCGATATAGGCCTTCAGCATCAAGTTGCCGCCCTCGGTCGGCGTGACGAAGTAGCTGTTGGACAGCAGCAAGCCGGCGGCGCCGGCGAGCGCGGCGGACAGCGCGAAGGCGATCGCGGTCATCCTGGTCACGTCGATCCCGATCGCCGCCGCCATGGCCGGGTCCTGCGCCGCGGCGCGCAATCGCCGGCCAAGCTGGCTGCGGCCCAACAGCAAATGAAGCCCGAGATAGGCCAGCGCGGCCACGACGATCACCGCGAGGGCCTGGCGGCCGAGAGCGGCGACGCCGAGCTCGATCACGCCGCCGCCCAGCAGGGACGGCCCGGCGCGCGGCGCGGCGCCGAACCAGGCGGTGGCGGCGTTCTGCAGCATGATGCCCACGGCGATGGTGCTGACGAAAACGCTGACCACCGGCCGCGCGCGCAGCGGGAAATACGCGATCGCGCTGATGGCGACGCCGAACGCAGCCATGATCGCCACGACCGCGGGCAGCAGCGCCAGCCCGGGCACGGGCAGGGCCGCGGCCAGCGCGACCGACAGGAACCCGCCGGCCATCACCATGTCGCCATGCGCGAAGTTGACCGCGCGCGACGCGTTCAAGGCCAGCACGAACCCCGCCGCCACCAGCGCATAGGCCGCGCCCAGCGCGACGCCGTCGACGAGAAGCTGCAGTGTGGTCATGTCGAACGCTGCTCCTCATCCTTCGAGACGGCGCTTCGCGCCTCCTCAGGATGACGCCCCTTCTTCAACGCGGCATCGTCGACAAGCTCATCCTTCGACAAGCTCAGGATGAGGATTATTCAATCTCCTCGTCCTGAGCCTGTCGAAGGACGCTTCGTCCGTCTCAGCTCGTGCCCTGGATGTAGCGTTTGGCGATGCGCGGCGTGCGGTCCTTGCCGTCGTAGCAGACGATCACCGCGTCATGCGCCATGTTTCCCTTGCCGTCCGAGCGGTAGGCCATGGCGAGGCCCTTGTAGGTTTCGCCCGCGAGATAGGCGCGCATCCGCTCGGGCGTCCGCGCGCCTGATCGCAGCGCGGCGAGCATCATCATCGCGCCGTCGTACTGCGCCAGCGCGAAGGCGTCGGGATCGTCGTTGAACGCGGCGCGATAGTCCTTCGTCCAGGCATCGATCGCCGGCGACCCGCCGGAAACCGGCGAGGAGCCGCTCTCCGCGCACACGCCTTTCAGCTCGGCCGGCTCCAGCAGCGCGGCGGTGGCGGGCTGGTGCATGGCCGATCCGGCGACGATCGGCGGCAGGCCGGGCAGGCCGGCCGCCTGGCGGACGAACAGCGCGGTCGAGCCGGCATGGAGATGCAGCACGATCGCGTCGGGCTTCGCCTCCATCGCCTTGGCCAGCACCGGCTTCAGGTCCTTGACGGTCGGCGCCACGCCCTCCTCGAACACCACCGGCGCGCCAAGGCGCCGGAACGCGTCGGCCAGGTATTGTCGGCCGCTCTGGCCATAGGCGGTAGTCTGGTAGATCACCGCCGGCCGTTTCGCCTTCACCTCCTCGACCACGTAGCGGGCATGCGCGGTCTTGACCACCGCGTCGCTGGGGAAGAATCGGAACACGTAGGGATTGCCCATCTCGGTGATCTGCGCGGTGCCCGACACCGTCACCAGCGGCAGCTTGCGCTCGGCCGCCAGCGGCATCAGCGCCAGCATCTGCGTGCCGAGCATGGGCGCCACGACCGCCGGCACGGGGCCGGCCGACAGCACCTTCTCGAACGCGTTGACCGCGGTCTCCGGCGCGGCCGCCGTGTCCTGCACGTCGGCGGTCGCGAGATCGGACGCGGTCTTCAACGCCAGCAGCGCGCCGTTGCGCTGGCTGGTGCCCTCGAGCGCGAGGAACCCGGTGACCGGCACCAGCACCGGCAGGCGCGCGGGCTCGGCCGCGGCCGCGCCGGTAGCGACGATCGACAGGGCAAGGATCACGGACGGACGGAATGCGGACGGAAAGAGCGCGATGGACATCGCCTGGCTCCCTTCGCTGGCATGACCCAGATCAGGTTCGGTGGGTATGATCTCAGACCGGTCCGCGCGCGGGCGCGGCCGGACACCCCAGCCTTGCATCACAGTCTAGGGGACTTGGCGGCAGGGTTGCAACCCGGACCGGGCGGCGTGCCCGCCGAGGCTGCGCCGCGTCCCTACCCCCGCTCCGCGGCCAGCGCGCGCTGCACGGCCGGGCGCTCCTTCATCAGGCGGCGATGCTCGCGCACCTTGGGGTAGGTGTTGATGTCGATGCCGTCGCCCTTGGTCCAACCGAACAGCGTGAAGAGATAGGGATCGGCGATGGTATAGCGCTCGCCCAGCACGAACGGGCCCTTCAGCATCTCGCCCTCGATCAGGTCGTAGCACGCGCCGACCGACTGGGGCACTTTCTTCTTCATCGCCTCCCACGCCGCCGGATCGTCGGCCCAGCGATAGCCGCGCACGCGGTGGGCATGCGCCACGTGGACGGTCGAGCACAGGTAGCTGTTGAACGCCTGGACCTGGGCGAAGGCGAAGGGGTCGTCCAGCGGCGCCAGACCGGCCTTGGGATAGGACTGGGCGATGAAGGCGAGGATCGCCGGCGTCTCGGTCAGGGTGCCGCGATCGGTCGCCAGCGCCGGCACGCGGCCCTTGGGATTGATCTTCAGGTAGTCGGCGCTGCGCTGCTCCGACTTGCCGAAGTCGATCCACCGCGCTTCGTAGACGGCGCCCGCCTCCTCCAGCGCGATATGGGAGGCGAGCGCGCAGGTCTCCGGCGCGTAGAAAAAGGTCAGCATGCGAACTAAGCCTCGACCTTGGCGGGCGCGGCGGCCATCGCCTGCTCGGGCGTCGGCCGGATCATCTCGAACAGCTCGGTCACGACGGCATAGTCGTTGTACCCCGCGCGCGCGACGGGCTGGGCGGCGGCGGTATCGAAGCGGCCGTCCTTGATGAACCGCTCGTCGATATGGACGCCCACCACCTGCCCCATCACGATCAGCGCACCGGTCGGCTTGCCGTCGAGGTCGACCGGGTTGATCACCTGCAGCAGCTTGCATTCGAACGCCGCCGGTGTTTCCGCCACGCGCGGCGCGCGCACGATCCGGCAGGGCGCGGCCGCGAGCCCGGCCAGCTCGAACTCGTTGACCCCGTGCGGGACGCTGGCCGACGAGGCGTTCATCGCGCGGGCGAGCCTGGACGTGCAGAGATTGAACACGAACTCGCCGGTCGCCCGCGCGTTCGCCGCCGAATCCTTGGCGCCCTCGCTGGAGAAGGCGATGATCGGCGGGTGGCTGCCCATCGCGTTAAAGAAGCTGTAGGGCGACAGATTCGGCCGTCCCTGCGCGTCGACGGTCGATATCCAGCCGATCGGGCGCGGCGCCACGATCGCCTTGAACGGGTCGTAGCGCAGGCCATGGCCATTGCGAGGTTCATAGAACATCCGCCGTCTCCGCTGCCAGTCTTCGCCGGGACGAATGGAGCACGCCGCCGGGGCGTTTGTACAGCCGGGCGTTCCGCCGGCCGCCCCTACTTGATGTCCACCGTATAGAACGTGTTGGCGCCCAGCGGGTCGACCTTATAGCCCTCGACCTCGCGCCGCATCGGCACGAACACGATGGAGTGCGCGAGGGTGACCCACGGCGCCTCCTCGTGAAACACCTCCTGCGCCTTGAGGTAGAGGTTGGCGCGCTCGGCGCGGTCGGCGGTCTTGCGTGCCTTGACCACCAGGTCCTCGTAGGTCTGGTTGCACCACCGCGCGCGGTTGCCGCCGCTCTTCACCGCGCCGCAGCCCAGCACCTCGTAGAGGAAGTTGTCCGGGTCGCCGGTGTCGCCGCCCCAGCCCAGGAGATAGGTCTGATGCTCGCCGGCGCGGCCACGGCGCAGATATTCGGCCCATTCCATCGTGACGATTTTTGCCTTCACGCCGATGGCGGCCCAGTAGTTCTGGATCATCTCGGCCATGCGCTTGGCGTTCGGATTGTAGTAGCGCGCGACCGGCATGGCCCAGATGTCGGTCTCGAACCCGTCCGCCAGGCCGGCCTCGGCCAGCAGCTTGCGGGCGCGCGCCGGGTCGAACGGGTAGTCGGCCAGCTTGTCGTGGTAGGACCAGACGATCGACGGAATCGGATTCGTCGCCGGCGTGCCGGCGCCCTGGAAGATCGCATCCACGACCACCTTCTTGTCGATCGCCAGGTTCAGCGCTTGGCGCACGCGCCTGTCGTCCAGCGGCTTCTTCTCGGTATTGAGCGCGAGGTAGCCGACATTGAGGCCCTCCTGCCGCTCGACCTTCAGCGCCGGGTTCTTCTCGATCGCCTCGACATCGGCGGGATTGGGCAGGTTCATCACCTGGCATTCGTTGGTCTGCAGCTTCGCCAGGCGCACCCAGGCGTCGGGCGCGATCACGAAGGTCAATTCGTCGAGCTTCGCCCGCGGACGCCAGTAGTCGGGATTGGCGCGGTAGTTGATCGCCACGTCGCGGCGATAGTTGACCAGGATGAACGGGCCGGTGCCCACCGGCTCCAGGTCGATCTTCTCCGGCGTGCCCGCCTTCAGCAGTTGCTCGGCATATTCGGCGGAATGAATCGACAGGAAATTCATGCCGAGGTTGGTGATGAACGGCGACTGCGCCTCGTTGATCGTGATCCGCACGGTGTGGTCGTCGACCTTCTCCACGCTCTGCAGCGTCTCGGCCATGTTCAGGCTGGCGAAGTGACTGTACTTGCCGCCGTTCACCGCATAGTAGGGATGGTCCTTCTTCCACTGCCTGTTGAAGGTGAACAGCACGTCGTCGGCGTTCATCTCGCGCGTGGGCTTGAAATAGGGCGTGGTCTGGAACTTGACGCCCCGGCGCAGCTTCAAGGTGTAGACGCGCCCATCGGCCGACAACTCGTAGCTCTCCGCCAGCGCCGGTTGCAGGTTCGTCGTGCCGAGCTCGAACTCGAACAGCCGGTTGTAGATGGCACGGGCCGCGGCGGTATCGCTGGTGCTGGTCGTCGCCAGCATCGGCCCGAAGTTCTCGGGGCTGGCTTCGGCGCAGAAAACCAGGGACTTGGCCTGGGCCGTGCCCGCCAAGGCGAGCGCGGCGGCGAAGACGGCTGGCGTGACGAGGCGCATGGATCGTTTCTCCCGCAACGAATTTGGCCGTAGCATCGGCGCCGATGGCGCGCGTTGTCAAACCGATCCAAGCCTGGCGGACCGGTATCGCGAATCAATGCGCACAATCCGGCCCTTGTGGCCGCGCGCGGGAAACCGATAATCGCCCCGCAATACCGGCAAGGAGCACCCATGCAGGATAGCACCACCCGCCCGCCCTATATGCGCTCGTCGGTTGCCGCCGTGGCAGCGGGCGGCAATCCCACCTATGCGCCGGCCCTGCCGCGCCGGATGCGGGCGCTGCACCTGAACGAATGCCCCTTCCCGCCCTCGCCCAAGGTGGTGGAGGCGGTGCGCGAGGCGGCGGCAAGGGCAAACCGCTATCCCGACGCCCAGGCCCGCGCCCTGGCCGCGGCGCTGGCGGCGCGCACGGGCGTCGACCCGGCCTGCATCGTGTTCGGGACGGGCAGCGAGGAACTGCTGAACCTGACGACCCTGCTGGCGCTGGATCCGGGCGACGAGGTCATCGCTTCCACCCCGTCCTTCGGGCGCTACATGAAGTCGACCCAGCTTGCCGGCGGCGTGCCGGTGCGCGTGAAGCTGCTTCCCGACGGGCGCAACGACGTCAAGGCGCTGATCGCCGCCATCACCCCGCGCACCCGGATCCTCTACTGCGCCCTGCCGAACAACCCGACCGGCTGGATCAACGACCGGGACGAGGTGGAGTATCTGGTGACGGCCACGCCGCCTGGCGTGCTGCTGGCGATCGACGAGGCCTATTTCGAGTATGCCCTGCATGCCGGCGGCCCGGACGTGCTGGCGGCCTTGAAAATGCGCCAGGGGCCCTGGATCGTCATGCGCACCTTCTCCAAGGCCTATTGTCTAGCGGGGCTGCGTCTTGGCTATGCGCTGTGCAGCTCGCCCGAGGTCGCCGGCGCGATCCAGCGCGGGCGGACCGCCTTCAACGCCAATGCCCTGGTCCAGGCGGCCGCCCTGGCGGCGCTTGAGGACGAGGCGCACCTCAAGAAGGTGCTGGATTCCTGCGCCGCCGAACGCGACAGGCTGGATGCCGGGCTGCGGCGCCTTGGCCTGGCGCCGATGCGGACGGTCACGAACTTCATGTCGATCCCCGTGCCGATGAAAGCCGCCGCCGTCGTGAAGGGCATGGAGGAGCGCGGCATCCTGATCGGCGCCTGGGCCGAGGGCGGCCGCGACGACGTGATCCGCATCTCGATCGGCGGCCCCGAGGACACCGACGCGGTGCTGGCGGCGATGGCGGAAATCCTGACCGCGGCGCCTGAACGGCGGCCCTCCGCCCAGCGGGCGCCGGCCTAGTCCTATCGGATCAATTCGACCGTAACGCGGGCAGCTGCGGCCACTGCGACCCAAGCGCGGTCAGCCGTGATCGCCGGGACGCCAAGACGCCGGGCCAGGGCAAGACAGGCACGGTCGCCGATCGAGAGCCCAACCACCTTTACGGCGGGCAGCAGCAGCCCCGCCGCATAGGCAAGGTCCTCGTCAAACGGCACGCGCTCAAACGGCAGGGCGTCGAGCACGCGTCGGATATCGGCCTCGGCCACGTCGTTGCGGGCGTAGTGCCCGACGATTTCGCTGAGGTTGATCGTGGTCATCGCAGCGTCGGCCAGTGTCGACTGCACGCGGTCCGCACCCGGCTCGTCCAGCAACAGAGCCAGCAGCGCCGAGGCGTCGAGGACCGCGATGGTCACTCCTTGGCCGCTTCGCGCCGACGCTCGGCGATGAAGTCGTCAACGGCCGCGTCGGGCTGCTCGCCAAGCAAACGCCGGCTGAGCGCCTGGGCCTGGGCAACCGCTTCGGCTAGGCTGCGGATGCGCATTTCCTTGCCAGCAAGCTCGATCACGACGTCGCCGCCCGCTTGCAGCCCCACGGCGCGGCGAAAGGGTGCCGGGATGCTTAATCGACCCGTTGGCGAAACCTTGGCTCTAATCGATTTCATGGCATGAGTTCCATTTGCGCCATGAATTATATTGTAGGTTTGATGCGGCGGCAACCCAGGCAGACGGCCGTGCCCTTTCTGCCACAGTTAGGTGAACGATTAAGGCCAACCCCTTCTTCGCATGGACAGAATCGACGGTCGCGCGATACAGGTTTTCATGATGCGTAGGTACGGTACAACCCTGTCGCGGTGGATCGGGGCGTTGATATTTGCCCTGGGGATCGCAAGTGGCGGCGCGGCGCGGGCCGATTCCTGCTGCAGCGGCGTCTACGTGACGGGCGTCGTTACCGGCGGCGGCGGCTTCATCAGCGACATCAAGAACGCCGGGCCGACCCAGGGACTGCTGAAGGACGACAAGGCGCAGGATTCGGTCGCCGGCGGCGGCGTCGCGATCGGCTTCAACTGGAAGCGCCTGGGCGCGCCGATCCGTACGGAGATCGAATACAACCGCATGGTCCGGCTGGACTACGACTCGCGGCCGGTCTTTACCAACAACCTGCGTTCGGCCGGATTCGAGGACAATGTCAGCGCGACGACGATCCTTCTCAACGCGCTGTACGACTTCAATGTCGGCTCGACCTGGTGGCGGCCCTATGCGGGTTTCAGCATCGGCTATTCGCGCAACGAATCGGACGTGAACTACAACGATTTCAGCGTCGGCGGCGTCAACACCGTGCGCAACGAAACGTTCAAGACCGGCAACCTGGCCTGGGGCCTGACGGCGGGCGGCAATTTCGACCTGACCGAGAACTGGTTCGCGGAGGCGGCGTACCGGTACCTCAACCTGGGCTCGGTGGAGGCCGGCAACACGGCGGCCGGCATTCACATCGATGCCGACACGTTCTATCGCCACGAATTGCGGCTGGGCTTCGGCTATCGCTTCTAGGCGATGGCGATATGCGCCCGTGATGGGCGCTTGGGCGCTGCGTCCCCGCAGGGGCGCGTGATAGATTGGCCCCAGGGCGCGCGCCCGGATGTCGGGGGCTTTGAATGAAGGACCGCTCGGGATCGGTGCTTCGGCTCACACAGCCCGTCAGGCTGTGGGTCCAGCGTTTCACGTTTCTCCTGCTGCTGGCGATGGCGGCGGGGCTGATGCTGCTCGGCAAGGCCGATACGGTGATCGTCGAGCGCATCCGCGTCGAGATGACCGACGCCGTGGCGCCGGTGCTGGACGCGCTCAGCCGGCCGATCGGCGTCGCCAACGACCTGATCGAGCATGGCCGCAATGCCTACGGCTTGGCGCTGGAGAACCGCACCTTGCGCGAGGAGAACGCGCGGCTGATGCAATGGCAGGCGGTCGCGCGCCAGCTCGAAGCCGAGAACGCCATCCTGCGCAACCTGACCGGCTTCGTGCCCGAAGCCGCCGCGACCGAGGTGTCCGCGCGGGTCATCGGCGCGTCGGGCGGCGCCTATGTGCGCAGCGTACTGGTCGCCGCCGGCGCCCGGCACGGCGTGCGCAAGGGCCAGGCCGCCGTCGCGGGCGCCGGGCTGGCGGGACGCGTGACCGAGGTGGGCGACCGCTCGGCCCGCGTGCTGCTGATCACCGACCTCAACAGCCGCATCCCGGTGGTGGTGGAAAGCTCGCGCGACCAGGCGATCCTGGCCGGCGACAATTCCGACCGGCCGCGGCTCGACTACCTGCGGCCGAACGCGCGCGTCTCGCCGGGCGACCGGGTGGTGACCTCGGGCATCGGCGGCATCTTCCCGCCCGGCATCCCGGTGGGCGTGGTGGTGGGCGCGGACGGCGGGCTGCGGGTGCAGCCGCCGATCGACTGGGACCGGCTGGAGTTCCTGCGCCTGGTCGATTTCGGGCTCGGCGGCCCGCTGCGCGGCCAGGGAACGGCGGGCGATCCCGGAGGCCGTCCGTGATCCCGGCCGGCGGCACGATCGTCCACCGCGTCGACGCGGCGGCGCGCGAGGCGACGCCGGCCATGCTGACCCTGGTCCTGATCCTGCTCGACGTCGTGCCGCTGCGGCTGCCGGAGTTCGCGGTCATCATCCCCTCCTTCGCGCTGATGTCGGTCTACTACTGGACCATGTACCGCGCCGAGCTGATGCCGGCGCCGGTGGTCCTGGCGCTGGGCGTGTTCCAGGACATCGTCGGCGGCGGCCCGCTGGGGGTCGGCGCCTTCGTGCTGCTGGCGACCCACGGTGCCGTCCTGACCCAGCGCCGGGTGCTGATGCGCCGGCCCTTCGCGGTAGGCTGGGCAGGCTTCGTCGGCGTGGCGTTGGCCGCTTTCACGCTCGCCTGGATTCTGATGGCGGTGCTTCACCTGGCGCTGTTCAATCCGCTGGCGGCGGGCATGCAGTACCTGATGACCGTGGCGCTCTATCCGCCGGTTGCCTGGCTGCTGCTGGCGGTGCATCGCGCCTGGGTGCAGGCGCGCTAGATGGCGACCAAGGACGACCTGTCGCGCGAGCGGCTGTTCACGCGCCGGGCGCTGCTGCTGGGCGCCGGCCAGGCCGGGCTGCTGTCGGTGCTGGCCGGGCGCATCTACTACCTGCAGGTCGTGGAATCGAGCCGCTTCCAGACCATGGCCGAGGAGAACCGCGTCAGCATGCGCCTGCTGCCGCCCGCGCGGGGCCGCGTGCTGGATCGCGGCGGCGAGGCGCTGGCGGTCAACCGGCAGAACGTCCGCGTGCTGCTGAACGCCGAGCAGGCGCCCAACGCCGACGCGGTGCTGGCGGCGCTGTCCGAGATCATCCCGATCGGCGAGGCCGACCGCAGGCGCGTGCTGCGCGAATTGAAGCGCCGGCGCAGCTTCGTGCCGGTGGCAGTGCGCGAGAACCTGAGCTGGCACGAGGTCTCGCGCATCGAGATCAACGCGCCCGACCTGCCGGGCATCTCGATCGACATGGGCCAGACCCGCTACTACCCCTTCGGCCCGACCGCCGCGCATCTGGTCGGCTACGTGGCGGCGGTAGCGGAGAGCGAGCTGACCGGCGACCCGCTGCTGGAGCTGCCGGGCTTCCGCATCGGCAAAGGCGGCGTCGAGAAGATCCACGACGTGGCGCTGCGCGGCCGCGCCGGGCGCAGTCGGGTCGAGGTCAACGCGGTTGGCCGCGTGGTGCGCGAGCTGGACCGCCAGGACGGGACGCCCGGCGGCGACCTGTCGCTGACCATCGACATGACGCTGCAGGACTTCGCGACCAAGCGCCTGGCCGGCCAGAGCGGTGCGGCGGCGGTGATGGACGTGCATTCGGGCGAGGTGCTGGCGCTCGCCTCGGTGCCGGCCTTCGATCCCAACCTGTTCACCTCCGGCATCAGCGCACGCGACTGGGACGAGCTGCTGCACAACGAGTACACGCCGCTGATCAACAAGGCCGTCGCCGGGCAGTACCCGCCCGGATCGACCTTCAAGCCGGTCGTCGCCCTGGCCGCGCTCAGCGCCGGCCTGGTCACGCCCGAGTTTCGCGTCAGTTGTCCCGGCCACTACGATCTCGGCGACAGCCGCTTCCATTGCTACAAGAAGGGCGGCCACGGATCGGTGAACCTGCACGAGGCGATCGCGCAGTCCTGCGACGTCTATTTCTATGAGCTGGCGCGTCGCTGCGGCATCGACCGCATCGCCGCCATGGGCCGCGCGCTGGGGCTTGGCGACCGCACGGGGCTGGACCTGCCGGGCGAGCGCGGCGGGCTGATGCCGACGCGCGACTGGAAGCTGCGAACCAGCGGCGTTTCCTGGCAGCAGGGCGAGACGCTGGTGTGCGGAATCGGCCAGGGCAGCGTGCTGGCGACGCCGTTGCAGCTCGCGCTGATGACCTCGCGCATCGTCAACGGCGGCATCGCCGTGCAGCCGCGCCTGACGCGCGAGCTGGTGGCGCGCGACGGCGGTTTCGTCGCCCGCCCGCCCGAGGCGCAGTCGATCGGCGTCAAGCGCGAGGCGCTGGAGCTGGTGATCAAGGGCATGGAGGCGGTCACCAACACCCAGCGCGGCACCGCCTATGCGGCGCGCATCAAGGAGCCCGAGATGGCGATGGGCGGCAAGTCCGGCACCTCGCAGGTCCGCCGCATCACCATGAGCGAGCGCGACGCGGGCCTGCACAAGCTGAAGGACCGGCCGTGGCGCGAGCGCGACCACGCGCTGTTCATCGGCTTCGCGCCGGTCTCGGCGCCACGCTACGCCGCGGCGGTGATCGTCGAGCACGGCGGCGGCGGGTCGGCGATGGCCGCGCCGGTCGTGCGCGACCTTCTGATCGAGACGCAGAAGCGCGATCCGTCGCGCCGCCAGCCCCCGGGCGCGCCCAGCGTGGCGTCGCTGGAGCGGAGCTAGGCCATGGCCAGGCGCGCGCGCGGGCTCAATCCCGTCGACCTGACGCTGACCGACAAGGCGCTGCGCCTGAACTGGATGCTGGCGCTGCTTTTGTCGGCGATCGCGGCGATCGGCGTGCTGATGCTCTATTCCGCCGGCGGCGCCAGCCTGCAGCCATGGGCGTCGCGGCATCTGGTGCGCTTCCTGATGGCGCTTTGCGTCGCGCTCGCCATCGCGCTCGTGGACATCCGCGTCTGGCTGCGCCTGGCCTATCCGGCCTATGCGGTTGGCTTCGTGCTGCTGGTCGCCGTCGACATCGCCGGGCAGATCGGCATGGGCGCGCAGCGCTGGCTCGACATCGGCCCGATCCAGATCCAACCCTCGGAGATCATGAAGATCGCGATGGTGCTGTCGCTGGCGCGCTATTTCCACGGGCTGACGGCCGAGGAGACCGGCCGCGTGGTCTACGTGATCCCGCCGACCCTGATGGTGCTGCTGCCGGCGGCGCTGGTGATGATCCAGCCCGACCTGGGCACCGCGGCGCTGATGGTGCTGGGCGGCGGCGCGATGTT
>JADZDN010000226.1 GCA_020851015.1 Alphaproteobacteria bacterium | reverse complement strand
TGTCCCACCGGCGCCTCGAGCGCCAGCGCCACGGCCTGGCAGATGTCGTTGACATGCACCAGCGGGCGCCAGGGCGTGCCGTCGCTCGTCATCTTGATCTGCCTGGTGGTCCAGGCGAGCCCGGCCAAATTGTTCAGCACGATGTCGAAGCGCATGCGCGGGCTGGCGCCGAACGCGGTGGCGTTGCGCAGGAAGGTCGGCGCGAACCGCTCGTCGGCCAGCGCGCCGACGTCGCGTTCCACCAGCACCTTGCACTTGGCATAGGCGGTCTGCGGGTTGGGCGCCGACTCCTCGTTGCGTTCGCCGCCATCCTCGGCCGCGCCATAGACGCTGCAGGACGAGGCATAGACAAAGCGCGGGACGCCCGCCGCCTTGCACGTCTGCGCGAGCCGGACCGACCCGCGATGGTTGATGTCGTAGGTGATGCGCTCGTCGAGATCGCCGAGCGGATCGTTCGACAGCTCGGCCAGATGCACCACGGCGTCGAAGCCGGCGACATCCTCGACGGTCAGGCGGCGGATGTCCTTGCTCAAGGTCAGCGGCCGCGACTTCTGGTCATTGAACAACCAGCCGTCGCGGTAGAAGCCGCCGTCGACGCCCACAACCTGGTGGCCACGGTCGAGCAACATGGGCCCCAGCACCGCGCCGATGTACCCGTCCGTGCCCGTCACCAAAACCTTCATCTTGCCCATATCGTTGTTCCCAAACGAGGATTTGACGCCTGCCGCGCAGGCTGCCGCAACCCGTGCGGCCGGCGGGGATCGAGCCTAGAACCCCTATGTTGAGGCTATGTTAATCAATTTTGGATTTATTCCGCGATTGGTAATAGCGTTTGTTCAAGGGCCTCCCAGGAGCCGTTGGGGGGGGGCGGCGAGGCGATGGCTAGGGTTTTCATTCTTGCGCCGGGCGGCATTTCCGCCGACGTTCAGAGCGATGTCGACGGCGACCGGAAGTCGCGCGTCGAATACAGCGAACTCGCCCGCGCGCTGGCTGCCGCCGGCCACCAGACGGAAGTCCTGGACTACGAGGCGGTCGCCCGCGATCCGCGCCCGCTGGTCGCCGTCGTCAAGCGCATTCTGGGCGAGCCGGTAGCGCTGGCTCTTCTCGCCTATCTGCGCCGTCACGAATGCGATGCCTACTTCACGTCTGGCGAGACCGCGCTGGTGCCGCTGGCCGCGCTGTTGAAGTTCTGCCGCAACCGGCCCGGCCATGTCGGGCTCGCTTACGAGATGTCGAAGCCGAAGACCCGGTTCTTCTTTCGTTGGCTGCGCATCCACCGCCAGACCGACACGACCTTCGTCTACTGCAACGCCCAGCGCGACTACGCGATCGAATCGCTGCGGATCCCGGCGGACCGGGTCGTGCTCGTCTACGGCCATGTGGACGCGCGGTTCTACCGCCCGCTCGGCGGCCCCCAGCCCGCGCCGAACACCCTGTGCTCGGCGGGCATCGCCAAGCGCGACTACGCCACGCTGGTCCTGGCGCTGACGGACGTTCCCGAGGCGAAGCTGACCGCGGTGCCGGCAGGCCATCCGCTCAGCCTCAATCGCCGCGCGATCCCCAAGCTGCCGATCCCGCCGAACGTCGTATTTCCCGAATACGAGCCCGGCGGGCTGCGCGATCTCTACGCGTCGGCGGCGATCGTCTGCGTCGCGCTCAACGAGGGGCTGTCCGCGGCAGGGGTCACGACCTTGCTGGAAGCCATGGCGATGGCGAAGCCGGTGATCGCGACGCGCTCGACGGGCCTTGCGGACTACCTCCAGGACGGGGAAACTGGCCTCTATGTTGCCCCCGGCGACGTGGACGGGTGGAAGCGCGCGATCCGGCGGCTGGTGAGCGATCCCGCATTCTGTGCGCGGATCGGAGCCAATGCGCGCAAGTGGGTCGAGCGGAACTCGACGCTGGAAATTTGGGCGGATGCGATCGTCCGTGCCCTTGCAGTCGCCGCGCGGCACCAGGCGCCGAAGCACGCGCCGGCCGAGAGCGGCCGTCCGAGCAGGATGCTCTGAGCGAGAGGAATTCGATGAAGGTCGTATTGTTCTGCGGTGGTCAAGGTACGCGCCTGCGCGACTTCTCGGAGACGATCCCGAAACCGCTGGCGCCGCTGGGCTACCGCCCGATCCTGTGGCACGTCATGAAGTACTACGCCCATTTCGGGCACGACGATTTCGTGCTCTGCCTCGGCTACAAGGGCGACGCGATCAAGCGCTACTTCCTCGAATACGACGAATGCCTGTCGAACGATTTCGTGCTCAGCAAGGGCGCCAAGCGCATCGACCTGCTGCGCAAGGACATCGAGAACTGGCGCATCACCTTCGTCGATACCGGGCTCAACTCCAACATCGGCATGCGCCTGAAAGCGGTCGAGCCGTTCGTCAGGGAGGAGACGATCTTCCTGGCCAACTACAGCGACGGCATGACCGATTTTCCGCTGCCCGAGCTCATCGCCGAGTTCAAGTCGCGCAAGGCCGTCGGGATGTTCCTGTCGGTTCGCCCGCACTACAGCGCGCATTTCGTCCGCCGCGCATCCGACGGTCGCGTGATCTCGGTCGACGACGTGGTCAAGGCCGACGCCTGGATCAACGGCGGGTGCTTCGTGTTCTCGAACGAGATTTTCGACTATATCCGCCCGGGCGAGGAACTGGTCGAAAAGCCGTTCGAGCGGCTGATCGAGAAGGGCAAGCTGTTCGCGCGCAACTACGAAGGGTTCTGGCGCGCGGTGGACACGTTCAAGGACCTGCAGGCGCTCGAAACCCTGCTGGCGCAGGGCAAGGCGCCATGGCAGGTCTGGCTGCGGAACGACGCCGCGGAGGCCGCCGCCGCCGCCGCCGCGGGGCCCGCCTTCTCGATCAAGAAACGCGCTCGAGAAGCCTGACCTCGGCCAGCGCATCGGCCGCCGCGCGGATCGCCTGGAACGGCATTCCCGCCCGCTCGGCCGTGTCGAACAGGGAATGGCGGCCGTCCGCCAAGTTCAGCACCCACAGCAGCGCCATCTGGTCCAGCCCCACCGCGCGGTGTCCGCCGGTCTTGGCATAGAGTCCGCGCCGGCCGAGCTGCGGCTCGCCCTTCGGGCTCAGGCTGCGATAGGTAGCGTCGCCCTCGATCACCTCGACGATCCGGCGCAGCACGTCGAGCGAATGCGCCAGGCTCTCGGCGCGCAGCAGGGAGAGATTGTCGGCCGAGGTGTGGTACTCGGAATACTGCCCGTTCGGCGTGCGCAGCAGGCTGCCGACCGGCAGGTCGAATCCGGGCGAACAGTACTGCCGCTCGTCGTAGCCGAACGGGATGAACGGCGCGATGCGGTGCGGCGTGCCGTCGTGCCGCAGCACATGCGCCGCGATCCGGTCGATCGCCGCATCGCCGCGGCGGCTCTGCTTGTAGGTCATGCCGCCGGCGTCGCCGAGGCAGGACAGCACGAGCCCGTGGCGGACCAGCGATGCCTTGTCCTCGTTGCGCGCCAGCCAGGTGATCGAGCCGATCGTCGACGGCACGAACACGAAGCGATAGGTGTAGCGCGGTCGTTGTGCTGGAACCTGGCGCGCCAGCACGTGGCGCGCCAGCATGGTCGCCACCACCATGCCCGCCACGTTGTCGTTCGCCAGCGAGGGATGGCAGACGTGGCAGGAGATCAGGACCGATTCCGCGCTCGATCCCGCGATCACGCACTCGCCATAGGTCAGGTGGCCGTCCGCCAGCGTGGAATCGATGACGACGCGGTAGCTGGGATCGGTCAGCGTCTCGCGCTGGCGGTGCGACAGGCAGAAGCCCCAGGTGTCGGCGAAATAGGCCGTGCGATGCGGAATCCAGTCGGGCTTGTCGGGCAGGCTGTAGAGGTGCCGGTTCAGCTCGTCGATCGGCACCACCCGGTCCATCGGCTGGCTGTACTGCAGGATGTGCAGGTTGCTGTTCGCGAAGTCGACCACCCGCGTGCCGTCCAGGCGCGCGATGTAGGCGCCGCGGATGTTCCATTCCCGCGGCACGGTCCAGTCGAATACCGGCGTGCCCGAGGGGACCTCGCTGACGGCGATGGGAATCCGGCGCCCGATGATCGCCAGGGTCTGGCGCACGCCGTCGCCGGTGATGCTGCGGCAGATCGGGAACAGCTCCTCGGCCAGGCGCATCATCGCCTCGCCGTCCGCCGCGGCTTCCGGTCCGCGCTCGTGCGTTGGAGCGTTCGTCTGATCCATCGGCGGCCTGCCTCCGTTCCCGGCGCGTGGAGCGGGCGGCCAGTATAGCGCAGAAGGTTTCGCGTCAGTTAACCGGGCGGCGCGGGCGGTTGACGATGGTCCGCTCGAGCAGCGCCACGCTCTTCTCGACCCCATCGACCGGCGGCATCATCATGTCCTCGTGCTCGATCGACAGTACGTCGTCGTAGCCCGCGGCGGCGAGCGCCGCGCCGAAGCTGCTCCACCACTGCTCGCCGTGGCCGTAGCCGAGCGTGACGTAGTTCCAACTCCGCTCCTGCCAGTCGCTGCCGAGCTGGTTCTCGATCACGCCGTTGGTGGCGCCGATCAGCGGATCGATGCGCGTGTCCTTCGCGTGGACGTGGTAGATCGCGCCCTTCAGCGCGCGCGCCGCCACGAGGGGGTCGGCGCCCATCCACATCAGGTGGCTGGGGTCGAAATTGGCGCCCACCGTCTCGCCCACCGCCTCGCGCAGCTTGTGCAGCGTGCGGACGTTGTAGACGTTCTGGAACCCGTGCAGTTCCAGGCACAGCTTCCGGATGCCCAGGTTGTTGGCGTATTTCACCAGGTCCTTCCAATAGGGGATCAGCGCCTCGTCCCACTGCCAGCGCAGCCACTCGCGCAGCTCGGCCGGCCATTCCACCGTGATCCAGTTGGCGTGGTGGCCGCCGGGCGCGCCGGGGCAGCCCGACATCATCACCACGCGCTCGATACCCATCAGGCTCGCCAGCTTGATCGTGTCGCGCGTCACCTGGTCGTGCTTCTTGCCGTTCGGGCCGGGGTCCAGCGGATTGCCCGAGCAGTTGAGCGCGCTCAAGGCCACGTCGTGGTCGGCCAGCCTGGATTTCAGCTCGCGCCGCGCCGGTTCGCTGTCCAGCATCCTCTTCAGGTCGATATGCGGCGCGTTCGACCAGTTGCCGCAGCAGATCTCGATCATGTCGAGCTTCAGCCGCGCGGCGTGGCCCAGCACCTGGTCGAAGGGCAGCGACGCCAGGCTGTCGGTGTTCATGCCGATCTTCACGGGAGATCCTCCGGGGAGACTGTCATTTTTGTGTCATATAGCCGGAGCCGGGGGGTGGCAAGCGTTGACAGGCTCCCCGCGGCGTGGCGAGGTTCGCGCATGGACGCCAAGCAGTTCCGTGCCTCGACCGGCAAGGCGGCGCCGCCCGCCGGGCTTTCCGACGCGCTCCAGGCCCTGTGGTGGGACGCCAAGGGCGACTGGGCAAAGGCGCACGCGCACGCCCAGGCCCAGGACGACCGCGTCGGGGCCTGGGTGCACGCCTACCTCCATCGCAAGGAAGGCGACCTGTCGAACGCCGGTTACTGGTATCGCCAGGCCGGCAAGAAACGCCCGGACGGCACGCTCGACGACGAGTGGGACAGGATGGCGGGGGCGTTGCTGAAGGAATAAGGCCATCCTTCGACAAGCTCAGGATGAGGATTCTATTCTTTCCTCACCCTGAGCTTGTCGAAGGGTGAGCCCGCTAACGCTGCAACGTCTCGTCCTGCAGGAAGTCGAAGTCGCAGCCCTTGTCGGCCTGCATCACGTGCTCGGCGTAGAGGCGGCGGTAGCCGCGCTTGGGCCTGGCGGGCGGCTTCCATTGGGCGCGGCGGCGCTCCAGTTCCTTGGCATCGACGAGCATGTTGATGGCGCGATTGGCAACGTCGAGTTCGATCAGGTCGCCATCCTTGACCAGCGCCAGCGGCCCGCCGATCGCGGCTTCGGGCGCCACGTGCAGCACGATCGCGCCATAGGCCGTGCCGGACATCCGCGCGTCCGACACGCGCACCATGTCCTTGACCCCGGCCTGGGCCAGCTTCTTCGGAATCGGGATGCCGCCGGCCTCGGGCATGCCGGGCGCGCCGATCGGGCCGATGTTGCGCAGGACAAGCACATGGTCCTTGGTGACGGGCAGCGCGGGATCGTCGATGCGTTTCGCCAGGTCCTCCAGCCCCTCGAATACCAGCGCCGGGCCCTTGTGCTGCATCAGCCCGGCCTCGGCGGCGGCGCGCTTGATGACCGCGCCGTCCGGCGCCAGGTTGCCGCGCACGACGGTCAGCGCCTCGCCCGGCGAGACGGGATTGCTTTCCGGCCGGATGATCTTCTCGTCGACGAAGGGCAACCAGCGCTTCAGCATGTCGGCGATGCTGTCGCCCGCCGCCGTCATCGCTGAACCGTCGATCTTGTCGCCCAACTGGCGCAGCAGCGCGGGCAGGCCGCCGGCGGCGTGGAAATCCTCCATGTAGTTCTTGCCCACCGGCTTCAGGTCCACCAAGACGGGCGTCCGGCGGCCGATCTGGTCCAGCTCCTCCAGGTCCATCTTCAGCCCCACGCGCCCCGCGATGGCGGCGAGATGGATGACCGCGTTGGTCGATCCGCCCAGCGCGGCCAGCACGACCATGGCGTTGCGGATCGCGGCTTTCGTCACGATGGCGCGGGGGCTTGGGCCGCCCGCCTTCGCCATCGCGACCGCGCGCATGCCCGTCGCCTCGGCATGGCGCAGGCGCTCGGCGTGCACTGCGGGGATCGAGGCGCCGCCCGGCAGCATCAGGCCCAGTATCTCGGCGAAGCAGGCCATGGTGCTGGCCGTGCCCATCACCGTGCAGGTGCCGTGGCTGGCGATCAGCCGCCCGTGGCCCTGGGCGAGCTGCTGGTCGGTGATCTGGTTCGCGCGGCGCGCATACCACAGCCGCCGGCAGTCGGTGCAGGCGCCCAGCCGCCCGCCCTCGTTCATGCCGGCCAAGGCCGCGCCCACCACCTCGATCAAGGTCGGCACGTCGGCCGACAGCGCGCCCATGATCTGCGCCGGCACGGTCTTGTCGCAGCCCCCGATCAGCACCGCGGCGTCCAGCGGCTGCGCGCGCAGCATCTCCTCGACGTCCAGCGCCATCAGGTTGCGCAGCAGCATCGTGGTGGGCGAGCAGAAGGATTCGTGCAGCGAGATGGTGGGGAACACGAAGGGGATGCCGCCGGCCGCCAGCACCCCGCGCTTGATCGCCTCGATCACCTCGGGCGCGGTGGCGTGGCAGGGATTGAAATCGGACGCGGTCGAGCCGATGCCCACGACGGGCAGGTCCAACACTTCGTCGCCGTACCCCGCGGATTTCAAGAAGGCGCGGCGCAGGAACAGCGCGAACTCGGCATCGCCATAGCTGGTCAGTCGGGACTTCAGGCCCTTGGCCATTGCTCTCACCCCTCGGTCGGAATCCGCGCGCGAGCGTTCCTCGACCAAGGCGGGCTTGTCAACCGCGGGGCAAAGGCGGCGGTCCTACTTCACCACCGCGTATTGCAGCGAATTCTCCGCGCCGGCCGCGCGCACGGCAATGATCGAGCCGCAGACCACGCGCTGCTCCGGCTTGTCGCCGCCGCCCAGCTCGATCGGATCGCGGAACCGCTCCGAGGTGATCTTGAAGCTGCCGCTTTCGGCGCGGAACCAGAAGCACAGCGCCACGCGCTGGCGCAGGTCGCGGTCGCCGCTCTGGTAGATCAGCACGTCCTTGTCGGCCGGCATGTTCTTGTAGGTCAGCATGTCGGCCCGCGCGCCGCCTGCCGCCAAGACCATCAGCGCGAGCGCCATCGTTCCCGCCGCCGCCATGCGATGCGCCATTTGTCCCGTTCCCGTTCCCAGCTTCGTCCGTCGGGGCAGATTCCGTCGCCCCTGGGCGGCTGTCAACGCCGCGCTACTTGGTCCCGCGCTTGACGAACAGGAAGTCGCCGCCGTCGTGCCCGGCCTGGCGGATGTCGGAGTATTCCGGCGTCTGATCCGAGTTCAGCACGATCGGCCGGCGGATCGACGCGAACAGGCCCTGGCCGTCCACCACGTCGGGGTTGTCGCGCAGCGCGTCGATGAAGGCCTGGGCGAACACGGAGTGGCCGGTGCCGCCGCCGTCCATCACCGGCTCGAGCCCGCCCGAACTCATCACGGTGCGCGAGCGCTTCTCGAGAATGCGCCTGACCCAGGCCGTGACGTCGGCCTCGCGCGCGCTGCGCAGGCCGGCGTTGACGCTGCGCACCAGCGTGCCGGAGTAGCAGGAGTCGGCGACCACCATGATGTGCCGCGCGCGCATCGCCTTGATCACGTCGGTCAGGTCGGTTGTGGGCACCCAGTTCGTCGGCAGGTCGGGATCGGCATCGACCGGCAGCCAGTAGCCGCGCCCGGTGGCGTCGTCGCGCACGCCGTGGCCCGCGTAGTAGACGAGCAGGTTGTCCTTCTCGGTCAGCTGCGCGCGCATCTTGTAGAGCGCCTCCATGATCTGCTGGCGCGTGCCGTTCATCAGGGTCGTGACCTCGAAGCCGTACTGCTCCGTCAAGAGCTTGCTGACGACCAGGGCGTCGTTCTGCGCGGTCTCCAGCGAGCGGATCTTCGTGTACTTGTTGTTGCCGATCACCAGCGCCCGATAGGTGCCGAACTCGATCGACTTCAACTGCTCCGTCAGGCTCGCCACCTGCTTCGGCTGTGCCTTCTTGTCGTCGTCGGCGGCCAGCGCGGGCGCGGCCGTGCTGGCAGTCTGCGTCGGCGCCGGGGCCTTGCGGACTACGGCGACGGTCTTCTGCGCCATGTTGCCCCACTCATCGACGGCCGCCAGCTTGAGCTCGCTGGCGCCCACCGGCACGCCGCGCTTGACCGTGAACGCCCCGCCGGCGCCGATCGGCACCGGCTGGCCGTTGATCGAGAACTCGATGATGCCCGAGCTGTCGGCGATCTTGCCCGTCAGTTCGACCACCGGCCCGTCGGTCTCGAGCTTGGCCGGCACGGTGATCGCC
>JADZDN010000225.1 GCA_020851015.1 Alphaproteobacteria bacterium | reverse complement strand
CATGCGTCACGACGATCATGGTCATGCCATCCGCCGCGAGGTCACGCATCAGGTCGAGGACCTCCTTGATCGTCTCCGGATCCAAGGCCGAGGTTGGCTCGTCGAACAGCATGACCTTGGGCTGCATAGCCAGCGCCCGGGCGATCGCCACGCGCTGCTGCTGGCCCCCGGAGAGTTCCGCGGGATAGGCGGTCTCCTTATCCGGCAACCGCACGCGCTCGAGCAAGCCCCGAGCGCGGCGCTCGGCCTCCACCCGGTCGCACAGCCCGGCGCGCATCGGCACCAGGGTGATATTGCGCAGTACTGTCAGGTGCGGGAACAAGGAATAGTCCTGGAACACCATGCCGACCCGTAGACGCAGCCTGCGCCATTCCTCCGGCGAATGGGTCTCGATCGTAGCGCCCTCAATTGCGACGCTTCCCTCGTCCGGCTCCACCAAGCCGTTCAGGCACCGTATCAATGTGCTCTTGCCCGAGCCGCTCTGCCCAATGACCACCACCTTCTCGTGCGACTGCACTTCCAGGTCGATGCCGTCCAGTACGCGCACGCCCTTAAAGGTCTTGCTTAAACCGCGCACGGCGATAATCGGCAGGGCGGCGGCCATCGCCTAGCCGGCGAGCGCGTGGAACTGCGCGTCCAGCGTGGCGGCTGCCGCATCGACCCGCTTGCGGCGTTGGGCTAGTTCGGCTTGGTCGGCCGCTAAGACCTTCTCAAGGTCGGCGGTCATTTCGCTCATGTCAGCCGCGGAAGGGCCGCCGGTTGCCCGGCGAGCCTCGGCGCAGGCGATCGGATCCACTGCTGCCGCCACGACCGCATCGGGTAGGTCGATCCAGCGCCCGAGCAGGGCCTTCGCCTGTTCGCGGACCAGCCCAGCGTCGATCCTGTCCGCCGGCAGCCCGCGGTCGATCGCGGCGCGGACCACCGCGCCGACGACGTGATGCGCATCGCGGAAGGAAAGCCCGGCATCGCGCACCAGAGCATCGGCCAGGTCGGTCGCGGTCGAGTAGTTGGCGCGGACCAACTCGGCCATACGCTCATGGCGAGGCTCGGCGGCGGCCACGACCAGTTCGCAGACCGCGAGGCCCTGGACGGTCTCCTCAAGCGCGTCCCAGCACCAGCGGAAAGCCTCGCGGGTGGCATCGACGGTCAGGGTGAAGGTCGTCCCCTTCATCCCGGCGAGCGCAGTCGTGTGCGCGCCCATGACATGGGCGACGCGTGCCTTGAGCGTCTCCAGGACGGTGATGTTCTTCTTCTGGGGCATGATGCTGGAGGTGGCGGCCACCCGGTCTGGCAGGAACAGGGTCGCAAACTCGTAGCTGGTCATGATGTAGAAGTCCTGGGCCATGCGCCCCCAGGTCGTCGCCAGCAGCGCGGCGCTACCCAGCATCTCCACCAGATAGTCGCGCGAGGCGACCGTGTCCTGGGCATGGCCAACGGTGCCGTCGAAGCCGAGCAGGGCGGCGGTCATCTTCCGGTCGATCGGAAAGGACGTGCCGGCCAACGCGCCGGTTCCGAGCGCGTTGAGATTGACCCGAGGATAGGCCTCGGCGAGGCGGCGATAGTCGCGCTCGAGCGCATGCGCGATGCCTAGTAGGTAGTAGCCGAAGGTAATGGGTTGGGCCGGCTGCAGGTGCGTATAGCCCGGCATCACAACGTCCAGGTATTTCGCGGCCTGACGGTGCACGGTCTGGCGCAAGGCCAGGGCGCCGTCGAGGATGCGCAGGATCAGGCTGCGCGCGCGCAGCCGGTCCTGGGTCGCCTTGAGGTCATTGCGGCTGCGCGCGATATGCGCCCGGCCGCCGACATCGCCGCCGGTCAGCTCGATGAGCCTTGCCTCGTAATTGAAGTAGGTATCCTCGCGGGCCGGATCCAGGGTAAAGCCTGCCGGTCCCTCGGCTTCGATCTGCAGCACGCCCTTGGCCAGCGCCTGGCCGACGTCCCGCGTGATGATCTTCTGGCGTACCAGCATCAGGATATGGGCCTTGTTGATCGCGGTCATCAGCGGCAGCGCCGCAGGGAAATCGCGCAGCAGCGGCGGTCCGAACATGTTCTGCTGCAGCACCGGATCGATCGTCTCGGTGAGAAGGGCGCTGACTTTGGACTTGGTGGCCATGGGCGATCTCCCGGAACGGGCGTCTAGACGCTCTGCTGGGCGAGATTGGTGGGACTGCGGCGCCCGGCCTGACCCAGGCGGCGCTCGAGTCGGCGCGTGCCCCAGGTCAGAACGGAGCAGACCAGGAAGTAGACGATGAGGGTGAAGCCATAGACCAGGAAAGCCGGGCTTTCGCCGAGCTGCATTGTGGTTCGTTCCACCACGATTTGGTTGACGCGCAGGAACTCGGTAACGCCGACCAGGGAGGCAAGCGAGGTCGCCTGGACAAGCAGGGTGAAGAGCCCGGCAAAGGACGGGAGTATCGGCAGGAGTGCCTGCGGTCCGACGATGAACCACATGATCTCCCACGGCTTGAGGCCGAGCGCCGTGGCGCTTGCCGTCTGGTGGCGCGCAACGGCGTTGATGCCGCCCCGCACGATTTCCGCGCCATTGGCCCCTCCCCAGAGGGTGAGCCCCACGAGCGCTGCGGTGAAGGGGCTCAACGGAACCCCGAGCAGCGGCGCCCCGAAATACACGAAGAGCAGGTTCACGATCAGCGGGATATCGCGAAAGAACTCGACATAGCAGAGCGCGAGTATCCGCCAGCCGCGGCGCCGCGCCACCGCCATGAGGCCCACCAGGATCGAGATCACCGTTGCTAGCAAGAGCGTCAGCGCTGCCAGCTGGAAGGTGCTGACCAAGCCGCGAAAGAGGAAGCCGGCGTTGTCGAGAAGTAGCTGCACCGCCCTACGCCTCCCGGAATGGCTTCTGCAGGTGGCGCTCGAGCATCCGTACCAGCCAGGAGAGGATCAGCACCAAGCCCAGATAGAGGGTACCGATCGCCGCGAACATCTCGAGGGTGCGGAATTCTGAGGCGACCCGGTCCATGGCCACGAAGGTCAGTTCCGCCAGGCCGATCGCCTGGAGGTAAGACGAATTCTTCAACACCGACACCGCGATGTTGAGCATGGCCGGAATGCAGACCCGCAGCCCCAGCGGCAGCGCCACCAGCAGCATATAGTGCATGCGGTGAAGGCCCAGGGAAAAGGTCGCCTCGCGCAGCGACTTGGGTATGGCGAGAAAACCGCCGCGTACGTTCTCGATGTTGTAGGCACCGCCCCAGACAGTCAGCGCCAGCACACCGGACCAGAACAGCGACAGGCGGATGCCGATGCTGGGCAGGCCGTAGAAGATGAAGAAGATCTGCACCAGCAGGGGCGTGTTGCGGATGAACTGGACGTAGAAGGCGGCGAGCTGCGACAGCACGGGCACGTGCAGGCTCCGTACGATCGCGCCGACGATGCCGACCGCTACCGACAGTCCTATGCTGAGCAGGCTTACACGAATCGTCATGCCGAGGCCCTGTATTAGGTCCGGCAGACTGGCCTGGATATAGGCGAGGTCGAAACGGTAGCTCATGCGATCAGAAATAACGGGCCGACCACCCGGCGGCCGGCCCAGTTCACGGAGGAGGAAGGGACGTCAGTTCGTCGTCGTCGGCACCTTGTCCAGGCTCCACATGTTCAGGACGATGTCCTGCGTGTCAGCCTCGACATATTCCTTCACCCACTTCGCCACGAGTCCGTCCTTGTTGGCTTTGGCGATGGAGGCGTTGACGAAGGCAACCCATTGCGGCTCGTCCTTGCGCAGGCCAATGCCGCGGTAGCCGACCTGGTAGAGATCGCCGACGAGCTTCACCTTCTTGTTCTTCTTCGCCAGCTCCTGCAGCACGGCTAGGTCGTGCGCGTAGCCGTCCGCGCGGCCCTGCATCAGGGCCTGCAGCGCATCCGACACGGAGTCGAGCTTGAGGAGGTTGGCGTCCGGCAGGTTCTTCTCGAACCAGCCGATCTGCCAGGCGCCCTTCAGCACGACCACCGTCTTGCCGCCGAGGTCCCTCAGCTTCTTGATCGGGCTATTCTCCGCCACGACCACTTCGCTGGCGCCCCAGGCGTATTTGTCGGAGAAGTCGATGACCTTGAGCCGTTCCTCGCTGATGCCCAGCGTGGCGATGATCGCATCGATCTTGCCGCCCTGCAGAGCCGGGATCCGGTTGGCGGCCGTGACGCAGGTCAGCTCGGCCTTCTCGGCGCTGCCGAAGGCGTAGACCGCGAGCTGCTTGGCGAGTGAGACCTCGATGCCCTGCGGCTTGCCGGCATTGTCGAGATAGCCATCCGGCGGGTAGTCGCACTTGATGCCGACGCGTACGACGCCTTGCTTCTTGATCGCATCGGGCACCGGCGGGAGGTCCTGAGCGATGGCAGCCACGCTGTACAGGAGCCCAACCATCAGACCGATGAGCGCTACGGCGCCAGAATTCTGACTGTATCGCATGTCGCTATCACTCCCCCTTTGGATGTGTTCCGACCGGCAAGTCAACTATAGCAACAACAATGCCATCGCGGCAGGCGTCAGTGCGCGGCGGCGACCCGCGACAGCGCTCGTTCGGTGGCGACCGGTGCGGCCTTTGGGACTTGCGGATAGTGCTGGCATACCACGGCAAAGGCTTCGGCGATGTCGAGCTTGCTTCCGGCCTGCCGCATGACCTCGAACACCTTGGTCTTGACGAAGAAGCGCCAGTGAACGGGAAGGGCGGAGAGGATGGCGGTCAGGCTGGCATAGGCGGCGTGGTCCCAGACCGTCTCGAAGTCCTCGCGTTCTTTGCCGAAGTGGAAATGATTTCGGTGACGTTCCGCGCGCATCGCCGTTCGCTTGGCGGCTGTCTGCGGTGCGTCGATGGCCTGGGCCTCGATGACCACCCCGTAGAGCGCCTTGGCGTTGGCGCGGCTCAGATAGCCACGCTCGACATCGAGCAGGACCCGTTCGGGCTCGCGCTCGAGCGGGCAGCCGCGGCCGCCGCCGCCCGGCGAATGGATATGGATGATGTCGCCGGGCTCGGCGATGGCGAAGTCGGTGTTGCCGAGAACGCGTTCCGCGTCCCGTCCCGGGTTGATGATGAAGTTGGAGGGTTCGGCCGCAAGGCCGCCGAGGGTTCCCCAGGGACGGAACCGGGAGCGGTCCCGGTTTCGGACGGTGATGCGCGAGTTGGCGGAGAAGACCTTGAACTCCATCACAGTGGCAAGCCCGCCGCGCCATCGCCCTGCGCCGCCGGAATCCTGCAACAAGCCATAGCGCACAAACTGGATCGGCACCTCGGTTTCCGTCACTTCGATCGGCGTGTTCTTGAGATAGGCGCTGTCGGCCCCGGAGCCGTTCGGCCCGTCCCGATGCGGCATGCCGCCGCCACCGCCCACGACCGGGTTGATCGCCGCGATCACGCTCTGATGCGTCCGCTCGTCGGTGGTCATCACGTTCACGATCGAGCTCGATCCGGCTGGCGCCGCCGGCATGCGCTCCGGGGCGGCCAGGCTGAAGGCGCCGAAGATCAGGCTCCGCAGCCGCGCGCAGGTAAGGCTGCGCATGCCGACCGCGGCAGGGAACTCGGGATTGAGCACGGTGCCATTTGGCGCGATGCAGGTGAATGGCCGTGTAAGCCCGGCATTCAGCAGGAGGCCGGGATTGAACGTGTAGAGCACGTAGTAGACGCCGACGAGCAACAGGGTATGGCGCGGATCGGATCCGGTCGGCACGTTCAGCGAGGAGGCGAGCTGCGGGTCGGACCCGGTGAAATCAAGAACGGCGCTGTCGCCGGCGATCTTCAGGGTAAGGGCCAGGCGGCATGGATTGCCGTTGGTACCGTCCTCGTCGGCATAATCTGAGAAAAAGTACTCGCCGTCCGGGATCGACCGCAGCACATCACGCGCCTGGTGCTCGGCGTAGTCGAGCAGGGAGCCGAGCCCGGCGGTGAACCGGTCCGCGCCGAACTTCTGGATGATCTGGGATATTTTGCGTTCGCCGGTGTTCAGCGCCCCGATCAGCGCCTTGAGGTCACCGAGGTTGAGGTGCGGCTTGCGAACGTTCATGCACATGATGCGCAGGATCTTGTCGTCGAAAACACCGTCGCGCAGCAGCGTCATCGGCGGGAAGCGGATGCCTTCCTGGTGGATCTCGGTGAGCGACCGGGAGAGGCTGGCGGGGACGGCGCCACCCATGTCCGTGTTGTGGACGTGCCCGCCGACGAAGCAGATCAGTTCTCCGTCGTGGTAGACCGGTTTCCACAGATGGGTGTCGGGAGCGTGGGTCGCCAGGAACCCGCTATAGGGATCATTGGTGAAGGCAACGTCCCCCGGTCGGTAGTCGTCGACGAGCTCGATCGCCCGGCCATAGCTGATCCCCGGATACCAGGTGGCGCCTAGATCCATCGGCACTGCGACGACCTGCCCAGATCTGTCCATGACCATCACGGTAAAGTCCTGCGTCTCCTTGACGAAGGTCGAGTGCGCAGTCCTGTAGAGCGTGTAGGCCATGCTTTCGGCGGCCGACCGGCAGTGGTTGGCCAGTACCTGGATGGCGGTCTTCTCGAGCATCCTAGGACTCCAGCAGCAGGATAAGATTGCGGTGTTCGTCCACGTCCGCGCGGAATCCGCCCGGAATGCAGATGGTCGTATCGTCCTGAACCACGATCGCCGGGCCGGCGAAGCAATGCCCAGGGACGAGGTCGCGCCGGTGATGGAGACCGATGCGCTGCTCCCGCCCGTCCAGCCACACATCCACATGGCGAGCCGGCACCGCCTCCTTGGCCGGGGCGGAAAGCAAAGAACCGTTATCGGGTTTCGGCGTCGCGCCGACCGTGACAAGGCGCAGGTTGATGATCTGAATGCTACCGGACTCGTCGTTGAAATCGTAGATCTCGCGATGGCGTCGATGAAAGGCGGCATTGATGGCGTCGACGTCGCCGTCGAGGATCCACTGCTGCTCCAGCGACACTTCGATCTCGAAGGACTGGCCGTGGTAGCGCATCTCGGCCGAGACGATCTCGGCGACAGCTCCGTCGTAGTTCTGATCGTGCCGAATCCAGCGTTGCCCCTCCGTCTTGAGCTGCACCAGCATGTCGCGGAGCATGGGGACGGATTGCGGCGTGGAGGGCGCATAGACGGTCTGAATGAAGTCGCCGCGAATATCTGCGATCAGGCCGCCGAGAGCGCTCACCACCCCCGGGCGGTTCGGCACCAGGACCCGCGGGATCCCAACCTCGCGTGCCAGGAAGCAGCCCAGCATCGGCCCGGCACCACCGAACGGCAGTAGGGTGAACTCGTGCAGGTCAATGCCGTAGCGCGCGACTAGCTTGTTCACCTCGATCAGCATCTCCGATACGGCGATATCGATGATCGCCGCGGCGGTTGAGCGAGCAGCAATGCCGAGCTTCTCGGCGAGACCGCCCACCGCCGTCTCGGCCTTGTCGAGCTGGATGCCGATCTGCCCGTAGGCCATCGGCGCCAGCCCCAGATAGCCGCAGACCGCCATGGCGTCAGTCACCGTCGGTCGCACACCGCCTTTTCCGTAGCAGGCAGGCCCGGGTGAGGATCCGGCACTCTCCGGTCCGACCTTGAGGACGCCGAAGCCGTCCATCCAGGCGATGGAGCCGCCACCGGCGCCGATCGATGTCACCGACACGCTGGGGAGATAGAGGGGGAATTCGCCGACTTGCTCCCCGGTTCCGTACTGGGCCTCGCCGTCGATCACCACGGCGAGGTCGGCACTCGTGCCGCCGATGTCGAGCGTCAGCAGGTGCGGAATGCCTGCCTGTCGCCCGATGAAGGACGCCCCCATGACGCCGGCGGCGGTGCCGGAGAGCAGCATGTTGACGCAGGAGCGCTTGCCGGTCTCCGCCGTCATCAGGCCGCCATTCGACTTGGTAAGCATCGGCAGGGCCGGCACGCGGCGTTCTCGGAGGGCCGACGCCAGCGACTCGAGGTAGCCCGCCACCCGCCGATGAACGTAGCCGTTGAGAAGGGCGGTCGTCGTACGTTCGTACTCGCGAATGACCGGCCACACCTCGCTGGCGCAGAACACGAACATCTCTGGCGCCAGCGTCTCGATCAGCTGGCGGGCCTCCTTCTCATGGGCGGGGTTGCGGTAGGCGTGCAGGAAGGAAACGATGACGCCCTCGGCGCCCTTGCGACGAAGCCCCTCAACCGCGGCGATCACCGCCTCCCGGTCCAGCCCGATCTGGACCTGACCATCGGCCAACACCCGCTCCCTGACGCCAAAAACGAGGTCCCGGGGCACGAGCTGGTCGGGACGGGCGCAGAACAGGGAGTACATGTCCGGCATGCGCAGCCGCGCCAGTTCGATGACATCCTCAAACCCGGCGGTGGTGAGGAGCCCCATCCGGCTGCCCTTGCGCTGAATGACGGTATTGATTCCTACGGTGGTCCCGTGGACGAACGAGACCACCTCCTCCGGCAGAATGCCGTGACGCTCGCGCAGGAGATCGAGCCCTTGCAGCAGCTCCTGGCCCGGGGCCTCCGGGGTGGTCAGCACCTTAATCGTTTCGAGCTGGTGGGTCGTCGAATGCAGCGCGCAGAAATCGATGAACGTGCCGCCGATATCGACACCGATGCGCCAGGTCATGCTAGGTCCAATCCCAGAGGGGGTTGCGCGATCGGCATCTAGAGCACCATGCAAAGGCGCAGGGCATCGTAGATCGCGCCATGCACGTTGCGGCTGGTCACGGCATCCCCGATCCGATGCAGCTCGAGGGCGCCGGATGCCGCCGCGGCGGCGAGTTGCGGCCGGTTGTGCAGCAAGGCGTCGATGTCGGTTATCCCCTTGTTGGCGGACTGGCCGCGAAGGTCCTGGAAGAGACCTTCGACCGGCACGGTGCCATGCTCGAAGACGACCTGGGCCGTCGACATCTCCGTCTCCTGACCGGTGAGCTCGTGGCGGAACGTGGCCGAGAGGCGGTTGCCGCTCGTACGGACCCGAGTCAGCTGGTGGTCGGTCGTGACTTGGATGTTGTTCAGGGCGAAGCGCTTTCGGTAGATCACGCGCTCGTGGTAGCCCATTTCCAGCGCGACCATGTTGTCGATCGTCACAAAGCGGACCAGCTTGCCCTGTTCGGCAAGATGCAGCGCGCAGGACACCGCCTCATGGCGGCCGGTGCCGTCATAGACAATGACCTCGTCCTTGGCGCGCCGTGGATCGGCAAGCACGTCCCAGACACTGTCGCAATGCGTCGCGCCCTCGAGCCATTCCGTGTCCGGGATGCCGCCCGTGGCGACCACGATGACATCGGGATGCTCCTGCAGCACATCCTGGGCTTCGGCATAGCTGTTGAGCCGGACGTCGACGCCCAACCGCGCCAGCTCCGCTTCACGCCAGTCGACGATGGCGATCAGGTCCTTGCGCCAGGTGGCGCGCACGGCGGTTAGCAACTGGCCGCCTAGCTTGCTCGCCGCCTCGAACAGGACGACCTGATGGCCCCGCTCGGCGGAGACGCGCGCCGCCTCGAGTCCGCCCGGTCCGCCACCGACGACGACGATTTTGCGCCCCGGCCGATCCGAGCGAGTGATCAGTTGCGGAAGGCTGCTCTCCCGGCCGGTGGCCGGGTTATGGATGCAGCCGACCCTCTTGAACATGCAGAAGGAGGCGCCGACACAGGGGCGGATCCGCTCCTCTTCGCCACGCAGGAGCTTGTTCACGATCTGCGGGTCGGCAAAATGGGCCCGCGTCATCGCCACCATGTCGAGCATGTTTTCCGAGATCGCGTGACGGGCAGTTGAAACGTCCGCTATACGGGCGGCGTGAAAAACCGGCAGCGCCGTCGCCCGTTTGAAGGCGGCGACCGGCTTGAGAAACGGCGCCAGCGGCTGGGACATGCCGGGCATGTTGTGCTCGGCCAGCGCCACATCGGTATCCATGCGGCCAAAGATGCAGTTGAAGAAGTCGATCAGGCCGGAGCGCTCCAGCAGCTGGGCGATTTCCATGCACTCATCGGCATTGATGCCGTCATCGATACCTTCGTCGACAACGAACCGGATTCCGGCGACGAACCTGTCCCCGACCTGGCGGCGGATTTCCTCATGGACCATGAGCGCGAAGCGGGTGCGGTTCTCTGTCGAGCCGCCGAACCGGTCGGTCCGCTTGTTCGTGCGGGGTGACAGGAACTGGCCGATCAGGTGCCCGCCGGTGACGGTCTCGATGCCATCGAGCCCGCCCTCCTTGCATCGGCGCGCGGCGGCGCCGTAGGCGCGCACGACCCGGGCGATATCGTCCTCATCCATCTCCCGCGGAAAGTTGCGATGCTGGGTCTCGCGAACGCGGGAAGGGCCGATCGAGGGAAGCCAGTTCAACGCCATAAAGTCGGCGCGGCGGCCGAGATGCGAGATCTGGCACATCAACGCGGCGCCCTGCTGGTGAATGCGTTCTGAAAACCGTTCAAAATGGGGAATGATGGCGTCGCTTCCGACATTGAGCTGGCCGCCGCCCCAGCTCGAATCCGCGTCGACCATGGAAGAACCGCCGAACATGGTCAGCGCGATGCCGCCCTTGGCCTTTTCCTCGTGGTAGCGCTGATAGGTCTCGGTGGGCAGGCCACCGTCGTCCAGCGCGGAGGCGTGGCTGGTGCTCATGATCCGGTTACGCAACCGGAGACCCTTGATCTGGAAGGGTCGCAGCAAGGGATCGTCCCGGCGGGGCGTGGTGGCGGGGGCGGCGGGGGAAAGCGTGGTCACAGCCATGGAAGCCTCGGTACAAGTCTCAGGAAGTGGTCAAGGCGCGTGGAACAAGCGGCGCAACGCCGCCCTGGGCAGACACCAGCTCGTCCTCCCGCCGATGGCAGGCGATGCGTCCACCGCCGGGGAGCACGCGAAGCGGCGGACGCTCCGTGTCGCAGGTGCCGTCAAGCTTCAGGGCGCAACGGTTGCGAAAGCCGCAGCCGCCTGAGGCAAAGGCCCCGCCCTTGATGTTTGCGCCGTCCGCGACATGCGAGGCCCGCACGGTGTCGAGCCAGCCGACCCGCAAGGCAGGGACGGACGACAGCAGGAGGTCGGTATAGGGGTGCATGGGCGGACGAAGCACGGTCTGGCGGCCGCCGACCTCCACCGTTCGGCCGCCATAGAGGACCAGCACCTCGTCGCTGATCGCCCGAATGGTGGAGACGTCATGGCTGATGAACATGTAGGCGACGCCCAGTTCGCGCCGCAGCTCATCCAGCAGGTCGAGCACCGCCGCGCCGACCACCGTGTCGAGCGACGAGGTCACCTCGTCGCAAAGAATGAGATCTGGCTTCGCCGCCAGGGCCCGCGCCAGGTTTACCCGTTGCTTCTGGCCACCGGAAAGCTCGCTGGGATGCCGGGTCGCAATGCTTGCCGGCAGCTTGACCATGTCCAGCAGGTCGTCAATCCGCCGCCGCCGCGACGGTGCCGGCAGGTCGTGGTAGAACGCCAGCGGTCGTTCCAGGATATCGCTGACGGTGTGCGCGGGGTTCAGGGCTGTGTCGGCGACCTGGAAGACGATCTGAACGCGGCGCAGCTGATCGCGGTTGCGCTGCTCCACCCTGGACGGCAAGGCCTGGCCGTCCAAGCTGATCGTGCCGCGCGCCGGGGGCAGGAGGCCGGCGATGACCCGCGCGAGGGTGCTCTTGCCGCAGCCCGACTCGCCGATGATCCCGAGCACGGATCCGCGTCGGATCGTGAGATCGACGTCGCGCAGCACCGGGACGATCGGCAATCCGTCGCGACCCACGGCGCCATATCCGGCCGTTAGGGCGGCCACGTGAAGGAGAGGAGCGTCGGCCGTGCGCTCCGCACTGCGTTGCTGGTCGCGGGCCTGCGGCGCGGCGGCGCGCAGGAGGCTCCGTGTGTAGTCGTTCGCCGGCGACGCCAGGAGCTGGGACGTGCTGCCCTGCTCCTGAATGGTGCCGCCGCGAAGTACGATGACGCGGTCCGCCATCTGGGCCACGACCGCCAGGTCATGAGATACATAGATCGCCGTCTTGCCGCGCTCCCGGACCACGTTCTTGAAGGCCCGCAGCACGTCAATCTGGGTGGTCACGTCGAGGGCCGTGGTCGGCTCGTCCAGGATCACCAGGTCGGGATCGACCAGCATGGCCATGGCGGCGATCAGGCGCTGCAATTGGCCGCCAGAAACCTGATGCGGAAAGCGCTGCCCGATCGTCTCGGGCTCGGGTAGGGCGAGGGCGCAGAAGAGCTCGACCGCTTTCCGTTCCGCCACGGCGCGCGGCATGAGGTCGTGGATTTGCGCGCCCTCGATAACCTGATCGATGAGGCGTCGCGACGGGTTGAAGGCGGCCGCGGCGCTCTGCGGCACATAGGTCACCGTCCTGCCGCGAAACGCCGCCAGGCTCCGGCCATCGAGCGCGCGTATGTCGGTATCGCCGACGCGGATCTCTCCGCCGACAATCCGGCAGCCGGGGCGGGCATATCCCATTAGGGACAGAGCGATCGTCGTCTTGCCTGAACCGGATTCTCCGATCAGGGCCAGCACTTCGCCGCGCGCCACGGTGAAATCGATCCCGCGAACGATCGGGATCGCCTGGCCGCTTTCGTCCTGTGCGTCGACATCCAGGCCGCGAACTTCGACGACGGCCGACATGTCAGTCCCGATCCAGAGCGCCGAGGCGCTGCTTGGGCAGGCTGTCGATCAACAGGTTCACGCCGATCGTGAGCGACGCGATCATCAACGCCGGCAACACGACGGCCGGGGCCCCATCGCGGAGCCCTTCGATATTCTCGCGGACCAGCGAGCCCCAATCGGCATTTGGCGGCTGGATCCCGACGCCCAGGAAGCTGAGCCCGCTAAGGAGCAGCACGATGAAGACAAAGCGCAGCCCGAAATCGGTGAGTACGGGCGCTACCATGTTCGGCAGGATCTCGCGCCGGGTAATGTAGCCGGTGCGTTCCCCGCGGGCCCTAGCCACCGTCACGAAATCCATGGCGTTGATGTTCACGGCCATGGACCGGGCCAGGCGGTAGCAGCCCGGGATGTAGACCAGGGCCAGGCAGAGGACCAGGACCGGAACCGAGGATCCGAAGGCGGTCACTATCACCAGGGCGAACATTTTGCTCGGCATCGAGATGAAGGCGTCGAGCAGCCGGCTTACCGTGGCATCGAACCACCCCCCGCGAACGGCCGCCCAGACGCCGAGGCCCGTGCCGATGGAAGATGCGACGGCCGTCGCCAGCAGGGCTACGCCCGTCGTGTAGCGCGCGCCCCAGACGACCCGGCTCAGCACATCGCGGGCAAGATAGTCCGTGCCCATGGGGAACCGGATGCTGATTGGCGACAGAACCCCGCCATTGGTCATGAAGCCGGGCGGGTAGGGGGCGATGACCGGTGCCGCAAGCGCGACGACGATCCAGAACCCGACGACAATCATGCCAACTAGGCCGAGCGGCGAAACAGAGCGCCGGCGGCGGGGGATCGGGGCTGTAGCTGCATCCTGCACCGACATGACGGGTTGCCTAGCTGTAGCGAAGTCGAGGGTTGGACACGATGGCGCAGATATCCGCCAGGAGCACAAACATTAGGTACGTGGCGGAGAAGATCATCGCGCAGGCCTGGATCAGCGGCAGGTCGCGCGTCGCCACCGCGTCGACCATCAGCCGAGCGACGCCGGGATAGCTGAAGATGATCTCGACGATGATGGCGCCGCCAATCAGGTAGGAAAGATTGAAGGCGATCGCGTTGGCGATCGGCCCGATCGCGTTGGGGAGCGCATGGAGCAGCACAATACGCCCGCGGCTGGCGCCCTTCAGGATCGCCATCTCGACATAGGCCGACCCCAGGACCGTCACCAGGGCCGCACGCGTCATACGCGTCATCTGAGCCATCACGACGCAGGCCAGCGTCAGCACGGGGAGCGCAAAGGATCGCAGCAGCTGGCTCACCGAGTCGACATTGGTGGCGTAGGACATCGCGGGAAGCCACTGAAGCTTCACCGCGAAGATCAGCACCGCCAGGGTCGCCACCAGGAATTCGGGCACGGATACCGTCGCGATGCTGAAGCTGCTGGTGACGCGGTCATAGATACTGCCCTTCCACACGGCGCTGGTGATGCCAAGGACAAGGGCGAGCGGCACGCAGATCGCCGCCGCGATTCCGGCGAGGAGCAGGGAATTCGGGAGTCGGCTGCCGATCAGCTTGCTGACCGGCAGCCGGTTGACCAGGGACTGACCCAGATCGCCCGGTAGGAGCTGCAAGAGCCATTCGACGTAGCGGATGGGGGCCGGTCGATCGAGGTTGAGCGCGCGGCGCACCCCGGCGACCGCCTCCGGCGACGCGCTCTGCCCCAGAATCTCCTCCGCCACGTCGCCGGGCAGCAGGTTGGTAATGGTGAACACGATGGCCGACACGACCAGCAGCGTCGCCGCGGCGAGAGCGACGCGTGTCGTGATCAGCCGGAGGACGATCGAGTTCATCCGATAGGCCCTGAAAACCGAAGACCAGCGTCGCCGCTACGGCCGGCCGGGTACTTCACGCATCGAGCCAGACGTCTTCGCTGAAGCTGTATCCCATGAGGCCGCCCGTCGGAATCGGGCGCAGGCCCTTGAGCTTCGAGGCATGGGCATCAAGGAAGCTGATGAACAGCGGGATGCCGACACCGCAATGGTCGCGCACCAGCAACTGCATCTCGCCATACATCTGCTTGCGCTTCGCGAGGTCGGTCTCCGAGCGGGCCTCGCTCAGGAGCTTGTCGAACGTCTCGTTCTTCCAGCCCGACTCGTTCCAGGTCGAATCCGACTTGAAGAACAGGGTGAACAGGATGTCGGCGCTCGGGCGGGGGTTGATGTTGCCGGTCGTGATCGGCAGCTTCATCCATACGTTCGACCAGTAGCCGTCCGCCGGCATGCGCTTGACGTCGAGATTCATCCCGATCTGCTGGGCGCTTTGCTGCATCACCATGGCGGTGTCGAGCTGCGTGGTGCCGGACATGGCATGCAGCGTGATCGGCGAGGTGCCCAGGCCCGACTTCTGCAGGTGGAACTTGGCCTTGTCCGGGTCGTAGGCGCGCTGCGGGATGTCCTTGTTGAAGAAGCGATTGGACGGATCGATCGGCTGGTCGTTGCCCAGGGCGGCATATCCCTGGAACACGGTCGTGAGCATCTGCTCGCGGTTCATCAGGTATTTCAGCGCCAGCACCAGGTCAGGGTTTTTCGACGGATCGGCGTCCTGGCGCATGACGATGTCATTGTAGTTCCCCGACTTGGTTTCGAACACCTCGAAGCCAGCGGTCGACTTGACGCGGCCCGTTGACCGGGGACTGATCGCCGCCGCCATCTGCAGGTCGCCGGACAAAAGCGCGTTCAGGCGGGCGCTTTCGTCGGGGATGCCGACGAACTCGATTTCGTCCAGAAACGCCTTATCTGACTTCCAGTATTCCCCATTGCGCGTGGCAACCGAGCGGATGCCCGGGCTGAATTCCTTGCACTTGTAGGGGCCGGTGCCCACGGCCGTCGCGAATTCCTTGGTGCCGTCCTTGACGATCAGGAAATGGTACGTCCCCAGCACCACCGGGAAGTCGGCGTTTGGCGCGCTGAGCTTGACCCGAACTTCGTTCGGCCCGGTGGCTTTGGCCTCGACGATCTGATCGGCGAGCGCCTTCGCCTTGGACCCGACCGCCGGATCCTTGTGACGCACGAGGGAGTAGACGACGTCGTCGGCCGTCAGCGGCTTGCCATCGTGGAAGCGAACGCCGCTGCGCAGCTTGATCACCCAGTCCGTCGCCTTGGTATCCTCGATCGACGCCGCGAGCTCCAGTTGGGGCGCAAGCGTCTCGTCCAGTCGCGTCAGGCCGTTATAGAACATGGTACAGCGCGAGTAGTCGGTCGACAGGGACTGCTTCGCCGGGTCCACGGTGTCAGCAGTAGAGGTGGAGTTGCCGGCAACGCGGATGCGTCCGCCCTTCTTGGGCGTCGCGGCAATCGCATTTCCGGCCGCCGTCACCAGCGATCCGGCGATCGTGGCACTGAGCCCGGCGGCCATCAGGCCCGCGATCACCTCGCGTCGGCTGGCGCCGGCGCGCAACCTGCTGCGCACCGCCTCGGCGTCGCGCGGGCTGATCCCATGAAGAAGGTTCGAATTCGGCTTGCGATCGGTCATGCGACACCCCCTTGGCTTCTCTCGCGGCTCCCCCGAGGCGTCGACCCGGCGTTGTTGCCGGTCATGCTTCTCGTGCGGAGCAGCACCAGGAGGCGTCAGTAGCGCGTGGTGCAGCGCCGGTATTGTATGAACTTGTCGCCGTCAGCATGCGCACGCGGCTGCGGCGGTGGAACGCGCGCCGTCGCCGCTTGCGCGCGATGCATCTGCCCGATCGAGAGCGGTGCCTTGCTTGTCAATCGGGCAGGAAGTGCGCTAGCGGCGGCGTGGGGAAAGGTCGTTGAGCGACGCGCGGATATCCCGCCCGAACTCCTTGGTGAAACGCGATGGCGCCCAGGCCGCGCTGGATAGCAGGACGACGGGAAGCTGCGTTGCCGGTTTGAATGGTCGCACCACCAGGTGATCGAACGTGGCCCAGGGCACCAGGGCATCGACCAGGGCGATCCCGAGATTGCGCTGGAGCAGGGGCACCGCGCTGATCGACATGGTGACCTGGATTCGGGGCTCCCGCCGCAACCCGCGCTGCTCGAACACCTCGTCGAGCAATCGGCCCGGTGGGGGTGCCGAGCCATAGCTGATCAAGACCTGGTCCAGCAGGAGCTCGGGGGTAATCTCGTGCTTCCGCGCCAGCGCGCAATCCCGATGCATCACACAGACGATGTCGGCGGCTCCCAGGATCTCGCGGCGGATCGAGGGTTCCGGCACCTCAGCCATGGTCAGCGCCAGGTCGAGATCGCCGACGATGAGTTTTTCGCCGATTTCTTCCGCCGGCAGGGTCTGCAGATCCAGGCGGACCAGCGGGTTTCGGCCAATGAAGCGCTGTATGGCCGCGGGGAGGATCGAAAAGCTCGCCGGAGCGCTGGCCGCCAGGCGAAGGAGTCCGATCTGCCGGTCGCGTACGCGATTGGAGAATTGTTTGAGTACCTCCAATTCCCGGAAGATCCGGTCGGCGCCCTCAAACAGGAGTTCAGCCTCGGCCGTCGGCAGCAGCCGCCCGCCAAGTCTTTCAAAGAGCTTGTATCCGAGCTGGCTCTCAAAGTGTCGGAGAAGCTTGCTGACCGCGGGCTGCGACACGTTCAGGGCGGACGCAGCCGCCGTTAGGGTGCGGTTGCGCATGATGGCGCGAAAGACCTCGAGCTGCCGTGCGTTCATCGGCCGCCATAACCCAAAGTTCTAGAAAACGTAACACTAGGTATTGGACGGGGTCTGCGCAAGCCATGACGCTAATGCGCGTGAAAGTGCCGCTATCGCCCGGGAGGGAAGGCGTTCGTGTGCACGGGGATCCGCAGGCTTCATCCGTCAATGCGACCGCGCGGCCAGGTCTCTGGTCGCCCGCGCACCGCCGCGTCGCGGCAGCGCACCGCGCCGTACGTCTCTCGGAACGGCTTCACCTTTCCGTCGCGTGAATGGCGCTGGGCTACGCCGCGCAGCCCGCCGGCACGGGCCCCATGGCGCCGCCATTCCGCAATGAACAAGACGGAGACAGGGATGCATCAATCGTTGGACAAGGACAGGACCGATCGCTCTCCGTGCCGGTCGTCATCGATCAGCCGCGCCGTCCATTTCATCGAGCAGAACTCATCCGAGCGCGTGACCCTGCAGGCCCTGGCCACGATGGCCAATCTCAGCCTATTCCGGTTCGCGACCGTGTTTCGTCGCGAGACGGGAACCTCCCCGCATCGCTACTTGTGCCGCGTGCGCGTGGAGAACGCCAAGATGCTGCTCTCCCGCGGGGTGCCGCTGGCCGCGGTCGCGAGCGAGGCCGGCTTCTTCGATCAGAGCCATTTCTCCCGGCACTTCAAGAGCCATTGCGGGATGACGCCTGGCAAGTACCTGGCCCAACTGCGAGCCTGCCCCGCGGCGGTCGACGGCGCCGTCGCGTCCGCCTCGGCATGACGGCCGAAGCCCTGGAGCGCTATCTCTCCCGGCCCCTGGCGGAAGCGGATCTGGCTCAGGCCCATGCGTTGTCGCGCGACGCAAGCTGGCCGCATCGCGTCGAGGACTGGGCCTTCGTTCTCCGCCTGGCAGCGAGCTTCGGCTTGTTTCGTCCGAGCGGTGAGCTGGTTGCAACCGCGATGTGGTGGCCGCTCGGAGACCGCTACGCGGCGACCGGGATGATCATAGTGTCCCGGACGGCGCGCAGACAGGGGCTCGCGCGCCGGCTTCTGCAGGAAATTCTCGCCGAGGCAGGACAGCGTTCCCTGACGCTAAACGCCACCCAGGACGGCTATCGGCTCTACGAGAGCGTCGGATTCCGGCCGACCCGTGGAATTCATCAGCATCAAGGCCTGGTCAGCACGGCTCCGGCAATCACGGAGCAGGTCAGGTCCCTATCACCCGCCGACGCGGTGCTCGTGCTGGCCCTCGATCGGAGCGCAACCGGGGTGGACCGGCGCGCCGCTCTGCAGGCGCTCGCGTCCGTAGCGTCCGGGGTAGTGCTGGAGCGCGCCAATCGGCCAGTCGGCTTCGCTTTCATCCGGACGTTCGGTCGAGGTCTGGTGATCGGTCCGGTCACTGCGCCGGATCGTGCCGGCGCGATGGCGTTGATCGGATATTGGCTGGCGCGCCACGCAGGAGAATTCGTTCGCGTCGACATCCCCGACGAGGACAGCGCGTTGGGACAATGGCTGGAGCAGCAAGGTCTCGCCAGGGTGGATGTGGTAACGACGATGTGGCGGGGGACCATGCCGGCGGTCGACACGACTGCCCGGGTCTATGGCCTTGTCAATCAAGCGCTCGGCTGACCGGTCGGACGTCCAGCCGAGCCAGCGGAGGGTTATCCAGATGGTATGGCTCGTGCCTGGCGTGCTCGCGCGGTTCAATCCGTTGGCCGACGAAACACCGGTGCTGGTCGACGTGTCGCGCAGTGGTCGCGAGTATCCGACCGACTTCCGGTCGCCCCTGCCGTTTTCCGTCCTGCACGACAATGTGTCGATGTATGTCGATGAACTGGTGGCAGACGCACCTGGCGCGGGCGCCACGCTGTTGCAAGCCCTGTTTCCCAATACATATATCGACACCAATCGCAGCGAGTCGGACCTCGATCCGCAGTTGATCCTGGAGCCATGGCCGGGGCCGATCGAATCAACCATGTCGAAGTCCGGCCTCGGCCTGTTGAAAAGCAAGTCTCGCTATGGCGAGCCGCTCCAGGAGCGCAAATTGACGGTTGCCGAAGTGACGGAGCGGTTGGAAAAATACTATCGGCCATACCACGCCGAGCTGGCGCGTCTCGTCGATCGGCTTCACCGAAAGCACGGGATCGTCTATCAGCTCAGCTGCCACTGCATGTCCGCCATAGGCGCGCCAACGCACAAGGATCCGGGCCAGGAGCGGCCGGACTTTTGTATCAGTGGGGTGCGCGGCACGACGGCGTCTTCAGCATTCCTCGAATTGGTGCAGTCGTCCTTGGCGTCGTATGGCTACGACGTGAAGATCGATATCCCCTATATCGGTGGCGAACTGAATACGCGGTACGGCGCACCGGGCAAAGGTATCGAGAGCATCATGATTGAGATCAACAAGCGGCTGTTCATGGACGTGGCCACCTTCAAGAAAACCGCTGGGTTTGCCCAGGTGAAAGCGGCGATGACCGCCCTTGTGCGCACGCTGGCCCAACATGCCCAGGCGCGCACCGGCCCGGCCCCCTCTGTTTCGAGCGGGGCGTAGGGACCCGGGTCATGCCGGCGCCGCTTCTTCACATCGAATCCAGCCCAACCGTGCCGCCCTCGGCCGATGCCGTCGTCATCGGCGCGGGCGTCGTCGGCACCTTTGCGGCCTACTACCTCGCGCGCCAGGGTTTGCGCGTCGCGCTGCTCGAAAAGGGCCGTGTCGCCGGCGAGCAGTCCAGCCGAAACTGGGGGTGGTGCCGACAGCAAAACCGCGATGCGCGCGAACTACCCATGGCGACACAGAGCCTGGCGCTCTGGGACGCGCTTGCCGGGGAAATCGGCGAAGACATCGGTTTCCGGCGCTGCGGCCTGCTTTATCTCAGCAACGACGAACGCGAATTGGATACCTGGACACGCTGGTGCGCTTTTGCACGGGGCCAGGGCGTTGTGTCGCACCCACTCAGTGCGAAGGAGGCGGCAGAGCGCGGTAGTGCTACCGCCCGACGCTGGAAGGGCGGTGTATTCTCTCCGTCGGATGGCGTCGCCGATCCGACGATCGCCGTGCCCCTGGTGGCGCGGCACCTCCCGAAACTTGGCAGCACCGTGCACCAGATGTGTGCCGTGCGGGGGATCGAAACCGCGGCCGGCCGGGTCTGCGGCGTGGTCACCGAAACGGGAACCATCCGGACCTCGACCGTGATCCTCGCGGCGGGTGCCTGGGCAGGAGCCTTCTGCCGTCAACTCGGTGTCGACTTTCCGCAGGCTTCCGTGCGCGCGTCGATCCTGGCGGTCGAGGCCAAGAGTGCCGTGATTCCGGACGCCCTCCATACCGCCGCGGTGTCGGTAACGCGCCGCAGCGCGGGAGCCTACACGCTGGCGATCAGTGGCCGTGCACGCGTGGACCCCACGCCCCAGAAATTGCGGTTCGCGCGCTCGTTTGTCCCGATGTTTGCCCGCCGGTGGAGATCGCTGGCGCCGGGAACCTTGGAGGCTTGGCGGAGCGGATTTGAGACCACCGGCCGCTGGCGTACCGATCATGCGACTCCCATGGAGAGGCAGCGCATCCTGGATCCGACGCCTGACGAACGGCAGATCGCCGACACCTATTCTCGCGCGGTTGATCTATTGCCTGCGTTAAAGGGCGCACCCATTGCAGCCGCCTGGGCCGGCTACATCGACAGCACACCAGACGGGGTGCCTGCCATCGGCGAGGTCGATGGTGTTCCTGGCTTGGTTCTTGCCGCGGGCTTCAGTGGACACGGCTTTGGCATCGGGCCTGGCGCCGGGCAGCTGATCGCCGGCCTCGCGACTGGCACCAGCAACCCCATCGATCCGCAGCCCTATCGACCGAACCGCCTGGTGCGATCCGCCTGGGGGCGGGTTGCGGAATTCTAGGTGGGAACTGCTACAGCATCCGTGGCCCAGGTAGCTCCCTTCGAAGCTTGCGCCGCCTCGGTCGTCGCTTGAATTCGAAGTAGCTCATCGACAGCAGCGATGAGGACACGGACAACGCATGAGCAGTGACATGACGCCGGAGATCGAACAGATTTCCACGCGGGTCGTCTATGAAAACCGCTGGATGCGTGTTCGCGAGGACGCAATCCGGCGGCGAGACGGCTCCAACGGGATCTATGGCATAGTTGAAAAGCTCGACTATGTCGTCCTCCTACCGGTCGAGGAGGATGGATCGGTGCATCTGGTCGAACAATACGATATCCGCTCGGGCGGCGCTGCTGGGAACTCCCGCAGGGAGCCTGGGAGGGCCGGCCTGAAGCGCCCCCATTGGAAGTTGCGCGCGGAGAACTTCTCGAGGAGACCGGCCTCGAGGCGGGTGAGTTGTTCTCGATCGGCTATCTGGCCCAGGCCGGCGGCCTCGCGGCCCATGGATTTCACGTCGTGGTAGCGCGTCAGCTTCGTTATGTCGGTGCGAAGCCTGATCGAGAGGAGCAAGGGCTAGTCACGCGAAGGTTCTCCTGGGATGAGGTCTTGGAGATGATCCGGAGTGGCAAACTCAACGACGCTGCGACACTCGCGGCACTGGCCATGTCTCAGACAATCAACCTGGAGACTACGCGCACGCCGAGATGATGTGGCCGAACTCCCAGCGAAGAAGCCTACGCGGAAGAGCTTGATATCCGAGTAGCTCGTCAGGATCGAGAATTCCAGTCGAATGGCACTCCGTCCACGCCTGAGCCTAGCGCCCTCTCAGAGCCGATCCAGAAAGTTGTTGAGTCTGGGGAATCGGTTGTGGTTCGTTGTCGGGCACCTGGAACGCTTTCGAAGGGTGCTCGATGTGGAAGCCTGAACACCGCGTTGCCGCCGACCGAGGCGGGCTTCGTTATCCGAGCGATCTGACTGACGCCGAGTGGCTACGGATCGAACCGGAGATACCGCCGGCCAAGCGCGGCGGCCGGCCGCGTGAGGTCAACCTGCGCGAGGTTTTCAACGCGATCTGCTACGTGCTGTCGACCGGCTGCCAGTGGAAGGCGCTGCCGAAGGACTTGGCGGCGAAGAGCACGGCGCATTACTACTTCATGCTGTGGGACTGGGATGGCACGTTGGAGCGCATCCACCACGCGCTGTACGTTGAGGCACGCGAACGGTCGGGCCGCGACGCCAGCCCGACCACCGCGATCATCGACAGCCAGAGCGCCAAGGCCGCTCAAAAAGGGGCTCGACGCTCGATCCGCAGGGCTTCGATGCGGGCAAGAAGGTCACGGGCCGCAAGCGCCACATTCTCGTCGACACGCTCGGCCTCCTCTTGAGCGTCATCGTTCATCCGGCCTGTGTGCAGGATCGCGATGGTGCGGTCGTCCAGCTCGCGCAAGAGCCGTCGCGCGGTCCCCTTCATCGAGCGCATCTATGCCGACGGCGGCTATCAGGGACCGAAGCTGGCTGCCGCCGTCGGCCGCCCCTCGGATTGGGTCAGTGCCGCCTGGAAGCTGGAGATCGTCAAACGCAACAACGTTCCGCGCTTCGAGGTCCTGCCCAAGCGTTGGATCGTCGAGCGGACTTT
>JADZDN010000224.1 GCA_020851015.1 Alphaproteobacteria bacterium | reverse complement strand
GAAAAGGGCTGCGGATGGTCCGAACCAGGGCAGGATGGCGCATGACTCTCCACCAGATTTTGGGCCGCAGCCCGCAAAGCGCCGCGAAGTCTAGTGAAATGACGATTCGGTGTCCAACGGAGAATGCGTCCTTGCGATGATTTTTCCCTTTAGAGTCAGCGGCTCGCCGCGAATCGCCCAATCCGCGCCAAGCCACGCTTCCGCCACGCTTGGCTGCTATCGACGCGCCATGAAGAGGGCAGGGATGGCGCTGGCCGCCATGGTCGTTCTCATCGCGGCCGCGCCGGCGCGCGCGGACAACGTGCTACTGCGCGGCTTCACCTGGTTCGGATTCCTCGACGGCAAGGAATTGCGCGAGGGTTGTGCGCCAGGCGCGCCGGATCGCCTGCGCTTCGTCTACAACGGCGTCTACCAGGAGCAGATCAGGGTTTACGAGTTCGCGCGCGCCACGCCCGGCGCGCCAGCCAATCTGCGCTCGCGCGTGCTGACCCGGCCGAACTTCGCCAATTTCAGCATCGGCGAGCTGATCTTCGGCTCGCGCGATCCCATCTTCGACGCGACGCTCGATCCGCCCGGCGCCGAGGCGCTGGTCGGCGCGCTGATGGCCGACGGGTTCGCCGATCCGGTGCCCAAGGGACTTAGCCTGCCGTCGGACGGATTCTACTGGATCGTCAGCGGCTGCCTGGGCGGCCGGTTCGACATCCAGGGCTGGCTGCACCCGACCCCGCGCTTCCAGGCGCTACGCTTTCCCATCCAGTTGTTCGCGCGCGATGGCACCGGCGTGCCGGTCAACAAGCCGCGCCCGGTCGATGCCGGCGAGCGCATGCGGGCGCGCAGCGGCAACCAGAGCAGGCTCGACACCCAGCCGGCGTTCGACATCAGGCTGGACGATGACGGGGTGGTCGGGCGCGTGCCCGGATTCTAGCGGCTACTATTCAATGCTGCATTTTCTGGAAAAATTTTATTTTTGGCATATCAAGAGTTTATAGTATAATATCAAAAATTGTTATCCGCGTCGCCATTGAGAGGGGGAAATGCGAAAACAACTCGAGGCGTTTGCCAACAAGCTCATTTCAACTCGATTATTTGGCGCTATCCTTGCCGGCTTAATATTGGCGTTCGTACTGGCAGTTGTGGTTGGATCACTTGGGGGACAGTTCTCAATAGATTTTAAGAACTTATCATTTTCTGCAAAAAACAGCCAGTTTGATATATTGGTTATGAGTATATTCTTTACAGGATTCTTTGCATTTAGTTTTCTATTTTATTTCATTACCTACAAGGAGCGCGAAGATATATTGAGTCCGTTAAGAAAAAAACTAGTAGGTACATGGAAGATTACCTATCAGTCTTGGTCCTACTCAGAATCTGGAAGGCTGGTGGAAGATAGTCGGCACGACGCATGTACTATTGGCATCGATGAGGGCACCGCGAAGCTGTATATTTCAATAAATATTGACGCTCATAAGATTTACGAAGATGGAAAAAGGAGAATAGATGACATAACTTTGAATCCATTATTGAATCCAAAACGTCTTACGTACTATCATCTTTTCGAAATGAAAATTAAAGAGCAAATTTCCCAGGCAATTGGGGTTAAGAATTCAGATATATCGTTCTCCGTATTTTGTTGGCTGAAAATAATTGAACCAGAAGGGGACGATCCAATACAAGAAATGGAAGGAAGGTGGTACGATTTGGATGGTACTATTTCAAATATTCGAATGGATCTTGCGAAAAAGGGCGATAACATCGCTAGTTTAAGCGCTCAATACCCTTTGAGTGGAACTTTGACATTTAGAAGGCAATCATAAGGACATTCCTCGTTCCACGTTTTATTGGGCTTGGGCCAGCGCCCGCAGGTCGATCACGCCGGCAAGCCCGTCCTCGGTGCCGAAGGCGACCCGCTTGCCGTCGGGGCTGAAGGCGAGCGCCTCCACGCGGCCGCCGCCGGGTGGCTTGGCGAAGCCGGCGGCGCTGGCGGTGATGCGCGCCAGCGCGATCGCGCCGTCGGTATAGCCTGCCGCGATCATGTCGCCCCGGGGATGCGACGCCACGGTGGCGACCATGCCGGCGCGGCCGTGCCCCAGCTCGATCGGCGGCTTGCCCATGGGACCCGTGCCCGAGAAGGGCCAGCACACGATGCGCTCGGCCCCGGCGGTGGCGAGGAAATAGGGCTGCGGCGACCAGGCGACCGAGCGCACCTTGGTCGGGTAGCCCGACATGCGCATGTCCTGCGCGTCGCTCAAGCGCCAGCCGTGCAGCGCGTTGTCCTGCATCATGCTGACGAGGTAGTCGCCGTCCGGGCTCCAGCTCACGCCGATATGCGAGCCGGCCCAGTTCAGCACCTTGGGCTTCTGCTCGCGGCCATGCGTCCACCACAGGCTGACGCCGTTGTAGTGCGCGGCGGCCAGGCGCTTGGCCTTGGGATTGACGGCAATGCCGCCGACCGTGCTGGGGTGCTGCAGCTCGGCCGGCGCGTCCTTGCCCTTGCGCGGGAACAGGAAGACCGACTTGCCGACCGAAGCGGCGCGGAACGGCGCGCCGGCCGGGGCCAGCACATGCTCGACCCACTTGCCCTTCCAGGCATGGAGCGTCGCCGTTTCGCCGGCCGCATCGACGCGGCAGAGCTTGCCGTCGTCGCCGCCGGTCACGAACGCCGCGTCGTCGCCATCGGCGGCCAGGCCGAGGATGGCGCCGCCATGCACGGGGACCCGCCGGGGCTGGGGCCTGCCGGCAGTGGGATCGACCATGGCCAGCGAGCCGTCGCCCAGCGCGAAGGCAAGCGTCCGGCCGCCGCGGTCGAAGGCAAGCGCGCCGACCGCCTCGCCCAGCTCCCAGGTGGCGGTGGTCTCGTCCAGCGCGGTCATCCTACTGGGCGCAGCCCTCGAAGCCCTGTTTCAGCGCCTCGGCGTCCAGCTTGCGGCCGATGAAGACGATCCGGCTCTCGCGCTTCTCGTCCGGCCGCCAGGGGCTGGTGGCCTTGCCGTCGACCTGCATGTGCACGCCGTGCACGACGTAGCGCTGGGCCTCGCCGGCCATGTTGAGGATGCCCTTCATGCGCAGGATGTCCTGGCCCTGCGCGGCCAGCACGTGGCGGATCCAGTTCTCGAACTTCGGCCCCGACAGCGGCTTGTCCAGGCGCAGCGACACGCTGGTCACCTCGGGATTGTGCCGCAGCACGCCGGTCTTGGCGCCATGGTCGTCATGGGCATGGCCATGGTCATGGTCGTGATGCTCATGATCGTGATCGTGATCATGGTCATGATCGTGATCGCGGCCGTGGCCGTGGTTATGCGCGTGGTTGTGGTCCTCGGCCTGGCGCTCCAGGAAATCCGGCTCGATCTTCAGGATGCGGTCGAGGTCGAAGGCGCCGCGGTCCAGCACCTTGGCGATGTCGACGGCGCAGTCCCGGGTGCGATGGACGGTGGCGAACTTGTTGATGGCGCGGATGGTGGCCTCGACGTCCTTCAATTCCTGCGGCGACACCAGGTCGGTCTTGTTGAGCAGGATCACGTCGGCGAAGGCGATCTGCTCCTCGGCCTCGCGGCTGTCCTTCAGGCGCGCCGGCAGGTGCTTGGCGTCCACCACCGTCACGATGGAATCGAGCTTGGCGCGGCCCTTGACCTCGTCGTCGACGAAGAAGGTCTGCGCGACCGGCGCGGGGTCGGCCAGGCCGGTGGTCTCGATCACGATGGCGTCGAACTTGCCCTTGCGCTTCATCAGGCCCGAGATGATGCGGATCAAATCGCCGCGCACGGTGCAGCAGATGCAGCCGTTGTTCATCTCGAACACTTCCTCGTCGGCGCCCACCACCAGGTCGCCGTCGATGCCGAGCTCGCCGAACTCGTTGACGATCACGGCATATTTCTTG
>JADZDN010000223.1 GCA_020851015.1 Alphaproteobacteria bacterium | reverse complement strand
GCCAGTTCCTGCTTGGGCAGCCGCAGCACTTCCTCCGCATAGGGCGCCGACCAATAGGAAAGCGCATAGGACGTCAGCGCGATCAGCCCATAGCCGATCGCCGTATAGAGGAAGGCGGGTGTGCCCCAGATCAGGCGGAAGGTCGCCGGATCGCCCGCGCGCAGCGCGCTCGCCCAACTGAACACGGCATAGAAGCCCAGCGCCACGGCGGACCATTGCGGCACATTGCCGGTGACGGCGATCATACCCAGGGCGAACAAGGTCAGCCCCGCTGCCGCCGCGAGGTTGATCAGCAGCGCGGCGGTGCCGCGCTTCGCGGCGCCCAGCAGCGTGAAGGGCGGAATGATCAGCGCCAGGTCGCGCCCGAAATCGCGGAACGGCGTCGGCGATACCGTCGCGGTCAGCCCGTCCATCGCGCCGCGCTTCGGCTCGCGCAGCGTCGCGACCCACAGCGCGACGAGCAGGCCGGGCAGGCCGACCGCCAGGAAGGCCGCCTGCCAGCCGACCAGCCCCATCGGCCCGCCGCCGGGATAGGCGATATTCCACGCATCCTTGACATAGGCGCCGATGAACAGCGAGATGCCCCCGCCGAGATAAAGGCCGGAGGAATAGATAGCGAGCGCGGTCGCGCGCTGCCGTTTCGGGAAATAGTCCGAAATCAGCGAATAGGCCGACGGGCTGGCGGTCGCCTCGCCGATACCGACGCCCATCCGCGCCAGTCCCAGCGCCAGCCCGTTCTTCGCGAAGCCCGACAGCGCCGTCATTCCCGACCACAGGGCCAGCCCGACAGAGAGCAGCTTGACGCGTCCCCAATTGTCGGCGAGCCGTCCCAGCGGAATGCCGAACAGCGCATAGAAGACCGCAAAGGCCGCGCCGCCCAGAAAACCCATCTGCGAATTGCTGAGACCCAGATCGGCCTTGATGTCGACGACCAGGATGCTGACGATCTGGCGGTCGATGAAGTTGAGGAAATAGACGATGACCAATACGGTCAGCACATACCAGCTATAGCCGCTTGCTTTCTGTTCGGCGGCCGGTTCGGCGGCACTGTTCGTTTCGATCCCCGTTTCGGCCATATGGCATCCCTCTCCCAGACCCGTTATCTGTTCTCGCCCTATGGCTAGCAGAGCGAAGCGGCAGCGCAAGTTGATAGAAGGAGGTTATTTCGAATGCGGGACGGCAAGATGATCGGCGGCAGCGGCGGCGCGGTTCCCGCGATCCTGTTCCTTTGCCTTGGCAATATCTGCCGCTCGCCGCTTGCGGAAGGCGCGGCGCGCGCCGCCTTCGCCCGCGCGGGGATCGACGCGCGGCTCGATTCGGCGGGGACGGGCGACTGGCATGTCGGTCGCCCGCCCGACCCGCGCGCGCAGGCCGAGGCGCGGCGGCGCGGTGTCGATATTTCGAACCTGCGCGCGCGGCAATTGCTGCGCGCGGATTTCTATCGCTTCGACCTGATCCTCGCCGCGGACGGCACGAATCTGCGCGATGCGCGCGTGATCGCGCCGGTCGACGCGACGGCGCGGCTGCGGCTGATGTTCGATCTGGTGCCGGGGCAGGCGGGGCGCAGCGTCGCCGAGCCCTATTATGGCGCGGCGGACGGCTTTGCCGTGACGTGGGGCGACGTCGATGCCGTCGCCGCGGCGCTGGTCGCCGAATTCGCCGCCTCCAGCGGATAGCGCGCGACGGGGTGATAGCGCGATCCGCCATGGCCCAGCTCGCTTTCATAGAGCGTGACATGGGCAAAGGCGAAGTCCTCGCTCGCCAGATCGCCGTGCAGCGCCAGGAAGGGCGCGACGGATCCCGATCCGCGATTGAGGCGGGCGAGCGTGATGTGCGGAACGAAAGCGCGCGTTTCGGCGGCGATGCCGACGCGGGCGAGCAGCTGATCGACCTTGCGGTGCAGCGCGGCGAGCGGAGCGAGCGGCTCGACCCCGGCCCACACCATGTGCGGGCGGCCCTGCCGCTCGAACAGGCCGACGCCCGCGATGCGCGCGGCGATCGCGGGGGCGTGGAGCGCGCCGAGCGCCGCCGCGATATCCTCGGCGCGGTGGGAATCGACCTCTCCGATGAAGCGCAGCGTCAAGTGAAGCTGCTCGTCGCTTTGCCAGCGCGCGCCGGAAATGCCGTGCATCGCGGTAAGCAGCGCCAGGCGGATGGCTCGCGGCGGGCGCAGGGCGACGAACAGGCGGTGCGTGGACATGGCGGGCGCAGCATAGGCGCTTCGCGGCGATAGGAACAGCGGAGAGGGAATGGGACGACCCCAAATGTTTCCGTAATATTTCCAGGAAGGCCCGATTCCGCCGTTTGACCGGGTTTCGCTTGAAACGGGACAGGAAAATCCCGATATTGGTCCCACGGCCGGTATGGGCTGGCCGGTGATGGAGAATGCAAATGGCGAATTGGAACGACCCCAACATGGCGGCTTCCGGTTTTGGTGCCGGCACGCGTGCAACGGACCAGGCTGTCGATGCCGGGCTGCGGTCGTACATGCTGTCGGTTTACAACTATATGGGATCGGGCGTGCTGCTGACCGGCATCGTCGCGATGCTGGCCTATCAGTCGGGCTTTACCATGTCGATGATCGGCTGCCCGCTGCTGTGGGTGGTGATGCTGGCGCCGCTGGCCTTTGTGCTGGTGCTCAGCTTTGGCATCAACAAGCTGTCGACTCCGGCCGCGCAGGCGATCTTCTGGGTCTATGCCGCGGTGATGGGCCTGTCGATGTCGACCATCTTCCTGGCCTTTACGCAGACTTCGATCGCGCAGACCTTTTTCGCGACGGCCGCGGCCTTCCTCGGTCTCAGCCTCTATGGCTATACGACCAAGAAGGATCTG
>JADZDN010000222.1 GCA_020851015.1 Alphaproteobacteria bacterium | reverse complement strand
GCGGCAGCGTGATCCCGCGCTTCCGCGAGCAGATCGCCCGCGGCGGACCGGTGACGGTGACGCATCCGGACATCATCCGCTACTTCATGCTGATCCCCGAGGCGGCGCAGCTGGTGCTGCAGGCCGGACTGATGGGCCGGGGCGGCGAGGTCTTCGTGCTGGACATGGGCGAACCGGTGAAGATCGTCGACCTGGCGCGCGACATGATCCGGCTCTCCGGCTTCAGCGAGGAGGAGGTTCGCATCGTGTTCACCGGCCTGCGCCCGGGCGAGAAACTGTACGAGGAGCTCCTGGCCGACGACGAGCACACGCTGCCGACGCCCCATCCGAAGCTGCGCATCGCGCAGGTGCAGGCCGCGCTGGCGGAGCAGGAGCGGGAGGCGTTGCGGCGCTGGCTCGAGGGGGCGATCCAGGATGAGGCCGCAGTCAAGCTGCAGCTCGGGCAGCTCGTGCCCGAATACCGCCCGCAGGGCTGAACGGACATGGCCGCAAGGGACAAGGTGCTGGTGACGGGCGGCGCGGGCTACATCGGATCGCATGCCTGCGTCGCGCTGCTGCAGGCCGGGCACGATGTGGTGGTTGCGGACAACCTGTGCAACAGCCGGCGCGAGGTATTCGGGCGGATCGAACGGATCGCCGGCAGGGCGGTCGCCTTCCATGAATGCGACGTGCGCGACAAGGCGGCGCTGCGCGCGATCTTCCGCGAACATGCGGTCGACGCCGTCCTGCACTTCGCCGGGCTGAAGGCGGTCGAGGAATCCGTCGCCCGGCCGCTGGACTATTACGACAACAATGTCGGCGGCACGCTGGCGCTGTGCGCGGCAATGACGGAAGCGGGCGTGCGCCGGCTGATCTTCAGTTCCTCGGCCACCGTGTATGGCGACCCCGACGCCGTGCCGGTGCGGGAAGACCATCCGCTGCGGCCGGCCAATCCCTACGGCCGCGGCAAGGCCGTGGTCGAGACGATGCTGCGGGATCTCGCCGGCTCCGATCCGGCCTGGAAGGTTGCCCTGTTGCGTTACTTCAATCCCGTCGGCGCGCACGAAAGCGGCCTGATCGGCGAGGACCCGGGCGGCGTGCCGAACAATCTCATGCCCTACATCGCCCAAGTGGCGGTGGGCCGGCGCGAGGCGCTCAGCGTGTATGGCGACGACTATCCGACGCCGGATGGCACCGGGGTGCGCGACTATATCCATGTCGTCGACCTTGCCCGCGGCCATCTCGCCGCGCTGGAAAAGCTGGATGGGGCCAACGATGTACTGACAGTCAACCTCGGCACCGGCCGCGGTTACAGCGTGCTGGAGATGGTGGCGGCCTTCGGCAAGGCCGCCGGTCGCGAGATTCCCTACCGGATCGTGCCGCGCCGTTCCGGAGACGTCGCCTGCTGCTATGCCGACCCCGCGCTGGCGGAAAAACTGCTCGGCTGGCGCGCCGAATACGATCTCGACCGCATGTGCCGCGACGCCTGGCGCTGGCAGAGCCTGAATCCGGCCGGCTACGCCGCCGGCTAGGCTTGCAGCACGGGGAAGCCGCTTCAATCCCGGGCGTGACATTGTTATCGCTGCCGCGGAATGGCAGCGGCCTATAATTAAATAATTAGGCAATCCGGCATTCATTCTTCATGGCTACGCCCGTTGCAAATTCCGTCCTAGACCCCCCGGTTGACGATTCGTCGAACCTCGACGAGGCCGTCAATGGGCTGCTACAGGGCAGTTCCTGGCAGTTCCCCGGGCAGCGCCTCCTGACCTATTCGCTGCATACCGATACCAGCCTGGGCGGCTGGAGCGGCGCGCGCATCGCCGCCATCGACCAGGCTTTCTCGGCCTGGGCGGCGGTGGCGAATATCAGCATCAAGCGCGTGCCCGTCGCGGCGGATTACGAAATGACCCCCGCCGATCTGGCGATCACCATCAGCCAGGATCTGGCCTATGCTTATCCCGGGGCGACGGCGGTCGGCGTCTTTCCCGACCCGGCGTATGCGGACACGCTGCTGGCCAGCCTGCTGCTGAGCCGCGCCGACTATCCGCGTCCCGAGGGCGACATCTTCTTCAGCGTGTTCGCGCCCGAGCTTTTCTACATGGCTTCGGGGGCGGCCGGCTTTGCGGTGGCGCTGCACGAGATCGGCCATGCGCTGGGGTTGAAGCATCCCCATGACGACGGTGGCAACGGGCGTCCGGACTTCATTTCGCTGAGCATCGGTGGACTCGACAACGGCCTCGACACCGTGATGAGCTACAACGACGCCTTCCCCGATTCCCCGTCGTACGCCAACAGCTACCAGATCACGCCGATGGCGCTGGACATCCTCGCCATCCAGCACATCTACGGCGCGAACATGGCCTACCGCACCGGCAACGACACCTACCGCCTGCTCAACGACGGCAAGGTGCGGGCGATCTGGGATGCCGGCGGGGTGGACACTTTCGATGCCTCCCAGTTGAATTTCGCTGTCACGATCGCGCTCGCGGAAGGCGCCATGGTCGAGCACGGCCTGTATTCCCGCACGGCGATCGCCTATCACGTCACCATCGAGAACGCTATCGGCAGCGCCTACGGCGATACGCTCACCGGCAACGCTGCGAACAATGTGTTGAATGGTTGGCTGGGCGCGGATGCACTGTCGGGCGGGGCGGGGGACGACACCTACGTGGTGGACAACGTTGGCGATACGGTGATCGAAGCGGCCG
>JADZDN010000221.1 GCA_020851015.1 Alphaproteobacteria bacterium | reverse complement strand
GCCTCGTCGACGCAGTCCTGCTGGCCCGGCAGGGTGATCGCGTTCAGCGTGCCGCCCTTGTCGCCGAGCGTGCCGGCCTGGCGTCCGGCCATCACCTCGAGCCGGGCGACGGCCTGCTTGATGCGCGCGCGCTCCTCGGCCGCGTCGGCGATCTCGGCCTTGAACAGGTCGCGGACCTCCTGCCACTCCTCGGGCGCCAGCTTGACGACCGTGCGGTTGGCGCAGCCGTAGTCGTGGCAGACGGTGAAGCGGTCGAGCGTGGGTGGCGGATTGCCCTTCTCCTCGATCCATCCCATGGCGGTGATGGAATTGGTCGTGGGCGTGGCGCAGCCGGCGAGGCCCAGCATCGCCGCCGCCAACATCGTCAATCCGACCCGCGTGGTTCGCGTCCGCACCCGGCCTCTCCCGATTCGCGTCCCGACCCTACTATGGGCCGGTGCCGCGGGGAAAGCCGCGATTGACGGCCGCGGGGACTATCGGGGCGCCGTGATCGCGGCGCGCCTTGCCACGCCCGGCCGGGCATCAGCGCGGCCGAATATCCGCATCAGCACGAAGGTCGCGGCCAGGGTCGCCATGTAGACCAGGACCTGCATCTCCGACGGGCGGTCGGTATAACCAACAAGCGTGTGCAGCACCTTGCCCACGATCCCCCCCTCGGACAGCAGCCAGGCGGTGTTCCACGCCGTGCGGTTGAGCGCGGTGACGATATCGGCCTGGGCGAGGAAGCGGACGGCCTGCGCCGCCATCCCGCAGGCCAGAAGCGCGATCATCCAGGTGGTTACGGCGAACAGGTAGCGGGTCGGGATGGCGACCAGCCCGCGATAGAGCATGACGCCGACGGCCACGCCCAGCAGCAGCCCGCCGGCCGAGCCGGCGAGCATCGCCAGCGGGCTTTCGTCGCCGCTGATCATCACGCCATAGAGGAACAGCGCGATCTCCGACCCCTCGCGCAGCACGGCGATGCCGCAGATGATGGCGACGGCATAGAGCGGCCGCGTGCCGGCCGCGATCTCGCCGCCCAGCGCCTGGATGTCGCGGCTCATCGCGCGGCCATGGCGCGCCATCCACACGTTGTGCCAGGTCAGCATGGAAACCGCCGCCAGCAGAATGCCCGCGTTGAACAGCTCCTGCCCGGCCCCGGCCGCCGCGTCGGCGATGATGTCGGCGAAGCCGGCGCCGATGCAGGCCCCGGCCGCCCCGCCGGCGATGCCGCAGGCGATCCACAGGCCGCGACGCGGCATCCCCCGCGTCGCGGCCATGACGATGCCGACGACCAGCCCGGCCTCGAGGATCTCGCGGAAGACGATGAGCAGCGCGGCGATCATTTGGCGACCAGGAACCCGTTGGCGGTGGCCTCGTGGTAGTCGCCGAAGAAGTAGTAGCGCCACGGCTCGAGCGGCCCGATCGTCAGGCGGATCTCCTTGCCCGGCGGGATCACCTTCTCGACGCGCAGGTCGTTGCTCTCGAATTCCTCCGGCGTCTTGTCGGTGTTCTTCACCACCAGCACGATGCGTGTGTTGGCCGGCACCAGCAGCTCCGCCTTGTCGAAGCGGTTGCCGGCGATGGTCAGCGTATAGGCGGCGTCCTGCCCCTGCGCCGGCCCGGCCGCCAGCAGCGCCAGCCCGGCAAGCAGCAGCGCGCGGCGGGTCGGTTCGCCCCGACTCATTGCACGGCCGCCTGCGACCGCAGGTGCTGGGCGAGCTTGGTCATCTCGGCCGGCGTCAGGTAGAGCGCCGTCAGCGGCACCGGCGAGGGCACGGCGCGCGCCAGCCGTTCCATGTCCTCCAGCACCGCCGCCGCCCGCTTGGTCGTGGCGACCCGGTGGTTGGCCGCCACCCGCTGCCACAGGTGGACGGCGGCGAGGTTGTAGCCGAACACCTCTTCGTACTCCTTCGTCACCACCACCTTGCCGTCCTTGACCGCAGCCGCGTAATCCTCGGCGGCGTGGTCGACGACGTCGGCGATGGTGGCGAGGACGAAGCCGGGCTGATCCAGCCGCCCGTCGGTGATCGCGCGGTGCAGGCGCAGGCTGGCCTCCACCGCGGCGTCGTAGGCCTTCTCGAACGCGGCGAAATCGCCGCCCGCCTTGGCGACCTCGTTGAGCGCGTTGACCGCACCCTGCAGCTTCTTGACGCCGTCCTTGCCCACCACCTTCTCGATGCCGGCCATGCGCGAGTTCAGGTTGGGCCCGAGATGGCGCAGCGCCGCTTCGCGGTTGCCGGCGAACTGGTAGAGCTCGCGCCCCGCGATCAGCCTGCCGCGCAGCAGGACCAGATTGCTCAGAAGCGCGCGCTGGCTCTTGGCCGCGTCCGCTGCCGCTGGCGGCGCCGACTGGGCCTGGGCCATGCCGACGGCGCCGGTGCCAAGAAATCCTGCCGTCAGGAGTGCCAGCGCAAACATCACAAGATGAAAGGCCGGATCGAACGACCGGCGCGAATTGCCACCAACCACTTGTCCGTCCCTCCATAGGCGATCCGCCAACCCAAGGCCGGCGTGATGCCGGTTGGATTGCGAGTGCGTATGACTATTGCTCGCATCTTAGCGCTCGGTGGTCAACTCAGGCCGGCGCGGGGAAGGCATCTCGAAATACCTTGCCTTGAATGCGAAAAGAACATATAGTGAACATCCTCGCGCGACATTGACGTTTAGGAGTCTTGGAATGATCCAGTGGATGGCGCCGCGGGGATTCGCGAATCCGTTTGGCACCGCGGCCGACAACGGCGCGGCACCGCGCGCGGGCGGCCCCGAACCGGGCGTCGGGCGCTTCGACGATGCGCGCGGCGCGGCAATCACGTCGTACCGCAACCGCCTGGGCCACGATCCGTCCGCGGCCGAGCTTCTGGACTCGATGCCGCTGTTCATGACACAGCAGGATCAAGAAGCCTATGCGGCGGAACAAGGCGCCAAGACGCCGCTGCTCGCCCGCGGACTGCCGGCGCCACCACCATTGTTCCGGCCCTTCCCGCCCACGGCGCCGAGATCCTCACCAGCGATCCCCCCGGCCGTGCCGGGCGTCGCTCCTCCGCAGCAATCGAATGGACTTCATCCCTATTCTCGATGCGCTGCTGAAAACGGGCCGGGCCGTGGTCGGGGCCTACATGGCGCCGGCCGCGCTCCTCACAAGAGAGGTGCAGCGCTTGGCCGGTCCGGAGCGGGAGCCCGATCCTGCGCCGTTGCAGATGCTGGGACGGTGGGGCCTCGAGGCGCTGCGCGCGCAGGTCGCGGCCTACGATCGCTACAAGACCGATCCGCGCAAGTCATACCAGACCTACACCAAGGAGCGCGAGGATCTGGGGCCGCGCCGCTATAGCGACAAGCCGGACCCGAACACGCCTTGCTACTATACCGGGCGTACGGGTGGAGCGCTCGATGCTTGGGACAATGTCGACTGGCGCAATGCGGCGCGATATCCCATGCCAAGCTACTATGCTCCTCAACTTGATTGCTCCACGCGAAGCTACGCGGCCGCACGAGGACAGGAGCACCAATTGATCCGCCATTTCCGCGACCTCGGCTACTCCGACAATCTGATCAACGGCATTGCCGAGCATGTCTGGCGGCCATTCTTTATGGAACTTGCCGAAAAAGAGTGCGGACATCTCCCGATGCCCGAGCCAAAGCCGCGATAGAAAGCTGGATTACGACACGTCCAGTTCGCCTCCCCAGAGCAGCACCATTCGTCATGGCACAACGCTCGACTACAGGCCGATGGCCGCCAGCATCGAAACTGCGCAACATGACCCGCGCGGAGGTTGAAGCATTCTATCGCGCGCACGAAGGCGAGTTCGTCGCAGTTCCGCTGGACGGCGATTGTGGATTCCTGAGAATTGCCCGAAAAGCGCGCTTCGCCCTCTATGACTTCATAGGCACCCACGATCCCTCCACTGGAGGAAATCCAGGAGCATCGCATTCTCTGCATTCTCGGAGGCTCGCCGGAGGCGATGGCGTCGGGGCGCTGGCGCGTGATCGGGCAGAAGCCGCTTGAGCCGGCCCTTCTGCAACCGGTGAAGTACTTCCGGCATCCCCAGGGCAGCAGCCAGGTCGACATCTATGAAGAAGGCGAGTTCAAGCCATATGCCGGCGAAGACCTGACGAAGATGGAATGCCTAGCGTCCTGGGAGCCGAGACACGTCGAAGAGCGCCTGCGTAATTATTTCGCCGGCCGGCCCGACCCGGGAACCGAGCGCTCCAAGGTTCCTCGCGAACTCGCCGAGCGCCTCTACCGCGAATACTGGGCGCGGCAGGGGAAGGACACGCTCTAGGAGCGCCCCTACCCCTTCTCCTCCAGCGACAGCAGGCTGGCGTTGCCGCCGGCGGCGGTGGTGTCGATCGACAGCGTGCGTTCGGTCGCGAAGCGGTGCAGGTAGCGCGGGCCGCCGGCCTTGGGCCCGGTGCCGCTGAGGCCCTCGCCGCCGAAGGGCTGCACGCCCACCACCGCGCCGATCATCGAGCGGTTGACGTAGGCGTTGCCCACGGGCAGGCGCTCGACGACATGCCGGACCGTCTCGTCGATCCGGCTGTGGACGCCGAGCGTGAGGCCGTAGCCGGTGGCGGCCACCTGGTCGAGCACCTGGTCGAGCCGGTCGGCGTCGTAGCGCACGACGTGCAGGATCGGGCCG
>JADZDN010000220.1 GCA_020851015.1 Alphaproteobacteria bacterium | reverse complement strand
TGTCATAGACCGGGTTGTTGAGCGCGTGGATCTCGAGCTCGCAGCCGTTGCAGCTTCCGGCGTCGACCGCGCGGATCGCCAGCGACCGGCCGAGCCGCGCCTGCGCCGCGCCCCGGACGCGGCGCGCGAGGTCGGCCAGCCCGTCGGGATCGGCGTCGGGCGCCTTCTCGGTCACCGGCCCGCGCAGCAGCGCCTGCGCCAGCAGCCTCAGCATGCGCCCGTCCTCACAGGTCGTGCCCCGCGTAGGAGCAGTTGAACGACTTGTTGCAGACCGGGAAGTCGGCAACGATGTTGTCCTTGATCGCCGCCTCGAGCAGCGGCCATTGCAGCCAGGACGGGTCGCGCGGCCGCGCGCGCAGGATGGTGCCGGCCGGGTCGATCCGGACCCAGCACAGGACCTCGCCGCGGAATCCCTCCACCATCGCCATGCCCTCGCCGCCGGCCAGCGGCATCGCGGCGGCGATCGGGCCTTCCGGCAGGGCGGCGACGATCTGCTCGATCAGCCCCAGGCTCTGCTCGATCTCGCGGACGCGGATCCAGACCCGCGCGTTGACGTCGCCGTCGCTCAAGACCGGCACGTCGAACTTGAGGCGGTCATAGGGCGGGTAGGCGCAGGCACGCCGCGCGTCGAAATCGCGGCCCGCCGCGCGGCCGACGAAGCCGCCGGCGGCGAAGCGCATCGCCAGCACCGGCGAGATCGTGCCGGTCGTCACGGTACGGTCCTGGATCGAGGCCTTGCCGTCGTAGATCCGTGCGAGATAGGGCACGCGCCGCTTGAGCTCGCCCACCAGGGCCGCGAGCGCGGGCAGCGCGGCCGGATCGATGTCGCGCGCCACCCCGCCGGGCACGACGCGGTCCATCATCAGCCGATGGCCGAACGCGGCATCGGCCAGGCGCAGCACGGCTTCGCGCAGCTCGCCGCACTTGGCGTGCAGCAGCGCGAAGGACACGTCGTTGCAGATCGCGCCGAAATCGCCCAGATGGTTGGCGATGCGCTCGAGCTCGGCCATCAGCGCGCGCAGGTAGACCGCGCGCGGCGGCGGATCGACGCCGAGCGCCGCCTCGACCGCGCGGGCGAAGGCCAGCGCATGCGCGACCGCGCTGTCGCCCGAGATGCGCGAGGCGAAGCGCGCCGCATCCGCCGGCGTGCGGCCGGCCATCAGCCCCTCTATACCCTTGTGCACGTAGCCCAGCCGCTCCTCCAGCCGCACCACCGTCTCGCCGCTGGCGGTGAAGCGGAAATGCCCCGGCTCGATAATGCCCGCGTGAACCGGGCCGACCGGGATGACGTGCAGCCCCTCGCCGTCGACCGGCAGGAATTCATAGGGCGCCTTGGCATGGGCGCCGCCCACCGGCCAGCGCCCGTGGTCGATCCAGGGCCGGCGGTCGGCGGCATCCGCGGCGTCGATGCCGAACAGGTCGCGCGCCGCGCGCTCGAGCCGCGACGCGCCGGGCCTGACCGCCGCCAGCGAGGGATAGGTGCCTCCCGGGCAGTCGAGCGAGGCGACCGCGATCTCGCCCGTCGTCGCGTCGCGCAAAGCCGCGTGCACCTGGCCGGGCTCGGCCCAGAGGTCCAGCAGGTCCCAGGACGGGTTTTCGCCGAGGCGCTGGACGAGGCGCCGCCAGCCGGCTTCCTCCAGCGCATAGCGCGGCCAGGGCTTGTGCGCGGGATGCAGCGCGGACGCCGCCTCGGCGAAGAAGGCGATCAGGCCGGGATCGTTCGGATCAGCCATCCACCCTCCTCATCGTCCCAGAAGCTGGGCCACGTTCTGGAACCAGTGCACCAGCGGGCCCGGCAGGTAGATGCCGGCCACCAGCACCAGGATCAGATGCGCGAACATCGGCGCGTAGGACGCGCCGACCGGCTCGCTGTGCCCGACCGGCGCGCCGAAGGCCACCGAATGCAGGCGCAGGAACAACGCCCCGCAGCCCACCAGCAGCGCAAGCACCAGCGGCACGGCCAGCAGCGGCGCGCGGGCGAAGGTCGAGCTGACCACCAGGAACTCGCTCATGAAGATGCCGAGCGGCGGCATGCCGGCGATCGCCACCACGCCCAGCACCAGGCCCCAGCCGAGGATGGGATGGCTTTCGGTCAGGCCGCGTATGTCGGCGATCTTCTGCGTGCCCTTTGCCTGGGCGATATGGCCGACGGCGAAGAAGATCGCGGACTTGGTCAGGCTGTGCATCGCCATGTGCAGCAGCCCGGCGAAGTTCGCCAGCGGCCCGCCCATGCCGAAGGCAAAGGTGACGATGCCCATGTGCTCGATCGAGGAATAGGCGAACATGCGCTTGATATCGCGCCGCCGGTAGAGCATGAACGCGGCGAAGACCACCGACACCAGCCCCATCGTGATCATCAGCGGTCCCGGCGCCAGCGCGCCGGCATTGGCGGTCAAGAGCATCTTGAAGCGCAGCACGGCGTAAAGCGCCACGTTGAGCAAGAGGCCGGACAACACCGCCGAGATCGGCGTCGGGCCCTCGGCATGGGCGTCGGGCAGCCAGGCGTGCAGCGGCGCCAGCCCGACCTTGGTTCCGTAGCCCAGCAGCAGGAACACGAAAGCGAGGTTGAGCAGCGCCGGGTCGAGCCCGGGCGCGGCGCGCATCAGCGCGGTCCAGGCCATGGCGTCCAGCCCCTCGCCCGCGCTGGGCAGCGCCGCCTGGTAGACGAGGATCGTCCCGTAGAGCGCCAGCGCGATGCCGACGCTGCCCAGGATGAAATACTTCCACGCCGCCTCCAGCGCCTCGTGGGTGCGGTAGATGCCGACCATCAGCACGGTGGTCAGCGTGGCAAGCTCGATCGCGACCCACATCAGCCCGATGTTGTTCGCCACCAGCGCCAGGTTCATCGCGAACATCAGCACCTGGTACATGGCGTGGTAGAAGC
>JADZDN010000219.1 GCA_020851015.1 Alphaproteobacteria bacterium | reverse complement strand
CTCGTGCCGCCTGGCGCTGACCGACCTGGACAAGCAGGGGCGCGACCTGTTCGTGCGGTGGTGCAAGGAGGCGGGCTGCACCGTCAGCGTCGACCGCATGGGCAACATCTTCGCGCGGCGCCCGGGGCGCGACCCCGGCCTGGCGCCCGTCGTCACCGGCAGCCATCTCGACACCCAGCCCACGGGCGGGAAGTTCGACGGGGTCTATGGCGTGCTGGCCGGGCTCGAGGTCGTGCGCACCTTGAACGACCATGGCTACGAGACCGACGCGCCGATCGAGGTGACGGTGTGGACCAACGAGGAGGGCTCGCGCTTCGCGCCGTCGATGACGGCCTCGGGCGTCTTCGCCGGCGCCTACACCGAGGAATATGCCCACGCCATCGCCGACGACCAGGGCAAGACGATGGGCGAGGAGCTGGAGCGCATCGGCTACCTGGGCGACCGGCCCTGCGGCGGGCAGAAGTTCCGCGCGTTTTTCGAGGCGCATATCGAGCAGGGACCGATCCTGGAGGCGGAGAAACGCACGATCGGCGTCGTCACCGGCGCGCAGGGCCAGCGCTGGTTCGACGTGACGATCACCGGCCAGGAGGCGCATGCCGGCACCACGCCGATGCCGCGCCGGCACGACGCGCTGCTGGGCGCGGCGCGGCTGGTCGACCGCATCAACGCGATCGCGCTGGCGCACGCGCCGCACGGCGTCAGCACCGTCGGCGTGCTGAAGGTCAGCCCCGCCTCGCGCAACACCATTCCGGGCAAGGTCCACTTCACCGTCGACCTGCGCCATCCGAGCGACGCGGCGCTGGTGCGGATGAAAGATTCGCTGGAGGCGGCGCTGGCCGCGGTCTGCGGCGAGCTGGGCCTGGCACACGAGCTGAAGCAGGTTGTGCACACGAAGCCGGTGGTGTTCGACGGGGATTGCGTCGCCGCCGTGCGCAAGGCCGCCGGCGCATGCGGTTTCGGCAGCATGGAAATCGTCTCCGGCGCCGGGCACGACGCCTGCCACATCAACAAGGTCGCGCCGACCGGCATGATCTTCGTACCCTGCGCCGACGGCATCAGCCACAACGAAGTCGAATCGGCCACGCCGCAGGACCTCGCGGCGGGCTGCGACGTGCTGCTGCGCGCGATGATCGAGCGCGCCGTCCTCTGACCCCAAGGGAGCTGACCGACGATGATCGACGACAAGGCGCTCGACGCGCTGTTCCGCGACGCGCGCACGCATAACGGCTGGCTGGACAGGCCGGTCGGCGACGACCTGCTGCGGCAGGCGTGGGAGCTGGCCCGCTGGGCGCCCACCAGCGCCAACTGCATGCCGGCGCGCATCGTGTTCGTGCGCTCGGCGGCGGCGAAGGAGAAGCTGAGGCCGGCCTTGAGCCCGGGCAACCTGGAAAAGACCATGGCGGCGCCGGCGACCGCGATCATCGGCCACGACACCGAATTCTTCGAGCATCTGCCCCGGCTCTACCCGCAGGCCGACATGAAGAAGAACTTCGTCGGCAATCCGGCCGCGGCCGGCACCGCGGCGTTCCGCAACGGCTCGCTGCAGGGCGCCTATTTCATCCTGGCCGCGCGCGCGCTGGGCCTCGACTGCGGGCCGATGTCGGGCTTCGACAACGCCAAGGTCGACGCCGCCTTCTTCCCCGACGGGAAGGTCAAATCGAACTTCCTGTGCAATCTGGGCTACGGCGACCCGGCCAAGCTGCGACCGCGCAACCCGCGCCTGACCTTCGACGAGGCGTGCCGCATCGCGTAGCGCGGGATCAGACGGTCGAGGTGGCGGTGCCGCCCTTGGCCTTGATGTCCTTCAGCAGGACGGAGAGCTTCTGGTATTGCGCCGCCTCGGCCTTGTCGCCGGCCCGGAGGCGCTGGTCCGCCATGCGGTCCATCTCGGCGACCATGTTGCGCGGGTTCAGGTAGGAATTGCCGACCTTGTTGGCGGCGTCCGACTGGCGCGCGTCCTGGGCGACGCGCATCATCAGCGCAAGGTCGGCGGCCGAGATCGCGCCGTTGGTCTTGAGTTCGTCGGCGAGGTTGCCCAGGCGCTGCGGCGAGAGCCGCGCAGGATCGTAGCGCGTGGCGATGCTCTTCTGCTGTGCCGCCGGGCTGATCGTGACCTTCGTCGCCTCGTTCGACAGCCCCTGCCCGCGCACGTCGCTCTTGACGACCGACCCGCCCTGCGCGGGCTTGTCCTCGGCCATCCATTCGACCGCGGAGACGACCGCTTTTCCCGCCAGCGCACCGACGATCGACACCAGGATCGGAATCATTCGCACTCTCCGGGCGCCAAGGCCCACCCGGCAGAAGCAGGCGGCGTGCCACGGCCAGGCTATTGAAAAATCGCAATTTTCCTGAGCGGCGCCGCTCCGGGCCGGCAAGACTTGCCGGCTGGCGGCACGGCCAGAATGGCCCGCTTGCGCCGGGACTTCCAGGTTGTTCGAGGTGATGCCAGGCTTTATACAGCGGCCGATGGCCGATGCCCCCGATCAAGCCGCGCGTGCGGCGACCGCTTGCGCGCGTCGGCCCGCCAGGGCAAGGCTCCCGCGATGACCGCCACCGAGATCGCCCGCCCGGGCGGTGCCACGGTGGCCGCGGCGTCGGGCAGCCGCCAGCCCCGCGTCCTGATGATCACGATCGTGTGGGGCGAGTGGTACTTGAACGCGCATCTCGCGCTCAACCTGCCGTCGCTGCTGGCGGCGGGCAATTTGCCTGCCTTCTGCGCGGCCGTCGACCTCACCTACGTGATCATGACCCGCCAGGTGGAGGTCGAAAGCGTGCGTCGGGCGCCGTCGGTCCAGGCCTTGTCGCGGCTGATGCCGGTCGAAATCCGCGTGATCGCCGAATCGGAAACGGCGGACCCGATCGGCGCGCACCAGCGCGCCTGGGCGCGCGCGACCGCCGAGGCGAAGGCGATGGGCCGGTTCGTCCTCTACATGCCGCCGGACGTCGCCTGGTCGGACGGATCGTTCCGGCACTTGGCGAAGCTGCTGGCCGACGGCTATGCCGCGGTCTTCATGACCTATCTGCGCGTGGTCAGCGAGACGTTCGTGCCGGCGGCGCAGCAGCGTCTCGATCCGGCCAGCCAGACCCTCGCCATCGGCGGCCGCGACCTGGTGAAGCTCAGCCTCGAGCACGTCCACCCGCTGATGGCCGCCCACATGTACGACAGCCCCTATTTTCCGGTGCATCCCGAGATGCTGGTGTGGCCCGTGGCGGGCGAGGGCGTCGCGGTGCGCTGCCTGGCGCGCGAGATGTTCCTGTTCGACCCCAATCGAATCGACATGACGGATCAGCTTCTGGTCGGCAGCGGCCTCGATGCGGGAACGATGAGGTTCGTCGACGATTCCGACGACCTTTACGCCGTCAGCCTGGCGCCCCTGGGCAAGGACGTCGAGTGGCACCTGAATCCCGAGCCGGCGGACCTGATGGCGGTGGCGCGCTGGTGGCTGACCTATGACAGCCCGGTCAACGACCTGGTCGCGGCGAACTGCCTGCGCTGGCATCACGGCGAAACGACGCCGGCGCGATGGCGGCGGGTCGACCGCGCCTCGGCGCTATGGGTCCATCGCATGATGGCGCTGCGCGAAGGCTTGCGCATCTGGCGCGTGCTGATCGACGACCGCGCATGGACGGCGGCCGCGCTCCTCGCGCTCGCCCTGCGCACCGGGGCGTTCGTCAGCGCGCTCGCCGCCGGCCGCGGCCGATCGGCGGTCATCTTCGTCCCGGTCGATGGCGCGCTCAAGCACCTCGAGCCCGGCCTCTCGGACGCCGCCAATGGCGGTCGCGATCTCGCCCGGCTGATGCGACGGCATGTCGTCTACGACGACGCGCCGATGGCGGCATTGCTCGAGGATGGGCTGGCCGAGAAGGGTTCGAAGAGCCTGCGCTCGGCGGCGGACGAGGCGCTGCCGGTCTCGCGCGATGCCCGCGGCATCGCTGCCGGCGGCCATCGCCTGGTCGGCGCGGGCCAGCGTGTCGGTCGGCATGTCGTCTATCTGATCGACGGCGTGATCGGCGAGGCGACGCATCCGCTGCCGCCGGAAGCGGGCGGGTGACTAAAGCCAGCGCTCGCGCCAGGACTGGAACATCAAGACGGTCCACAACGGGTATTGCCAGTTGTTGGCGCCCGCCAGATGCTGGCGCCACAGCTCGGCGACCGGCTGCGGGTTGATGATGCCTTCCGCCGCCAGGCGCCTGGGCGCCAGCAGGCCTTCGGCCCAGTCGCGCAAGGGCCCGCGAAGCCAGTCGCCGATCGGCACGCCGAAGCCCATCTTCGGCCGCTCTACCAGCCGCTCGGGCACATAGCGGTTCAGCACGCGGCGCAGCAGCTTCTTGCCGACGCCGCCCTCCACCTTGGCCGCCAGCGGCAGCGACCAGGCATGCTCGACGACGCGATGGTCGAGCAGCGGCACGCGGCCCTCCAGCGCCACCGCCATCGTGGCGCGGTCGACCTTCACCAGGATGTCGTCGGGCAGGTAGGTGACCGTGTCGACATACTGCATGCGCTGGATGAGGTTGGGGATGTCGCGGGCGATCGTCGGATCGACGAAGGGCCCGGGCGGCTCGCGGCCCTGCGCCATCACGCGGTCGGGCTCGGTCCACTGGCTGACCAGGCGATGGTAGAGCTGGTCGGGCCGGTCATAGGCGATGACCCGCGCCAGCTTGTGCATCTTGTCGCCGGGCTGCGGGGGGCGAAAGCGCCGGGGCGCCGCCGCGAACGCCATGTCCCAGGCCGCGGCCGGCACCTTGTGCGTGGCGCAGGCCGCCAGCCGGCGCAGCGCCATCGGCACGACCGACATGCGCCGCCACAGCATGTCGCCCCAGAAGTAGCGGTTGTACCCGGCGAACACCTCGTCGCCGCCATCGCCCGACAGCGCCACGGTCACGTGCCGGCGCGCCAGCGCGGACACCAGGTAGGTCGGGATCTGCGAGGAATCCGCGAAGGGCTCGTCGAACATCTCGGGCAGCTTGGGCACGACGTCGAGCGCATGGCGCGGCTCGACGATGAACTCGGTATGGTCGGTCTTCAGATGCTCGGCCACGGCGCGGGCGTGACCGGATTCGTCGAAGCCCTTCTCGCGGAAACCGATCGAGAAGGTGCGCACCGGCGTCGCGCTACACTGCTGCATCAGCGCGACCACGGTGGAGGAATCGATGCCGCCGCTCAAGAACGCGCCCAGCGGCACGTCGGCGATGAGGCGCCGGCCGACCGCGTCGCGCAACAGCGCGTCGAGCTTCTCCTCCTCCTCGGCCCAGTCGAACGCCGCGTCGACCCGCGCGGCGCCGGCGACCGCGAAGGGGCGCAGGTCCCAGTAGGCGCGGATCTCCGCCGGCCCTTCCGGCCCGATGCTGAGCAGGTGGCCCGGCGCCAGCTTGCGCACGCCGCGGTAGATCGTGTGCGGCTGGGGCACGTAGCCGAAGCGCATGTAGGCGGCAACGGCGTCGGCGTCGATCTCCGGCTTCCAGTCCGGCGCGACCGCGAACTCCTTCAGCTCGGAGCCGAACATCAGGCGCTCCACGCTTTCGGCGTAGTAAACCGGCTTGATCCCCAGCCGGTCGCGCACCAGGGTCAGGCGGCGCTCCTGCCGGTCCCACAGCGCGATCGCGAACATGCCGATCAGGCGCTTGGCGGTCGCCTCGGCGCCCCAGGCGGCGCAACCCTCGAGCATCGCCTCGGTGTCGGAATGGCCGCGCCAGTTGATGCCGCGGGGGGCCAGCTCGGCGCGCAGCGACGCGGCGTTGTAGACCTCGCCGTTGTAGACCATGACGTAGCGGCCGCAATGCGACACCATCGGCTGGCTGCCGGCGGGTGACAGGTCCTGGATCGCCAGGCGTCGGAAGCCGAGCGCGATCCCCGCCGCCTCGTCGGCCCAGACACCGTCGGAGTCCGGCCCGCGATGGGCGATCGAATCGGCCATCGCCTTGGCGATGCGCCGCAATTCGGCCGCCGGGGTCCGCGCGCGCCGGTCAAACCAGCCGCCGATGCCGCACACGCTCGTTCATCCCTGGTGTCGTTGGTGTTGTTGCCTGGGGCCGCCGCCCGCGATCAGGCGCGGCGCGGCGACCAGCCGGCCGACCATAGCCCAAGCCCGCCCGCGCCGCCACCGGCGCCGGCGGCGGAACGCATCGTGATCAGGCGCCGCGCGCCTGGCTCTGGCGATGGGCGAGGGCGAGGCCCTCGGCCAGCGGCGTATAACGGAATCCCGGAAAGGCGCGCTGCGTGGCCGCGCTGTCGAAGGGGCGGTAGCCGCCATGCGGCATCGGCCCCTGGCGCGGCGTGCCGCGAATGGCGGAGCGTCCGCCGGCGAGCCCCGACACGATTTCGGCGACCTGGCGGAACGACGCGACCGCGCCGGTCGCCGCGTTGAGGATGCCCGCGCTGCGGTGGAACAGCATCAGGCGCAAGAGCTCGGCCACGTCGTCCACCAGCACGTGGTCGCGGCGCTCCTCGCCCTCGCCGAACAGCACGATCTCCTTGCCCTCGCCCGCCAGGCGCCGGAATCGGTTCGGGCCATAGCCGTTGTGGGGATCGTCGGCGCCGTAGATCAGGGTCGGCCGCAGGATGGCGAAGGGCGCGCGCGCCGCGTCGGCCAGCAGCACCTCGCGCGCCCGGTGCATGGCGCCATGGGCCGATCCCGGCTCGGCGCAGGACTCCTCGGTGAGCGGCAGCGGCGCGTCGCGATAGACGGCATCGGAACTGACATAGACGACGTGCGCCACCGGCGCGCGGGCGAGCGCCGCGCAGACCGGCTCGATCATGCGCAGGTTGGCGACCATCATCGCCGCGTCCTTGCACGGGGCCTGCGCCGACACCACGACCAGCGCGTCGTCCGGCCGCAACGCCGCTTCCAGCGCCGTAGCGGCGCCGTCGGCCAGCAGATCGAGGCGCGGCCGGCCCAGGCGCAAGATCTCGACGCCGGCGGCCTCGAGCCGGCGCGCGGCCGCGCCCCCGACGAACCCCCCGGCGCCGAGCACGACGACGCGACGCGGCGGAACGGGTATGGCATTCGAATGTCGCAGCATGATGGAACAATTCCCTGGTCGCTTCTCGCGGGGCGCCTCATAGCACGATTTTCGCGGGTGGGAAGCGCGGAGGGCGGTGCTAAGAGAAGCGCGCCATCACGAGGGAGCCTCCAGGATTGGCCAACGACCCCGACATCGCGGCGGGACAGGCTGCGCGTCGGATAGGGCGCCACGACCTGGCGGCCGCCGCTTTCCGGCGCGCGGGCATGCGCGCGGAATCGGCCGACGAGGCGCGGCGCCGCGAGTTCCAGGCGCTGCGCGAGGTCGATATCTCGCGCTACCTGATCGGGCGCCTGCTGCGGCGCATCCGCATGCGCAGCTCGGCCTACAAGGGGTTCGACGCGATCGAGCCGCCGCTCGATTCCGCCACGGTGGCGCACCGGCTGGATGACCTGGCGGGCGACCTTGCCGCGGCGGACGACCGGCTGGGCTCGCTGCGCACCGCCGACCTTTTGGCGCGCGACACGAACGGAAGACTGGGCATTGCCGGCGGCGAGGCGCCGGTCGACCTAAGCGTCCGGATCGCCATGGCGCGCCGCGACCTGCGCCGCGGCCGCCCGAGCAGCGCGCTCGAGCATATCGAGCAGGCCGGCGGCAGCGACGTGCCGTCCGCCGCGGGCAAGGCGATCCTCGGCCGCGCGCTGTGGCAGCTTGGCAACGGGCATGTCGCGGCCAACGCCTTCAACCTGTCGCTGCTCTATCTGATCGGCACCGAGACGCAGGGCGCGCTGCGATTTCAGGCCGCCTACAAGGACTACCGGATCGTCTTCTACCGCGGCCAGTTCTACGCCATTCCCGCCTGGCCGGATCCGATGCTGGAGGAAACCAACGGCGAGGCCCGCGTGGTCGCGCACCGCCTGCCGCGCTGGGTGCGCGATTGGATACGCCACCGCGTGCCGGCGGCGGTCTTCGCCGTTCTGCACCGCATCTTCGCCGGCGCGCCGCTGCGCAGCGAATTGCGGCTGGAGGAAATGCTCCATTCCTCGGACCTGCTGTCGGTGATGCGCGCGGTCGACGACATCGATCCCGTCCGGCGCTGAGCGGCCGCGCGCGCCGCGATTCGTCCTTGGCGCTACCCGAGCGCGACTTGCGCGGCGGTAATCTGGGCGAGGGTGGTGTTCTGGACGAGGAAGCTGCCCTGGGCGGCGAAGTCGATCAGCACGTCGGCGCCCTGCTGCGACAGGTGGGGCTGCAACTGGGCGAAGCTGGTGACGCCGAAGCCGGCCATCGCCAGCAGGTCGCCCTGCGCCGCGCTGAAATCCGTCACCCGGTCGCTGCCGTCGCCCGAAACCAGCGCGAACACGTCGGCGCCGAGCCCGCCGGTCAGCGTGTCGCTGCCCGCGTCGCCGAACAGCACGCCGGCGCCGGCGACACGGCCGGCAGAGGCTATCAGACCGTCGCCCCGCATCTGCTATAGAACGGCAGGGGAGGGCGCGCCGAACCCGTGAATCTGAAGCAACTCGAGGCGTTCTATTGGATCGCGCGGCTGGGCAGTTTCCACGCCGCGGCGCGGCACCTGCGCGTGGCGCAGCCCTCGGTCTCGGCGCGGGTGCGCGAGCTCGAGCGGCATCTCGACGTCAACCTGTTCGACCGGTCGGGCCGCAGCGCGCGGCTGACGCCCAAGGGGCGCGAGCTAATGGCCTATGCCGGCCAGATGCTGGCCTTGGCCGGCGAGGTCGAGCAGCAGATCGGCAGCCGCACCGCGCTGGTCGGGCGGGTGCGCTTCGGGCTGACCAGCATCCCCGCCGTCACCTGGATGCCGAAGCTGCTGCACCGCATGGCCAAGGCGTACCCCGGCATCGATGCCGAGTTCGTGGTCGATTCCAGCGAGAACATGCGCGCACAGCTCTTGCGCGGCGAACTGGACGTGGCGTTCCTGGCCGGCCCGCTGTCCGAGCCCAGCCTGGTCACCGAATCGCTGGGCGCGGTCGCGATGGGCTGGCTCGCCAGCCCGTCGCTCGGCCTGGAGAACCGGCCCTTGCGGCCGCAGGATCTGGCCGACGTGCCGATCATCACCGACGTGCGCGGCAGCTTCCTGCACGGCCTCGCGCTGGAATGGTTCCGCCACGGCGGCGGCGAGCCGCGGCGCCAGCACGCCTGTTCCAGTTTGCCGACGCGCCTGCAGCTCGCGCGCGCCGGCCTCGGCATCGCGATGGCGCCGCCCAACGTCGCCGCCCGCGAACTCGCCGAAGGGACGCTGCGCCTGGTGATCGCCGATCCGCCACTGCCCGAGCTCGACTATGTGATCGCGGTGGCCGGCGGCGCCCGCACGCCGACGGTCAGCGTGCTGCTTGAGCTGGCGCGCGAGGCGATCGGCGAGGAACCGAGCTTCGATATCGCCGGGAAATCCTATCGCGAATGATAGAGAAAATAGATCATTGAAACGGATTCAGACCCGGATTTGAATAATTTTCTTGACCGGGCAGTCCGGTTGTCCGGAAAACTAAAAGCAACAGAGCATCCATGCCCGGCCAGGTCGCGGATCGAAACGGGAGGAACGGAACCATGAATAAGTTTGGCCACGCGATCGCCACGCTTGCCCTTCTGGCGCCGCTGGCGGCGGCAGACGCGGCCGACCTGCGGGTCGGCTACTCTTCCGACATCACCACCCTCGATCCGGCGAACCACCGCAGCCGCGTGACCGAGGGCCTGGTCCACAACATCTACGACGCGGTGATCACGCGCACCGACGACATGAAGGTGGTGCCGGAGATCGCGCAGTCCTTCACCCAGATCGACGCCACCACCTACGAGGCGAAGATCCGGCCGGGCATCAAGTTCCAGGACGGCAGCGCGCTGACCGCCGAGGACGTGAAGTTCACCTTCGACCGGCTGACCAAGGAGAACGCGATGGGCGGCAAGACCAGCCCGCGCGCCAGCCTGGTCGGGCCGCTGGCCGACACGATCGTGGTCGACCCGCTGACCGTGCGCTTCAAGCTGAAGAACCCCTGGCCGATCTTCCCGGCCTACCTGCCGTTCAACCAGGTCGTCAGCAAGGCCTTCGTCGAGAAGGTCGGCACCGACGGCATGGCGACCCAGGCGATGGGGTCGGGCCCGTTCAAGCTGGTCGAATGGCGCCGCGGCGATTCCATCATCCTCGAGCGCTTCGCCGGGTACTACGGCGGCGCCACCGACATCCCGCCCGCCGGTCCGGCGCGGGTCGACCGCGTGATCTTCAAGGTGATCCCCGAGGCCGCCTCACGCGTGGCCGCGCTGCTGGCGGGCGAGGTCGACCTGATCGACGAATTGCCGCAGCACATGATCAAGCAGATCGAGGCCAACCCGCGCACCCAGGTGCTGAAGACCAACGGCACGCGCAGCTTCTTCATCGACCTCAACAACAAGAAGCCGCCGTTCAACGACGCGCGCGTGCGCCAGGCGGCGAACCTCGCGGTCAACCGCCAGCTCATCATCGACCGCATCCTGAACGGCCTAGCCGTGCCGCTGGCCACGCTGATCAGCCCCGACTCCTACGGCTACAACGCGTCGCTGAAGCCCTATGCCTACGATCCGGCCAAGGCCAAGGCGCTTTTGGCCGAGGCCGGCTATCCGAACGGCGTCGAGGTCACGATCGACGTCGACAACGCCTTCAAGGACCAGGCCGAGGCGGTCGCGGCCTCGATGAGCCAGGCCGGGTTCAAGGCCGGCGTGCGGCTGTGGGAGCGCACGGCGCTGACCGACCTGTGGAAGGATCCCGAGAAGCACGACCGCCAGATGCAGTTCCGCTCGTGGGGCGACGGCGCGCTCGACCCCGTGGGCATCTTCGTGCCGGTGCTGAAGTCCAAGGACCGCGGCAACTTCTCGGGCTACGGCAATGCCGAGGTCGACGCGCTGCTGACGGCCGCCGACACCGAGACCGACGTCGCCAAGCGGTCGAAGCAATACGAGGACGCCCAGGCGATCATCCACAAGGAAGCGCCGCTGCTTTACCTGTGGCTGCCGCAGGACATCTATGGCGCCAGCAAGCGGCTGAAGTCCTGGCAGCCTTCGCCGCGCGGCATCGTCAAGCTGCACCGCGCGGCGATCGACGGCTAGGCCGGCTCGGCCGGCGGGCGCGACACGGCCACGGGTCCGATGCCATGAGTCCGCTGGCGGTCGTCGAGCGGCTGCTGCAGCTCGTCCCGGTCCTGCTCGGCATCAGCGTCGTCGTGTTCTTCATGATGGCGCTGACGCCGGGCGATCCGGTCGAGCTGATGCTGGGCGATGCGCGCGCGACCGACGAGCAGCGCCAGTCGCTGCGCCACGACATGGGACTCGACCGGCCGGTCCACGAGCGCTTCCTCGTGTTCCTGCGCAACGCCGCGACGTTCGACTTCGGCATGAGCTTCCATCACCGCCGCCCGGTGAAGCAGGTTATCCTCGAGCGCCTGCCGGCGACGGTCGAGCTGACGCTGGCGGCGCTCACGATCGCGCTTGTCGTGGGCATCGGCCTGGGCGTGCTCGCTTCCGTGCGGCGCGACAGCTGGATCGACCGCCTCTCCACCGTCACGGCGCTGGTGGGCGTGTCGATGCCGGGATTCTGGTTCGGCATCCTCTTGATCCTGCTGTTCGCCGTCACCATGGGGGTCCTGCCGGTGTCGGGCCGCATCGGCTATGAGGGCGAGGTGCCGTTCGTCACCGGCCTGCTGCTGGTCGACACGCTGATCGCCGGCAAGTTCGCGAGCTTTCTCGACGCGCTGCGCCACCTGCTGCTGCCGGCCGTCACGCTCGGCTTGGCCATGGCGGCGCTGCTGATGCGGGTGACGCGCACCGCGATGCTGGAGGCGCTGGCCCAGGACTACGTGACCTTCGCCGAGGCCAAGGGCATCAGCCGCGCGCGCATCCTGTTCCGCCACGCGCTGAAGAACGCGCTGATCCCCACCGTCACCGTGGCCGCGATCGAGACCGGCACGCTGCTGGGCGGCAACATGATCGTCGAGACGGTGTTCGGCTGGCCCGGCCTGGGGCGGCTGGTGGTCGAGGGCATCTTCACGCGCAACTACCCGCTGGTGCAAGCGGCCGTGCTGCTCTACGCGGTGATCTACGTCCTGCTCAACCTCTGCGCCGACCTGCTCTATGCCACGCTGAACCCGCGGGTGCGGTCGTGAGCGTCCAGGCGGTCGAGGCGCGCGGCCAGGCGAAGGCCGCGACCGACGCGGTGGCGCAGCCGGCGGAATCGATCTTCCTTGCCAACCTGCGCGACTTCCGGCGCAACCGCCTGGCGGTCGTCTCGCTTGCGGTGGTCGGACTGTTCGCGCTGATGGCGATCTTCGCGCCCTGGCTGGCCCCGCACGATCCCTATGCGTCCGACCTGTTCCGCCGTTTGCAGCCCCCGGCCTGGCTCGACGGCGGCGAATGGGCCTACCCGATGGGCTGCGATGGCCTCGGTCGCGACATCCTCAGCCGCGCGATCTACGGCGCGCGGGTGTCGATGACGATCGGCGTCGCCGTCATGATGGTCGCGGCCCTGGCCGGCATGATCGCCGGGCTGGCGGCCGGCTACCTGCGCGGCTGGACCGACATCGCGATCTCGCGCGTGGTCGACGTGCTGCTGGGCTTCCCCTACCTGATCCTCGCAATCGGGCTGATGGCGGCGATGGGGCCGGGCCTCGGCAACATCGTGCTGGCGCTGGCGATCAAGGAATGGGTGCTGCCCTGCCGCGTGGCGCGCGCCGAGACGCTGGCGGCGCGCGAGATGGAGTATGTCGAGGCCGCGCGCGCGCTGGGCGCCTCGCGCCTGCACATCATGCTGCGCGAGATCCTGCCCAACATCCTGTCGCCCCTGATCGTGGTCTGCACGATGCGCATGGCCTGGATCATCATCATGGAGGCGAGCCTCTCCTTCCTCGGCCTGGGCGTGCAGCCGCCGGTGCCTTCCTGGGGCTCGATGGTGGCCGACGGCCGGCAGTTCCTGATCGGCGCCTGGTGGGTCTCGACGCTGCCCGGCGTGATGATCCTCTTGCTCGTGCTGGCGATCAACCTGGCGAGCCAGGGCTTGCGCGACGCCTTCGACCCGCGGATGCGGCGATGAGCGTGCCGCTGCTCGCCATCCGCGGCCTCAAGACCTGGTTCCAGACGCGCCAGGGCGTGGTGAAGGCCGTCGACGGGGTCGACCTCGACGTCCAGCCGGGCGAATGCCTGGGCTTGGTCGGCGAGTCCGGCTCGGGCAAGAGCGTGACGTTCCTGTCGGTGCTGGGCCTGGTGAAGCCGCCGGGCCGCATCGAAGCGGGGCAGATCATCTATGGCGGCCGCGACCTGGCCCAGTTGCCGCCCGACCAGTTGCGCGCGCTGCGCGGACGGGACATCGCCATCACCATGCAGGACGCCTTGACGGCGCTGAATCCCGCGCTGACCGTGGGCGAGCAGATCGTCGAGACGATCCGCGCGCACGATCCGTCGATCGCAAACCGCGCGGCGGCCCGCGCGCGGGCGGTCGAGCTGCTGCGCCTGGTCGGGATGCCCGAGCCCGAGCGCCGGATCGACGACTATCCGCACCAGTTCTCCGGCGGCATGCGCCAGCGCGTGATGATAACGATCGCGCTGAGCTGCCGGCCCAAGCTCTTGATCGCGGACGAGCCAACCACCGCGCTCGACGTGACGATCCAGGCGCAAGTGCTCGACTTGATCGCGGCGATGCGCCGCCAGCTCGGCATGAGCGTGGTGCTGATCAGCCATAATCTCGGCGTGGTCGCCGAGTATTGCGACCGCGTGGCGTTGATGTATGCCGGCCAGGTGGTCGAATCCGGCCCGACCCGCGCGGTGATCGCCGCGCCGAAGCACCCCTACACCCAGGGGCTGCTGCGCTCGATGCCGCTCCTGTCCGACCCCGACCGGCCGATCCGGCCGATCGCCGGCCAGGTGCCCGACCTGATCGACCTGCCCGAGGAATGCCGCTTCCTGCCGCGCTGCCCCAACGCCGCCGAGCTCTGCCGCCATGAGATCCCGCTGATGCCGGCGGGTGCCGGGCGCTGGGCGCGCTGCGTGAGGATCGCCGCATGACCGCCGCGATGCCGGATGCGCGCCCGCTGGTCGCCGTGCGCGGGCTGCACAAGCACTACGACCTGCGCCGCGGCCTGCGCCGCCTGGTCGACCGGCCGGCGCAGCACACCGTGCGCGCGCTCGACGGCGTGACGCTGAACATCCGGCGCGGCGAGACGCGGGGCGTGATCGGCGAAAGCGGCTGCGGCAAGAGCACGCTCGGCCGCACCGTGCTGCGCCTGCTCGAGCCGACCGCGGGCAGCGTCGCCTTCGACGGCGTCGAGCTGTCGACGCTCGACCCGACGGCGATGACCGTCATGCGCCGGCATATGCAGATCATCTTCCAGGACCCCTATGCGGCGCTCAACCCGCGCCGCACGGTCGAGCAGATCGTGGGTCTGGGCATCGCGATCCACGCCCGCAACACCGCGCACGAGACGCGCGAGCGCGTGGCCGACATGCTGCAGCGCGTCGGCCTGTCGCCGGCCCACATGCGCCGCTATCCGCACCAGTTCTCCGGCGGCCAGCGCCAGCGCATCGGCATCGCACGGGCGCTGGTGGTCAAGCCGCAGTTCGTGGTCTGCGATGAGCCGGTCTCGGCGCTCGATGTCTCGATCCAGGCGCAGATCCTGGCGCTGCTCGCCGAACTCAAGCGCGAGTTGGGGCTCACCTACCTCTTCATCTCGCACGATCTGGCGGTGGTCGGGCATGTGAGCGACCGCGTGGCGGTGATGTATCTGGGCCAGGTGGTCGAACTCGGCCCGGCGCGCACGCTGCTCCGGTCGCCCGCGCACCCCTATACCCAGGCGCTGCTGGCGGCGGTGCCCCGCGTCGAGGCGGGTGGGGCTCCGCGCCAGCGCCTCCAGGGCGACGTGCCGTCACCGCTCGATCCGCCGGCGGGGTGCCGCTTCCACACGCGCTGCCCGCACGCGATGGCGCAGTGCCGCGCTATCGCGCCAGCGCCTGTCGCGGTCGCCTCCGGCCACAGCGTCGCCTGCCACCTGCACCAGGGAGCGCCCGCATGACGTCCCGTTCATCGCAAGCGGTTGCGGGCCGACCGCTGCTGCTGGCGGGCGATCCGTTCGTGCGGGGCGCGGCGCAGGCCGGTCTGTGCCCCGACATGATCGAGCCGGTGCGCCACGCGATCGAGCACCGCCTGGCCGAAACGGCGCGCGCGCTGGCGCATCCGGCGGTCCGCCGCTTCATCGCCGGCCAGTACGACTACACGCGGCGCGCCTACCCGGCGATCCTCGACGAGATTCACGGGCTTGCCGAGGGCTTCGGCATTCCCGAGGCGACGCTGTTCGACTACCTGCATTGCTCCAGCGCGATGGACATGGCGGCGCTGCGCGAACGCGACCCCGATGGCTGCACGTCCTTCGCCGTCACGCTCGGCGTTGGCGCGATCCTGGCCAAGAACCGCGACTACCGTACCGAGCACGTGGCGATCCAGCGCGTGATGTTGCATCGCGACCCGGCCTGGGGAGGCCGGGCAATGCTGGTGCTGGGCTCGCTCGGCAGCCCGGGCAACTTCTCCTCCGGCATGAACAGCGACGGTCTCGCCGTGTCCGACACCGCCAGCCGCACCACCGACATGGGGATCGGCCTGCACCGCTATTTCCTGCTCACCCGGCTGCTGACGGACTGCGCCGATGTCGGGCAGGCGCTCGGCCTGATCCGGCGTACGACCCACACCGGCAGCGGCCTGCTGATCCTGGCCGACGCCAAGGGCGCGGTTGCGGCGGTCGAACTCGGCCACCGCCAGGTCGGCATAGAGCAGCATCGCGCCGGGCGCGTCGGCCGGACCAACCACTTCGTCACGCGCGAGATGACGGCCGCCAACCTGCTTGCCGCCGACAGCGCGGCCAGCCGCGCCAACTCCGAGCGCCGCTGGTCGGTGCTGCCCGCGCTGCTGGGCGAGCTGGGGGACGATCCCGGCGTCGACGCGGTCGCCGGGCTGCTCGCCTACCACGGCGGCCAGGGCGGCGCGGCCTTCTGCCGCCATGGCGGCGGCGATCTCAGCGCGACCATCGCCGGCGCCATCTACCTGACGCGCGAGCGGCGGATGCTCGTCGCCCTGGGCAATCCCTGCGCGTCGGCGTGGCGACGCTACGAGTTCAAGCCGGCCGCCTCGGCGGCGGCGGCGCAATAGGTTTCATCATCATCGGGAGTCCTGCTGCATGACCGCGATCAAGATCCTCTTCCCGACCGGCCACCTGGCCTTCACGCCGCTGGAGAAAGGCAGCTTCCTCTTGGGCTGCGAGCAGAAGCCCGACTTCATCATCGCCGACGCGGGATCGTGCGACATGGGGCCGCGGCCGCTCGGCGCCGACCAGCATGTGAGCCTGGCGGCCTGGCAGCGCCACGATCTCGAGGTGATGCTGGTGCAGGCGCGCAAGCTGGGCGTGCCGATGATCGTGGGCTCCGCGTCGGACACCGGCACCGATCGCGGCGTCGACCAGTTCGTCGTCATGATCCGCGACATCTCCGCCGAGCATCGCCTGGCGCCGTTCAAGCTGGCGGCGATCTATGCCGAGCAGTCGATCGACGAATTGAAGCGCAAGCTCGCGGGCGGCGCGCGCATCGAGGGGCTGGACGGCCGGCCCGACGCCGACCTGGCCACGCTCGCGCACACCACGCGCATCGTCGCCGTGATGAACGCCGAGCCGATCCGCGCCGCGCTCGCCGCCGGCGCCGACGTGGTGATTGCCGGCCGCAGCAGCGACTGCGCGCTGTTCGCCGCGCCGCTGCTGAACGCCGGCTTCTCGCCCGGCATCAGCTATTACACCGGCAAGCTGATGGAATGCGCGTCGTTCTGCGCCGAACCCTACATGGGCAAGGAATCGATCCTCGGCCGCGTCGAGGGCGAGGCGGTCGCCGTGACCGCGATGCATCCGCAGCAGCGCTG